>CANFFZ010000048.1 GCA_947446155.1 Chloroflexota bacterium | reverse complement strand
TGGATGCGGCCGTCCTGGAGCAGGCGCGCGAGGGCCACACGGGCGATCTCGCGGCGGACCGGATCGAAGCCGGAGACCGTGACGACCTCCGGGGTGTCATCGATGATCAGGTCGCAGCCGGTGGCCGCCTCGAAGGCGCGGATATTGCGGCCCTCGCGGCCGATGATGCGGCCCTTCAGTTCGTCCGAGGGGATCGGCACCACGCTGACGGTCGTCTCCGCCGTGATGTCCGACGTGATGCGCTGCATGACCGTGGCCAGCACCTTGCGGGCGCGGACGTCCGCTTCGTTGCGGGCGCTGATCTCCATCGCGCGGACGCGGCGGCCAGATTCCTCGCGCAGTTCGTCATCCAGACGCGCCAGCAGCTCCTCGCGGGCCTGCTCGGTGGTGAGGCCAGCTACTCGCTCGAGTTCGCCTCGGGAGGCCGCACGGGCCTCCTCGGCCTCTCGCTCGGCACGCTCGATGGCGGCGGTGCGGTCGCGCAGCGACTGCTCCGCCCGCTCAAGGGCCTCCCCACGGCGCTCGACGGCGGTCTCCCGCTGCTCGAGGCGGCGCTCCGCGCGACTGAGTTCAGCGCGGCGTTCGTTCACCTCGCGGTCGACGGTCTCGCGGCGCTCGAGGGCGCGCTTCTCGGCGTCGAGTTCGGCGGCGCGGGCACGCTGCTCTGCCTCGTCGCCGGCCAGTCGAGCGCGCTCGCGTGCCTGCGCGACGATGTTGTTGGCGCCGCTGCGCGTGATCAGGAAAGTGAGGCCGCCGCCAACAGCCAGGCCCGCAACGGTAGCGACGATCGCCAGGATCACAGGATCCATCGTGGTCTCCGATTCACGGACGGCCCGCGCCTCGCCCTGCAAGGGGGTCGCAAGTGGCCGCGATGTGTTTGTTGAGGCGGTCGCACTACATAAGGGAGTGCTTTGCTTGAAGTGATCGTATCACCGGGCTTGCAGAGGCGCTGCGGACGGGTTGCGGGAGAGGGGGCGAGGTTCAGGCCTCGGCAGGGGCCTCAGCGAGGAGTTCCGCGAGGGCGGTCTCCATCGCGCGGCGGGCGACCGAATCGTCGAAGCCGCGGCGGCGGAGGAAGTCGTACAGGCGGCGTCGGGCGGCCTCGCGGTCCAAGCCGTGCAGGGAGCGGGTGCGCTTGAGTGCGGCCGCGAGGGCGGCGGCGCCCTCGTCCCGGCCGTCGAGGGCTTCGCTGGCGTCAGCGTCCTGCACGCCACGCTGGCCGAGTTCACGCCGGAGCAGTCGAGCCCCCCGGCCGTTCGCGCGGGGCTGTGCGACATAACTGGCCACCCAGCGGCTGTCGTCGACGGCACCGAGGTCGCGGAGGCGAGCCATTGCCGCGTCCACCTCGGACGGCTCGAACGCGGCGGCGTGGGTGAGCAGGGTGCGACGGATCTCCGACTCGCTGCGCGGCTTCCGCGCGACGAGGTTCATCGCGTGGCGGACGGCAAGGCCGACACGGCCTTCTTCGCGGATGGCGTCCCACTCCGCCGAGGTCAGGGTGCGACCTCGAGTGAGCCGATGCAGCATTGCCGTGTCACCGAGGATCAGCGTGGGTGTGGCCTCGGATGTCGCGCCGTCATCATCGACGGCGGGGGACACGAAGTCGCCGCCGACCGTCGCCTCCGAGGAATCGGTGGCGATGGTGACGGCGGCGATGCCGTGCGTGCGGTAGTCGACGCTCGTGACGGTGAGGTGCACCTGCCCGTCGACCTCCCGCTGCTCTGCGCTTGCTGTCGTTCTCGGTCTACGCGTCGATCGAGATGCTTTCGGGCTCCTCGACGGCCTCGGCGACTGCGGCGGACGGGCCACGCTTGAGGGCGGTGGCGGCGTTGCGGATCTTCGTCTCGATCTCCGGGCCGATTGGGTTCTCGCGCAGGAACGCCATCGCAGCCATGCGGCCCTGGCCGAGGCGCTGGTCACCGTAGGAGTAGAAGGCGCCCATCTTCTTGGCGATCTCGTACTCCACCGCGAGGTCCAGGACGTCGCCCCAGTGGTTGATGCCGTGGAGGTCGCCGGTAAACATGATGTCGAACTCCGCCTGACGGAAGGGCGGTGCGACCTTGTTCTTCACGACCTTGCAGCGCACACGGTTGCCGATGAACGTCTGTCCGTCCTTTAGCGACTCGATGCGGCGGATGTCCAAACGGACCGAGGAGTAGAACTTCAGCGCGCGGCCACCGGGCGTGGTCTCCGGGTTGCCGAAGACGACGCCGATCTTTTCGCGCAACTGGTTGATGAAGACGAGCGAGGTGTTTGTGCGGGACACCGCCGAGGTCAGTTTCCGCATCGCCTGCGACATGAGGCGCGCCTGCAGGCCAGGCAGCGAGTCACCCATGTCACCCTCGATCTCCGCGCGCGGCACGAGGGCAGCGACAGAGTCGACGACGACGATGTCGATAGCACCTGACCGGATGAGGGCTTCGCAGATCTCGAGGGCCTGCTCACCGGTGTCCGGCTGCGAGATCAGGAGTTCGTTGATGTTGATGCCGATTTTCGCGGCGTACTCCGGGTCGAGCGCGTGCTCGACGTCGATGTAGGCGGCGGTACCGCCGGCCTTCTGGGCCTCCGCGATGATGTGCTGGGCGAGGGTGGACTTGCCGGCGGACTCTGGTCCGAAGATCTCGGTGATGCGTCCGCGAGGGATGCCGCCAATGCCGAGGGCGATGTCCAGCGAGAGGGCACCGGTGGGGATGGCGGCGACGTTGATCGCAGCCTCCGGGTCTCCGAGGCGCATGATCGCGCCCTTGCCGTGGTCTTTGGTGATCTGCTCAAGCGCCTTCGCGAGATCGGCGGCCTTGCCTGCGCCGATGGCGTGCGCTGCCTTCTTGTCGTCGGTGCTGCGCTTTTCGGCTGGCATGGGTCCGTGCCTTCCTGATCGGGCGCTCATGCGCCTCGTGTTGTCGGGAGCCCCCGCCACCGATGTTCGGAACAGTATAGAACGCGCGTTCTGCTGTCAAGCATTCGCCGGCACACCACTCGAAGTTCGAGGATACGCGGAGCTGCAGCCGGGCTTGCGCGTTAGAGCGCCGGGATCAGGATGAACTTGGCGACGCCGAAGTAGATGACGAGCCCCGTCACGTCGGACAGCGTCGCGACGAACGGCGCCGAAGCGGTGGCCGGGTCGAATCCGAGACGGCGCAGCGCGAACGGCAACATCCCACCGACGAGCGATCCCCAGAGCACGACGCCCATAAGCGAGATGCCGATGGTCGCCGCCAGTTCGTACGCGTGGTCGGGGTACGAGCCGAAGGCGAAGTGCCAGGTGAGGATCCGCCCGATCCCGATCACCGCGAGGATCAGCCCGAGCAGTGCGCCGGTCACGAACTCGCGGCGCATGACGCGGGCCCAGTCACCGAGTCGCACCTCGCCGATTGCGAGGGCGCGCACCATCAGAGTCGCGGCCTGCGATCCGGTGTTGCCGCCGCTGGAAATGATCATCGGCAGGAAGAGCGCCAGGATCACGGCGCGTTCCAGTTCGTGCTCGAAGAAGCCGATCGCCGTCGCGGTCAGCATCTCGCCGACGAACAGGATCGAGAGCCACCCGGCGCGCTTCTGGACCAACGTAAGCACCGGCGTTCGCGAGTACGGCAGGTCGAGGGCGTTTACACCACCCAGTTTCTGGATGTCCTCAGTCGCCTCGTCTTGCAGGACGTCCAGGACATCGTCGGCGGTGATCATGCCCTTCATGCGGCCCGCGTCGTCCACGACGGGGATGGCGAGGAGGCCTGCGTTCTGGAGGACGCGCGCCACGGTCTCCTGGTCGTCGTCCTCGTGTACGGCCGTGAAGTCGCGGCGCATGATCTCGGCGATGCGCGCCTGTGGCCGCGACGTGAGCAGGTCACGGAAGGAGATGACACCGACCAGGTGGTCGTGGTCGTCCACGATGTAGAGGTAGTAGATGAGGTCGATCTGCCGTCCGGTCTGGTGACGGACGTAGAAGATCGCCTGCTCCACGGTCATTTCTGGGCGCAGCCGCGCATAACGCGGGTTCATCTTGCCGCCGGCCTCGTCGTCTGCGTAGGCCAGCAGCGCCTGCACCTCCACCCGCGTCACGGAGTCGAGGAGGTCGAGGAGGGCGACACGCTCGTCGTCGTTGTTGGCGTGCTGGACGACGTCGGCCATGGCGTCCAGCGGGAGCAGGCGCAGCCAGATGCGGCGCTCCTGCACGGGGAGTTCGTGGAGCAGGATGACCTGCTCGGAGGGGTCGAGGGCCTGGAAGACCTCGGCGGCTTCCGTACGAGGGAGGGCCTGGAACGTGCCGAGGCGCTCGTCTGCGGGCACAGCAAGCCACTGCTCGGCCGGGGAGGAAGCTTCCTCCGTCGGGAGCACCGCGAATTCACCGTCGGTGTGTGGCTGGGTCATCGCGCGCCTCCTCGCCCACGGCGAGGCATGACGCGCCGCGGGCGACTAGCGAATACTCGGACCGTTCGTATCGCCCATCTCAACCCTCCGGCGGCGCTTGCCACCTGTCAGCCATCCTAGGCCCGCCGATTCGCCTAAGACAAACGGTGTTCGCTTCCCACTGCGCCGTCTCGACGCGCGTGCCGTCGAGGGCCGACGATGCGGCCTCATCCCATCCCGAGGAGGGTCACCCTGATGCCCCTGCGCCAGCGACCCGACCGCAGCGAGCCCGGCCAGCCGGTGGCGCGCTTCGCGTTGCGCGTCGTGCCGAGGGCGTCGCGCGACGTTGTCGTCGGCTATCGGATGGGTGCGCTGCTCGTGCGGGTGACGGCGGCGCCGGTGGATGGGGCCGCGAACGAGGCGATCGCGCGGGTGCTCTCGAAACGCCTCGGTGTTGAGCTACGCGCGGTCCGGATCGTGGGCGGGCAGACCTCGAAGTCCAAGGTGGTAGAGATCGAGGGGCTCGAAGTGGCGGAGGTGTGGCGCCGCGTGGGTTACGACGGGCCGCCGCCGGAGGGCGACGGGACGGCCTAGAAGGTGCGGTTCTTCAGTAGGAACTCGCTCAGCAGGAACAGCACGACCATCGCGACCATCGGCGAGATGTCGAGCATGCCGAGCGGCGGGATGACCTTCCGGAGCGGCTCCAGGATCGGGTCGGTGATCGCGGCGAGCGCCTGGAACACAGGCCCGTTCTTGTCGATCGGGAACCACGAGATGATCGAGCGCGCGAAGATCGCGAACCCGAGGAACTGCAGCAGATACGCCACCACCGCGATCACGTCGTTCATCGACTACTCCCCCAGTTCCTGAGCCCGCTCGAACGCGGCGTCCACGGCGGAGTCGATCGCGGTGCGGAAGCCCGCTGCCTCGAGTTCGGCGAGCGCGGCGGCGGTGGTGCCGCCTGGTGAGGTGACGGCGTTGCGCAGGACGGCGGGGTGCAGCCCAGTCTCGAGGGCATAGGCGGCCGAGCCGGCGACGGTCGCGAGCACCAACTGCTCGGCGTCGTGGCGCTTCATCCCGAGGCGCACCGCGACTTCGACGAGCGACTCGATGAACAGGTAGACATAGGCGGGGCCGGAACCGTGGATCGCGGTGGCGAGGTCCACGGCCTCGTCGTCAGGCACCTCGACGGCGACCTTCGCGACAGCGGCAACGACCTCGCGGACGCGTGCGCGCTGGGCGGCAGAGACCTCGGGCGCGACGAGGTAGACCGCAGCGCCCTCGCCGATGGCAGCGGGGAGGTTCGGCATCACCCGCACGCAGGCGCGATGTCCCGTGAAGCGTCGGATGTCGTCGAGTCGGACGCCGGCGGCGATCGAGATGACGACGGCGTCCTTGCCGATCACACCCTGGAGCGAGGTGCCGGCGGCGGCGAGGTCCTGCGGCTTCACGGCGATGAGGACGACTTCCGCGCCGATGGCGGCGCTCTGGGCATCGTCGGTCACGCGCACGCCGTGCTCACCGAGGGCGGTGCGACGCGCGGGAGAGACCTCCGCGACGGCGATGTCGTTAGGCGTGGCAACGTTGCCGCGCACGAGGCCGCGCAGGAACGCTTCGCCCATGAAGCCGCCGCCGATGATCCCGATGCGCATGCCGCCCCCTGGCTTCGACCCTGCCTCGACGGTCCTAGGCGGGCCGCGCTCCGAAGATCGCGCGCCCGACCCGCACCACCGTCGCCCCCTCTTCGATGGCTACCGAGTAGTCCTCGGTCATCCCCATCGAAAGCCCGGCCAGTCCATGCGCCTGCGCGAGTTCGCGGAGTGCGCGGAAGACCGGCCGTACCGCTTCGGGTGCTCCGAGGTGGGGTGCGACGGTCATCAGACCGCGTACCTCGATGACGTCGCAGGCCCGGGCGGCTCGCAGCAGTTCGGGCAGTGCGCTGGGCGCGATGCCCTGCTTCTGCGCCTCGCCTGCCACGTTGACCTCAAGGTAGCAGGGGAGCGTGGTGGCCGCACCGAGGGCGCCGGCACGTCGCTCGATCTCGCGCACGAGGTAGAGCGAGTCGAGCGAATGCAGCGACACGATGTGCGGCAGCACCTCGCGCACCTTGTTCCGCTGCAGGTGCCCGATGAAGTGCCATCGAGGCGGGGGCCAGCGAGGGTCGGCGCTGGCTTCGAGGGCCTTCGGGAGCAGCTCCTGCGCGCGGTTCTCGCCGAGGTCGGCGCAGCCCGCCTCGACGGCGGCGCGGACGAGGTCGGCGGACTGACCTTTGGATACGGCGACGAGGGTGACCTCGGACGGGTTGCGGCCGACGCGCGCGCACGCCTCGGTGATGCGGGCACGGATAGCGGCCACGTTCGTGGCGATGTCGACGGCGGTGAGGGCGGTCATCGAGGGCTGCCTAGAGGCCGGGGCGGCGCAGGGCGCCGGGGGCACGCGGGCCGGTGATGCCGTCGCGTTCGTCCTCGAGTTTGCGGGCGGCCTGCTGATCCTTGCGCACGAACCAGTAGATGACCCCGCCACCGATGGCGACGGGGATCAGGGCCAGCCAGACATTCGAGAACATCGCCAGGAAGAACCACGCCAGCAGCCCGATGGTGCCGAGCATGAATAGGAGAGGCCCTGCCAGCGTCTGGAAGACGACGAAGATGATCAGCAACGTCTCGCGCCAGGAGGCATTCTCGATCGGGGACGAAGAGTCGCGTCGGGCCATGTGTCCAGTGTAGACGGAGCCCTCTTCGAGGGCTGGCGGGACAGTCGAGGTACGATGCCGCGCGCTGACCCGCTCGCGCCGAGGAGGTGTCCCGTGACCACATCGAGTTCCGTCGGGCCGGTGATCCGCATCGGCGACGTGACGGTGCAGCGGGTGGACGAACTCGTGCTGCCGACCTCGGTGCGGTGGCTGTTGCCCGATGCGACGCGCGAAGAGACGGCGCCGTGCTCGGAGTGGCTGCAACCGCACTTCCAGAACGCGGACGGCTTCCTACTCCAGAGCATCCACACCTTCGTCGTGAAGACGCCGGACGCGGTGATGCTGGTGGACACGGGCGTGGGCAATGGCAAGGAGCGCTCCGGCGGCATCCCGCAGTTCCACCACCTGGACACGCCGTACCTCGAACGGCTGGCCGCGCTCGGTGTGACACCCGAGGGCGTCGACTTCGTGCTGTGTACCCACATCCACGGCGACCACTGCGGCTGGAACGCGCGTCTCGAGGGCGACCGCTGGGTGCCGACGTTCCCGCGCGCACGTCACCTCTTCGCGCGCCCCGAATACGAGTACTGGACATCCGTCGCGCCGGAGCAGCCCGCCACCGAGCGCCTGCTCGCGGACTCCGTCCGCCCGGTCGTCGAGGCGGGCCTCGCCGACCTTGTCGCCGTCGACCACGTCGTCAGTCCCGAGGTACGCCTGGTGCCGATGCATGGCCACACACCCGGCCACGTGGTGATCGAGATTGAATCGCGCGGCGTACGCGCCGTGATCACGGGTGACGTGATGCACTCGCCGATCCAGTGCGCCTTCCCCGACCTCGCGTCGGGCCTCGACCGCGACAAGGAAGCAGGCGCCGCCGGCCGCCGCGCCTTCCTCGCGCGCTATGCCGACACCGGCACGATCGTCCTCGGCAGCCACTTCGGGGCGCCCTCGGTCGGCCGCGTCACGAAGGACGGCGCCGCGTGGCGGTTCGATGCCGCACTCGATGTGACCGAGGGTTAATGGCATAAGCGACCTCATCGCTGACCTCTACCGCCAGAACGAGTGGGCGAACCTCCGCCTGATCGAGGTGTGTCGCGCGCTGCCCGAGGATCTGCTGGACGCCACCGCCGTCGGCTCGTACGGCACGATCCACGACACGCTCGTCCACTACATCGGCGGCGAGCAGCGGTACGTCCACTGGCTCGGCGGTGATCTCGGCATGGAGCCGATGCCGCCCGGCGATGCGTTCCCAGGATTCGATTACCTGACCGCCTCGGTGCGCGCCTCCGCGATCGCACTGACCGCGCTCGCGAACGACCGCCCCGGCTCCCGGGTGGACCGCGACCCCGGCGAAGTGATCGATACCGAGGTCATTCTGGTGCAGGCGCTCAACCACAGCACCGAGCACCGGAGCCAGATCTGCACCATCCTCACGGCCCTCGGTGCCACCCCGCCAGAACTCGATGGATGGACGTGGGGCGAAGCCGACGGGCGGATCGAGCGCACCGAGAGCTGAGGCGGGCCGTGATCGATGTGAGCGCCGCTCCCTAAACCTCCCCGCCCTCGCACTTCGCGTAGCCGCACGCCGGGCAGGTTGCGCAGCCCTCGAGGGTTTCGAGGGGTTGGGCGCAGTCGGGGCAGGCTTCGGAGGCAGCGTGGGCGAGGACCTGGAGGGCGCGTGAGCCATCGCGGTAGACGGTGACGCCCTTGCAGCCGAGGCGGTGGGCGAGGGTGTAGGTGGCGAGGATGTCGGCGGGGGTCGCCTCGTTCGGCAGGTTCACGGTCTTCGAGACGGCGAGGTCGGTGTGCTGCTGGAAGGCAGCCTGCATGCGGACGTGCCACGACGCCTCGATCTCGTGGGCGGTGGCGAAGCGGGCGCGGACGTCCTCGGGCACCTCGTCGCAGTCGGAGAGCAGGACGCCGTGGGCGAGGTCTTCGAGCAGGTCGGCTGAGGCGTAGCCGCCGGCCTCTGCCTCGGCGCGGAACGCCTCGCTGACCTCTGGGAGCAGGGTGCCGTCGCCCATGCGGCGGACGTGCGCGAGCGAGAACAGCGGCTCGATGCCGGACGACGCGCCCGCGATGATCGCGATGGTGCCAGTGGGGGCGATGCAGGTGCGTGTCGCGTTCCGGTAGCGCGGCCCGCCGGCATAGATCGAGGTCGCCCAGTTGGGGAACGGGCCGCGCTCCTCGCCCAGCGCCGCGCTGGCCTCGTCTGCCTCGCGCCCGATGAACTGCGCCACGCGCCGTGCGAGGCCGAGCGCACCTTCTGAGGCGTACGGGAGCCGCGCGGCGATCAGCAGGTCCGCGAACCCCATGACGCCGAGGCCGATCTTGCGGTTGCCGCGCACGGCGGCGGTGATCTCTGGCACGGGGAACTCGTTGACCTCGACGACGCCGTCGAGGAAGCGCACCGCGAGGCGCACGGTCTCGGCGAGCGCGCCCCAATCGAGGTCGCGGCGGTCGGGGTCCCAGAACGCCGCGAGGTTGAGCGAGCCGAGCGTGCAGGCCTCCCACGGCAGCAGCGGGACCTCGCCGCAGGGGTTGGTCGCCTCGATCTCACCGAGGGCAGGCGTCGGGTTCGTGCGGTTGATGGTGTCGAGGAAGATGAGGCCGGGGTCGCCGGTGCGCCACGCCGACTGCGCGATCTCGTCGAGCAGCGCGCGTGCATCGATCTCGCCTCGGGGTGCGCCGTCGCGCGGGTCGCGGAGGGCGAACGGGCGGGCCGATTCGCTATCGGCTGCGGCGGCGGCCATGAACTCGTCGGTGACGGCGATGGAGATGTTGAAGCGGAGGGCGGTGACGCCGTCGTCCTTCGCGTGGACGAAGGCGCGGATGTCCGGGTGGTCGACGCGGAGGATGCCCATGTTTGCGCCGTCGCGCTTGCCACCCTGTGTGACGAGCCTCGACACGTCGTCGTAGTGCTGGAGGACGGAGACGGGGCCGCAGGCGACGCCGTGGGTGGTGGCGATCGATTCGCCCACGCCTCGGAGGCGGGAGAAGGAGAAGCCGGTGCCACCGCCGAACTTCTGCACCATGGCAGCCGCGGTCGCCGTCGCCATGATCGACTCGAGGGTGTCGTCGACGGGGAGCACGAAGCAGGCGGCGAGGGTGCCTCGACCAGTGCCGGCGTTCATCAGGGTGGGGGAATTGGGCAGGAAGCGCCGCGCGGCCATCGCGTCGTAATAGCGCTGCGCCCAGGCGGCGCGGTCGGCCTCGGGCTCTGCTTCCGCGATCGCCGAGGCGACGCGGGTCAGCATCCCTTCGGGCGTCTCGATGACCTCGCCGCGCCGGTCACGCAGCAGGTAGCGCTTCTCCAGCACGACGCGGGCGTTGTCGGTCAGGGCGATCGGCGAGGTGCGAAGTGCGGCTGTCGCCATCGGGGCGCCCTCCTTCACGGACGAGCAGTATAGAACATCGGTTCTATGGATGGCGAGCCCGAGGGTGGGATGCCCTCGGAGGGGGGGCTACTCGTCTCGTACCACCCAGGTGCCGGCGAGGTGGTCGTGCCAGGTGCGCTTCTCTCGATCCCAGATGGCCCACAGGTAGCCGAGGCTAAGGATCTGGCCTGAGAGGAACCACGCGACGAGCAAGCGCGCGAGGCCTCGACCGAGACCGGGCGGGTTGCCGTGCTTGTCGACAATGCGGACGCCTGCGGCTCGGGCGCCGGGGCTCGTGCCTCGGGCGCTGAAACGCCATGCGAGACCACCCCCAATGACAAACGCTGCGGTGAATCCGAGGACCGAGACCACGGCCGCTATCGCGCTGCCGTCGCCGTCATCTGGTGCTATCGCGACAGCGAGCGCGATCCCGAGCAGCGCGAGGCCGGCCGCGATCAGGGCGATGAGAACGCCGTCGATCAGGTAAGCACCGAAGCGTGGCCAGAACGCCGCAAGTTCCTTGTCAGCGTGGTAGCCCTCGCGCTCGCGGTGGACGCCCTCGACGAGTGGCTTGCCGCAGGAGCCGCAGAAGGTGGCGGCTTCCGCGACCGGCTGGCCGCAGTGTGGACAGAACATCGCATTGCCCCTCAACTCGGCGCGCGCGCGACTAGCGGTCGGTGCGGACGTCGACGACCCAGGTCCCGGCCATGCGGTCGTGCCAGGTGCGTTTCTCCGGGTGCCAGGCGGCGGCGAGGTAGCCGAAGCCGAGGGCGATGCCCGAGAGGAACGAGGCAGCGGTGCGACCGAGGCCACGACGCCAGCCGGGCGGGTTCCCGGCGGCATCGACGATACGCAGGCCGATGATCCGCTTCGCGGGCGACCAGCCGAGGCTGTTCCACAGCCAGGGCAGGAGCAGGCCGGTCACGATGAAGTAGAGGGTGTAGAGGAGCAGGACGGGCGCCAGCACCTCGAAGAAATCGCTCGCCGTGACGATGTCACCGGCCTGCTGACGCGCGTTGAGCGCCTCCAACTCCTCGGTGGTGTCACCAGTGAGGGCGTCGCCGAAGACCTGGCTGGCGATGCCGAAGCACGTCGAGAGCATGATGCCGTCGACGAGGTAGACGCCGATCCGGAAACCAACGCCGGCGATCGGTTTTCCGGCCACCGCACCTCGGCGGGTGGCCTTCGAGCGGCCGCCGACGACGGGACGGCCACACGCGGCGCAGAAACGGTCCGTTGCAGCGAGCGCGGCGCCGCAGCCGTCGCAGAATCCGGCCGGCTGCGGGCGCTCGTCGAGCCAATCCTGCATCACGCATCCCTCGATCGGTACTCGGAACGGAACGGACGAGGCCTGTTGAAGACAGTACCGCCCGGCGGATGAGGCCGGGCGGTGCGTCTCACTCAGGGCGATGAAGGCGGCTAGCGGAGGCCGGCTGGAATGGGGATGCGGCGTGCGTCCAGGGAGATCGGTTCGAGTTCGTCCTCGTCCAGGGGGACGCGTGGGGCCTCGCCGCGGGCGATGGCGTCCAGTTCGTCCTCGAAGAGTCGTGCCTGCTCCGGATCGAGTCCGATTGGGGAGCGGGCGATGCGGTTGAGTTCCTCCAGCATTTCGTCAAGCGAGACGAACTGGTGGTAGACCGACGCGAAGCGGATGTACGCGATCGGGTCGAGCCGCTTCAGGCGGGTGATCGCCATCTCACCGATGACGCGACTCGGCACCTCGGGCCGGCTGCTGCCGGAGAGCCGCTGCTCGATGTCCTCGACGATGGCCTCGACGGCCCCGGTGGGGAGCGGACGCTTGCGGGCGGCGATGCGAAGGCCAGAGAGGAGTTTCTCGCGCGAGAATTCCTCCCGACGGCCGTCCTTCTTGACGACCATGACGACGGCACGCTGCATCTGCTCCTGCGTGCTGAACCGCTCGCCACACGATTCACAACGGCGACGCCGGCGGATGCCGGACTCGACCGCGCGTGAGTCGATGACCTTGGTCGAGGCATGGCCACAAAACGGGCACTTCATAGGTGTGTGCTCATGTTCCTCGGGGGAGAGGCGACTGAAGTGGGACGGGGAGGGAATACCCCGGATGTAGGACTATGCGCGCCACAGCCTCCGGCCACAACGGGGCGCATCCACACGCTTGCGCCGAAGTTGTCCCAACGGGTGTTGGCATGCGTGGAACGTAGGGCACAGTCTCTGATCCGACGCGCACCCGCCTCGCTTCATGTGAAACGTGGAGCGAGATCGGCGAGCGTGAAACTCTTCCGGACGAAGCGCGCGGACTATTGGCCCGTCCAGACCGGTGCCCGCTTCTGCACAAAGGCACGCATTCCCTCTCGGGAGTCGTCCGAAGCCCAGATCGACGAGATCTGCTGGGCGGCGATCTTCTGCCCGTATTCGAGCGGCACCTCGCTCGTCAGGCGGACAAGGCTGCGGACTGCACGGACTGCCGTCGGACCGTTTGCGCATATCAACTTGGCCATCTCGATCGCGGCGGACAGCAGGTCATCGGCTGGCACCACGCGGCTCACGAGCCCCGTCCGCAGCGCGGTCGCGGCATCGATGGGTGCGCCGCTCATCATCATCCACAGCGCGTCGCTCCGACCGATGATCCGCGGCAGGTAGAAGATCCCGGTGGGAGGGACGACACCGATCTTCACTTCCGGCATTGCGAAGCTGGCCACGTCGGCGCAGATGCGGATGTCCATGCGCTGGACCATCTCGAACGCCATGCCGTAGCAGAGGCCGTTGACTGCCGCGAGCGTCGGCTTCGTGATCTCGATCGCCGCCGGGATCGGCTTGTCGTTGGCGCCCCCGCCGTCTTGGCGGTCGATGCGGTCCTTCAGGTCGAGCCCCGCGGAGAACGCCCGCCCCGTCCCGGTGTAGATCAGCAGCCACGCATCCTCATCCTGCGCGAAGTCGTTCTCCGCCTCGCGCAGCGCCCGGCTGACCTCGCGACCGACAGCGTTGAGACGGTCCGGTCGGTTCAGCGTGACGATCGCAACGTGACCGCGCTTCTCGTAATCGACGAATGCCATCGATCGCTCCCGTCCCTCTTCGAATGAGGCATAGGTACATATTTAGTAGTGACTACTGAATATGTACTCATTGTCCGCCAGCGCGGTCAAGGGTGCTCGGGGATCGGCTTGTGATCGTAAACAGAAGGGCGGCCGTGAGGCCGCCCTTCGTGCATGTCGTGAAGCAATCCCTACCGAGTGGGGAAGGAGCGGCGCAGGAACGTCGGCAGGTCCGACTCGGTGAGCGCGTCCGTGGCCGTGGGGTCGGGGCGGATCTGGCCCAACTTGATCGGCTCGGGCTGCTCGTTCAACAGGTGGCGCAGCGGCATCTTCTTCACACCGGAGAACCCGGTGGCGATGACGGTGATGCGCACCTCGTCCTTCAGCGAGTCATCGAGGCTGGTGCCGAAGATGATCTCCGCCTCCGGGTCGACCACGCTGGCGATGACGCGGGCGGCGGCATCGAGTTCGCGGAGGCCGAGGTCGCGCGGGCCGGTGACGTTGAACAGCACGCCTCGGGCGCCGGTGATGTCCACCTCCAGCAGCGGGCTGGAGATCGCCTGGCGGGCCGCGTCGGTCGCGCGGTTCTCGCCTCGGCCGGAGCCGATCGCCATCAGGGCCGGGCCAGCGTCCGTCATGATCTTGCGTACATCCGCGAAGTCGAGGTTCACGAGGCCGGGGGTGGTGATCAGTTCGCTGATCCCCTGGATGCCCTGGCGTAGGACGTCGTCCGCCATCGCGAAGGCTTCTTCGATGGAGATCTTGTCGTCGCCCATCTGGAGGAGGCGGTCGTTGTGGATCACGATGAGCGTGTCCACTTTCCCCTCCAGGTCGCGAACGCCCTCCTCCGCCTGCTGGCGTCGCTTGGCGCCTTCGAAGGTGAACGGCTTGGTGACGACGCCGATCGTGAGGGCACCCATCTCTCGGGCGACCTCGGCGACCACGGGGGCGGCGCCGGTGCCGGTCCCGCCGCCGAGGCAGGCGGTGACGAACACCATCTCCGCGCCCGCGAGCGCCTCCGCGATGCCCTCACGGGACTCCTCGGCGGAGCGCTGGCCACGCAGGGGGTCAGCGCCAGCGCCGAGGCCGCGGGTGAGGCGGTCACCGATGCGGACGCGGACTTCGGCCTCGCAGTGCTCGAGGGCCTGCATGTCGGTGTTCATGGCGACGTACTGCACGCCCGGGAGTCGTGCGCTGATCATGCGATTGACGGCGTTACTGCCGCCTCCGCCTACGCCCACGACTTTGATCGGGGGCAGGCCGTCCACGCTTTGCATGTTCCGCTCCTGACTGTTCGACTTCACGGCCTTGCCTTTCCCAACCGTCGAGCCTGTTGCGGGCAACTGCCGCTCCGAAGCCTTCGGGCTGATGGGTTCCTCTGGGATGGACGCCTGCGTCTCACGCGGGCGGGGATGCGGCCGAGGCCGCGGAGTGTGCTCTGCGACCGGGGCGGCGATCGGCTCGTCCGCCGTCACTTCGGCGGCGGGTTGTGCCACGACGATCGGGGCGACCGCGACCGGCGGCGGTGGGGGCTCAGTGGACTCGTCCACGGCGGGCTTGAGGCCGACGCGGGACCATGCCAGCGCATCGAACTCGGAGTGCGTGTCAG
>CANFFZ010000047.1 GCA_947446155.1 Chloroflexota bacterium | reverse complement strand
GTTCAGGAGCGCGTCCAGTCCGGCGTCCGCCAGCGTGGTCTCTTCAAATGCCTGTGTCATCTACTCCACCTCTTCCCGGTCGGAGTCGCCGACGCTTGTTCGACGCTCATCTCGGACGATCTCCTGCATGCGGTCGACCGTCGCCACAAACTCTCCCGCGAGGGCGGCCGACTCTTCGGCGAGGCCCTCGGGTGCTACCCCACCGTGGGCGGCGCGGGCGGCATCGAGCACCGCCGCACCCCCTCTACGTGCTTCAACGAATTCGGCGGTGCGTTGTTCCGCCGCAAATCTGGTGCGCGACTTCTGGCGGCGCAACCGAATCGTCTTCGCCATGTCGTCCACCATTGCGGGGACGTGACGGGCCTCGAAGTCGCGCAGCGGCACCGCCGCCAGTTCCTCGTACTTTGTGCGCACGAGGTCATCGAGGTCGGTGACGCGCTCACCGAGGTGGGCGTCCGCGACCCAGGCCTCCCACAGCGCGCGGTTCACAGAGTCCTCGAACACCTCGGGGGCGAGTTCGAGGCCCGCGGCGCGCGCTTCCGGGCGGGCGAGCAGCAGGCACAGCAGCTGTCCTTCGCCATCGAGGACGGTGGGGGCGGCCTTCTTCGCCTGCTGGACCTCGCGCGGCGTCGCCACCGGACGAGGGGTGATGGGACGGCCGTAGGCGCCCTGCGTGCCCTGCGAAGCGCCAGCGGCAAGGAGCGCGAGCACGGTGCGCTCGTCCACCTGTCCGAGGCGCGCCATGCGCGCGACGTAGTGCGACCGCACGACGGGGTCAGCGATCGCGGAGACCGTGGGTGCGAGGGCTTGCAGCGCCTTCGAGCGCGAGCGGGGATCGTTCACGTCCGTGCCCGCCTCGATGGCGCGGAACAGGTGGTCGGCGACCGGGAGGGCGGCATCGAGGCGGGCACGGAACGCCTCGGGGTCGCGGCGGACCATCGAGTCCGGGTCATCACCAGCCGGGAGCGTCACGACGCGGATGTCGGCCTCCAGCACGTCCTGGTAGGAGACGAGGCCACGCCAGTCGACGACGGGCACGGCGGTGTGTTCCGAGACACCCGTGGCGACCTCGATCCCGCGCAGTGCGGCGGCGGAGCCGGCGGCGTCCGCGTCTAGGCCCAGGATCACGTTGTGGCTATAGCGCTTGAGCAGCGCCATCTGCTTCTCCGTGATCGAGGTGCCGTTGGAGGCGACGACATGCTCGAAGCCGTACTGGTGGCAGGCGATCACGTCCATGTAACCCTCGACCACCACCGCGCGGTCCAGGCGGCGGATCGCGTCGCCGGCCCGGTCCAGGCCGTAGAGGTTGCCGCTCTTGTCGAAGAGCGGGGTCTGGGGGGTATTCAGGTACTTCGGCTCATCGCCGGGCTTCATCGCGCGGGCACCGAAGCCGATCAGGCGGCGACGGCCGTCCCGCGTGGGGAACATCAGGCGGTAGCGGAAGCGGTCGTAGACACCTCGATCACCCTTGATCGCCAGGCCGGCCTCGATCAGGTCCTCCTCGCTGAAGCCGCGGGCGACGAGGTGGTCCGTGAGGCTGCGCCAACCGTCCGGGGCGAAGCCAAGTTGCCACGCACGCACGGTGGCGTCGTCCAGCCCTCGACGCTCGGCGTAGGCACGGGCGTCTCCGCCTTCGGCGCCGGCCAGGGCGGCCTGCCAGAAGACGGCAGCCGCCTCGTTGGCGGCGAGCAGGCGCTCGTGCTGCTCTCGCTCCTCGCGCTCACGCGGGGACTGCTGGCGCAACTCGACGCCCGCGCGCTCGGCGAGGCGCTGGAGGGCTTCGCGGAAGTCGAGGTTCTCGACCTTGCGGACGAACTCGATGACGTCGCCGCCGGTGGAGCAGGAGCCGAAGCAGTGCCAGGTCTGGCGCTCCGGATCCACGGCGAACGACGGCGTCCGCTCACTGTGGAACGGGCACCGCGCCTTCCAGGTACGCCCCGCCTTTTTCAGCTCGGGGACATATCCGGAGACGACCTCGACGATGTCGAGGCGAGATTTGACGTCATCGATCACTGTCATAGGTACTTATTACGACACCGGGTGGGGAGATCCGTTACGCCCAAATGGCACTGGAATCTGAGATTGACGCGTTATCGCTGGATCACGGGAATCTGGGGCGGCGGTGGGGGCGCCGGTGGCCGGTTCCGTATCCGTTCAACGGCGGCGGCCTCCAGCCGTTCGACCTCCACGACCAGCGCGGTGACCCGCGCCTCGTCCGCCTCGGGGGCATCAAGCGTGCGCACGATGCGATACCGGGCTCCGGCGAGGTCGTGGACGACCTGCGGGGGCAGCGGCTTCTCCGGTGGCGCTCGATGCGTGCCGGTGCCACCGGCCTCAACGACCGCGCGGTGCTCCGCGGCCCCGAGGTTGGCGAGGAAGCGCACGACGGTCTGCCCGTCTCCGAGGGCGGCCGCGAAGTCGCGCTCCGTGAGGCCCTCGAGCGCGCCGAGCAGCGCCTGCCGGGCGGCGTCCAGCCGGGCGGTGAGGGCGGTGCGCAGGGCGGGGTCGATCACGCAAGTGCCTCGTCAGCCTCGATCAGCGGGGGTAGGTGTTGTTGCCGAGGACGGCGTCCGCGATGGCGTCCGTAGAGAGGTTGACGGCGATCTGGCTCATGTCCACATTGCGCAGGTCGGCGAAGGGGATCGTGATCGTCCCGTTCGGCTCGATGGTGCCGGACTGCTCGAGGCGGCCGAGCAGCCGGGTGCCGGGCAGCGGCTCCCGCACGGTGATCGTATAGACGCCGCTGATCGGGATGGTGCTGCGGTTGCGCACCGTCACCACGAGGGCGGTCGCACCGCGCTCCAAGTTCGCGATCTCGAGGTCGGCCGGTTGGTCGGGTTCCACGATGCCCGTGAAGGTGTTGTTGGCCGAATCAACTTCGGCCACGGCCGGGTTCGTGGTGATCGTGACGTTCACGGTGCCGCGGATCTGGACGTACACGCCTCGGACCGCTGCCTGCAGGCGCTGGCCGGCGCGCAGGCCCTCGTCGCTCTTGCCCTCGATGGGCGCGGGTGAGCCTCCGTCGACTGAGGCGAGGAGCGTGCCGCGGAGGTCAGCGGGGCCGAGGTTCAGCACGGAGACGTAGAGCCGGTTGTCCTTCACGTAGGCAGACTCGATGCGCAGGTCAGGGCGGTCGGACGGGCCCGCAGGTGCTGTCCGTCCCGCGCCCGCATTCGGATCCGCCGTCACGGTGCCGATGGCGGCGAGGTCGATGCCCTCGACCTCATTGCTCAGCAGCCAACCGACGAGGTCAGGGCGGTCGAAGGCGGCAGCGGCGATCCAGGAGCCGTCTGAGGATCTGCCGACGATCCGCAGTTGCGTGCGTGCCTCGAGGCGGATGAGCACGGTGGCGTCCTCGCGGGGTTCTGCACGGAGCGGTGCATCCCGCTTGAGCGTGGGGCCCCCGACGGTCGCCGTAGGCGTTGCGGGTGTGTTCGGCAATTCGAACGGGAACCACTCGGGGCGCAGCGCGATCACGGTCCCAGCGACCGCGATGGTGAGTGTCCCCGCAGCGAGCAGGAGCCGTCCGCCGCGACCACCGCGATCGCGCCGGGTGGCGGCACGCGCGGCGTTCGCGACGACCTCGAGGTCACGGGCGGCGTCGTGCGGCTCGTAGTCATGGAGCAGGTCGTCCAGCGGCTCGTCCGGGCGGCGCTCGGTCATCGCGCACCGCCCGCACCGACGAGGAGCACGCGACGGACGTTATTGACCTCGCTGGACTCCTTCACGCGATTGCCGCGGTCGATCTCAATCACGAACAGGCCGCTGCTGCGCACCTCCACACCCGTGTTCACGGAGGCGGAGCGCCCCGTGGCAAGCGGACGATCGGTCAGGTCGACTTCCAACACGCCGAGGATCTCACCGTCAGCGCCCGCGACCTGGAGGCCGACGCGACCCGCGAAGGCGGCGCGGCCCTCGTTCGTGATGCGCACGGAGAGGTTGCCGTTGGGTTGGACGTCCGCGCTAGCGACCGTCAGATCCGGCAAGGCGTCTGCCTCAGCCGCAGCCGAGGCGCTGGTGCCGCTCGCGGCCACCTCGGCGGCAAGCGCTGGCACGGAAGCGAGGTCGGGCAGGCCAGCGGTGACGAAGTTGGCGCGCGGCACCCAGCCTTCGAGGCTCGACTGCGGCGGGTAGACCACGCGTAGCCAGGCGGCGTCCTCGGTGCGGCCGAGCACACGTGCGTCGTGCCCTGCCGGGATCACCGCGACGAGATCCGAGGCGCGGGCAGGACGGGCATAGAGGTTCGAGGTCGTCGCGAGACGTGCGGTCGAGGCAGCCACGACTGGCATCGCGGCATCTGCGAGCACCGGGCCACCTCGACGGCCGTCCGCGAGCAAGATGACGGCGATGGCGCCAGCGGCGACCAGGACGACGCCGGCAGCGGCGATGACGGGTGGGCGAGGGGTTCCGATCGTCCGTGCCTCCGAACCCCGCTGCCCTCGCAGTCTAGGCGCGCGGCTTGTCGGGCGGCCAGACCGCTAGCGGATGAGCCCGAGCGAGTGCGCCTGCCAGAGGGCGTAGCCGTCCGTCATGCCGGAGACGTAGTCAGCCGCCCGCCGCCACGGCGGGTCGTCCGGGAGTGACCAGCCGGGGATCTCGGCTGGCCGTGACTCGTAGTGGACGAACAGCGCTTCGACGACCTGCTGGCCGCGTTCGGCCTCCTTCAGGACGTCCGGGTGGAGGTAGACCCGCTCGAACATGAACTCGCGGAGGGCGTCGGTGGCGGCCAGTACCTCGTCGGAGAGGCGGATGTGTGGCGCGGCGGCCTCGAAGGTCTCGACGGAGGCGAGGACGCAGTCGGTGACGAGGGCCGCGACACGGTCGCTGTGGGTGCGGCCGAGGACGGTATGGGCAGTGGAGGGCAACTGTGACTCGGCGATTAATTCGGCGCGGATCGCGTCCTGGATGTCGTGGTTGAGGTAGGCGATGGAGTCGGCCAACTTCACGATCTGCCCCTCCAACGTCGAGGCGCTCCCCCACGCCTCGGAGGCGACGGAGTCGCGTGTCTTCGAGTGCTTCAGGATGCCCTCGCGGGTCTGGTCCGTGAGGTTGAGGCCGCGGCCGCCGTTTTCAAGGAGGTCAACGATGCGGAGGGACTGCTCGTTGTGGCGGAAGCCCTCGGGCAGCAAGGTGGCAAGTTGCTCCTCGCCCGCGTGTCCGAAGGGGGTATGGCCGAGGTCGTGCGCGAAGCCGATCGCCTCCGCCAGGTCCTCGTTCAGGTTGAGCGCGCGCGCGATCGTCCGCGCGACCTGCTGGACCTCGATGGTGTGGGTCATGCGGGTGACGACATGGTCGGAGTCGGGATGCACGAAGACCTGGGTCTTGTGCTTCAACCGCCGGAAGGCCCGCGTGTGGATGACCCGGTCGCGGTCGACCTGGAACGCGAGGCGGATCGGGTCGAGCGGCTCGGGGCGCCCTCGGGTGGCGGCGGGGTCGCGTGTGGCGAGCGGGTGCATGGAGGCCTCGCGGGCGGCCATCTGCTCGCGGAGACGCTGGAGGCGGGCGGGGTCCACGCTCATGAGGGCACCGTAACGAAATGGTTCATCAGGTGATACCGAACCTACGTTAACCCTCGACTCAATCCGCCTCCGACGTATACTCGATTCTGTCGACCCCACCGGTGCGGCCGGTCGGGCCCGAGACGATTCCTCCCCACGTGACCCAGATTCGGCGGCTCGCCCGCCGCATCGCCGGTGCCGCCGGGGATGGTGCTGTTGCCCGCGAACGGCTCGCGAGTGGAAGGTGCGCCTCAGATGACCACCACGACCAAGGAGAGCGACGCTCCGCGCCTCAGCGAGCGGATGGTCTACTTCTTCGGCAAGGGTCAGTCGTCGGACGGGCGCGGGCTTCGCGACCTCCTGGGCGGCAAGGGCGTGGGCCTCGCCGAGATGTCCAGCCTCGGCATCCCGGTGCCACCGGGCTTCACCATCACCACCGAGGTGTGCAACGCCTTCTACGCGCTCGGGCGGAAATACCCGGAAGGCCTCGAACCCCAGGTGCTCGAGGGGCTGCGACAGATCGAGGAGCAGGTGGGGGCGACCTTTGGGGACGCCGACAACCCGTTGCTGGTCTCCGTACGTTCCGGTGCCCGCGTGTCGATGCCCGGCATGATGGACACCATCCTCAACCTCGGCCTGAACGACGTCACTGCGGCCGGCCTCGCGAAGCGCTCCGGCAACGAGCGCTTCGTCTTCGACTCCTACCGCCGCTTCGTGCAGATGTACGGGGACGTCGTCCTCGGCGTCGGTAAGGCGAGCGACACCGACCACGACCCCTTCGAGGTGCTGCTGAGCGCGAAGAAGAAGGCGCGCGGCGTCGCCGTGGACACCGACCTCGATGCGGCGGCGCTCAAGGAACTCGTCACGGAGTTCAAGGCGCTCGTGCTGGAGCGCACTGGCAGCCCGTTCCCGGAGGATCCGAAGGTTCAGTTGTGGGGCGCCATCGGTGCCGTGTTCAACTCCTGGGAGACGCCTCGGGCGTCCGTGTATCGGCAGATGCACGGCTACCCGGACACGTGGGGCACCGCCGTCAACGTGCAGGCGATGGTCTTCGGCAACCTCGGCGACGACTGCGCCACGGGCGTGCTGTTCACGCGCAACCCTTCGACGGGTGAGCGACGTATCTTCGGCGAGTTCCTGGTGAACGCGCAGGGCGAGGATGTGGTCGCGGGGACGCGCACACCGCAGCCGATCCTGAAGGCCGACTCGAAGCCGGGCCTGATCTCGCTCGAAGAGTCGATGCCGCAGGCGTACTCCGAGATCGCCGCTGCGTGCGAGCGGTTGGAGTCGCATTTCCGCGATATGCAGGACATCGAGTTCACCATCCAGCAGCAGCGCCTCTGGATCCTCCAGACGCGCGGTGGCAAGCGCTCCGGCGCCGCGATGGTGAAGGTTGCCGTCGACATGGTGGACGAGGCACTGATCTCGAAGCGGGAGGCGCTGCTGCGCCTCGACCCCGAGCAACTCGACGAACTGCTGCACCCGGTGTTCCAGCCCGGCAACAAGCGCGAGGTGATCGCGACCGGCCTCGGCGCGTCGCCCGGAGCCTCGGTCGGCAAGGTCGTATTCACGCCCGGTGATGCCGTGCAGTGGGCCGCGCGCGGCGAGGACGTCATCCTCGTGCGCGACGAGACCAGCCCGGAGGACATCGAGGGCATGAAGAACGCGCAGGCGATCCTGACGGCGCGCGGCGGGATGACCTCGCACGCCGCAGTCGTGGCGCGCGGCATGGGCAAGTGCTGCGTGACTGGCTGCTCGTCCCTTGAGATCGACTACGCGCACCGCGAGTTCACGGTGGATGTGCCGGGCAAGGGCCGCGTGATCGTGCGCGAGGGTGATGTGCTCTCCATCGACGGCACCACGGGCGAGGTCATGCTGGGCGCACTACCGCTCGAGGCGCCCTCGTTCCCGCCGGAGTACGACCGCCTGATGGGCTGGGTGGATGACGAGCGCCGCCTGCGCGTGCGCGCGAACGCCGACACCCCCGAGGACGCCGAGCGGGCGCGCTCCTTCGGCGCGGAGGGCATCGGCCTCTGCCGCACGGAGCACATGTTCTTCGGCGCGGACCGCATCCTCGCCGTGCGCCAGATGATCCTGTCGCAGACCGAGGAGGAGCGCCGCGCCGCCCTCGCGAAGATCCTGCCGTACCAGCGCGAAGACTTCGCCGGCATCCTGCGCGCGATGTCGCCGTTCCCGGTGACGATCCGCCTGCTCGACCCGCCGCTGCACGAGTTCCTCCCACACACCGTGACGGAGATCGCCGAACTCGCCCAGGCGCTCAACCTGCGCGTGGCCGAGGTGGAGCGACGCGTCGAGGGCCTGCGTGAGGCGAACCCGATGCTCGGCCACCGCGGAGTCCGCCTCGCGATCACGTACCCGGAGATCTATGAGATCCAAGTGCGCGCGATCATGGAGGCCGCCTGTGCCCTCAAGAAGGAGGGCATCGACGTCCACCCGGAGATCATGATCCCGCTCGTGGGTGTCGAGGCCGAGTTGTCAGAACTCCGCGCCCTCACGACGAAGACGGTCGAGCAGGTGCAGCGGGAGTGCGGTACGGAAGTCGCCTACACCGTGGGCACCATGATCGAGTTGCCGCGGGCGTGCATGGTCGCCGACCGGATCGCGCTGCACGCGGACTTCTTCTCGTTCGGCACGAACGACCTGACACAGACGACCTTCGGCCTCTCGCGTGACGACGCGGGGCGCTTCCTGTCGTCCTACCTCAAGCAGCACATCCTCGAGCGAGACCCGTTCGTGGAACTCGACCGCGAGGGCGTGGGCGGCCTGATCCGCCTTGCCATCGAGAAGGGCCGAACGACGAAGCCGGGCCTGAAGGTCGGTATCTGCGGCGAGCACGGGGGCAACCCGCCCAGCGTCCACTTCTGCCACGAGGCCGGCCTCGACTACGTGTCGTGCTCGCCGTACCGCGTACCGATCGCGCGCCTCGCGGCGGCCCAGGCGGCACTCGCTCAGGGGTAGGCAATCCGAGACCCACACGAAGCAGGCGCCGATCTCTCGGCGCCTGCTTCGTACTCTTCGCGGAACGCTCTCGGGGCTATCGCGCCAGCACCGGCTCGTCGACTTCGCGCAGCATGCGCTCGACGGCGGCGAGGCGCCGCTCGACGTCTTCGAGGCGGGTGAGGGCCTGGGCGGTCTCGCGCTGGGCGGTGGCTGATTCCTCGGCGAGGCGACGGTACTCGTGCTGCTCGCTGACCGTGGCAGCGGTCTTGCGGCGGTCCTGCTCCATCACCATGCCCTGACGAACGATGATCGTGATCCCCGTCGCGATGATGGCGAAGCCGGTCATCACGAAGAGCATGCCCGCCAACTCAGAGTTCATGGTGTACCCCTAACTGTCCGTGTTCGTGCCAGTGGTGAGTCCGGCGCGCACTGCTGTTGCTACGACCTCGGGGGTGAGGTGCAGGGCGAAGGGCGTGGTGGCCACGTACCGCATCGCTTTGCCGTCTTCCGAGATCTCCATGCTGCTCCGCACGAGCCCGGCGGCTTCCAGCCGCTGGAGGTGCATGTGGAGCAGCGGCCGCCCGATCTGGAGGTCGCGTGCCAACTGGCTCACATAGTTCCGGCCTCCCGCGATCGCCTCGACGATACGGAGCCGGTGCGGGTGTGCCAAGGCCGTGAGCACGCGCAGCAGTCCGTCTCCGTCCAGGGAGGCGAGGGCGGGATCTGCCGGTGCGTAGCTCACGTCGACCATATGTCAGAACATACTGACACATGACGATTCTGTCAATCCATCGAGGTTAGCGCGGAGCCCTCGCGTCCGAGCAGGCGGCGGAGACGGTGGCCAGGGCGCGGTCCGCCGGGCCCCAGGAGTTCGCGCGGCCGAACTGCATCGAGATGGTGGTGCCGGTCAGGCACTCGTTGAGGGACTGGATGCGTTGTTCGGCGCGGGTGGTGGCTTCCTTCGCGGCCTTCGTCTCCGCTGCGGCTTTCGTGACCTGCTCACGCAGGCCCTTCGCTTCGGTCTCGGCCGTGGCGATGCGGGCCTGCGTCTCAGCCTGGGTGCGTCCCTGGGCGGCCTCGAGGTCCTTCAGGCGCTGCTGCGTGGCATCGAGGGCGGTCTGGAGTTCCGCCTGCTTCGCGCTGCTTGCGGCAGCCGAGGACTGCGCCGCGGCTAGTTCGGCCTCGGAGGCGCCACTGGGCATCGTCACGAGGAATAGCGCGACAAGGGCGATGAGGGCCGCGCTCCCGATGACGCCGAGCACCCTTCCAGAGGGCCGGTCGAGATGCGGCACGCGAGGGAGATTGGGTACATGAGGCCGTGCAGATGGCCGTGGTGGGCGAGGCAGGGCAAGTCGCAGGCCTCGCGCCTGGGTGAGCACACCGACAGCGGCGGCACGACTGCGCTCGACTGCCTGTTCGAGGCCGTTGGGACGGCCGAGCGGAGATGCCGCACCACAGAAATCGCACTCTGCGCGCAATGGGTGCAACGGCCGGCCACATTCTGCACATTTCATCAGGCACCTCGCTGTCTCGAGGCCAATACGGCCCTCAGAAGGACAACGACGCGGCCCCGTTCGGCGTTCCGCCCCTCATTCAAAGAACTCGAGTACAGAAATAGGACGGCGCCGGTTGCCCGACGCCGTCCCCCCCGAAGCCGCACGGGCTCTGGTGCGCGTGGCTACTCCACGACGACGGTCTTGGCGAGGTTTCTCGGCTGGTCCACATCGGCACCGCGCTCGGTCGCGATGTAGTACGAGAGCAACTGCAGCGGTACGACGCTGACGAGTGGGGCAAGGCACGAGTCGACCTCGGGCAGTTCGATGACCTCGGAGGCAATGGTGTCCAGCGAGTGGTCGCCGTGCGACACCATCGCGATCACCTCACCACGGCGGGCGCGCACCTGCTCGATGTTCGAGCGCATCTTGTCGAAGACCTCGTCACGTGGGGCGATCGCGAGGGTGGGCATGCGCTCATCGATCAGCGCGATCGGGCCGTGCTTCATCTCGCCAGCCGCGTAACCCTCGGCGTGGATGTAGGAGACTTCCTTCAACTTCAGCGCGCCTTCGAGAGCGATCGGGTAGCCGAGGCCGCGCCCGAGGAAGAGGAAGTTCTCCACCTGCGCGTACCTCGTTGCGATCGCCTCGATGTGTCCTGCGGTCTCGAGGGCCTCGCCGATGGCGCGGGGCAACCGGAGGGCTGAGCGCACCTGCTCCGCCTCGACCTCGGGGTCGAGCGTGCCGCGCAGGCGGCCGAGGTAGAGCGAGAGGCCATGCAGCAGCAGCATGCTCGCGAGCATCGTCTTGGTGGAGGCGACAGCGATCTCCGGGCCGACGCGCATGAGCAGCGTGCCGTCCGCGACTCGGGTGGTCTGGGCCCCCGGGGTGTTGCAGATGGTGATCTGCGGGCAGCCAGCGCGCTTCGCCTCGTCCATCGCGGCGAGGGTATCGACGGTCTCACCGGACTGCGCGATAGAGATGACGAGGGTGTGCGGGTCCAGGATGGGGCGGCGGTAGCGGAACTCGGCTGCGTTATCGACCTCGGCGGGGATGCGCGCGAAGCGCTCGATGTAGTGCCGTCCGACCATCGCGGAGTGCATCGAGGTGCCCATGCCGACGAGGACCACGCGGTTGATCTGCTTTGCCCATGCGGCATCGAACGGGACGCCGTCCGACATGTCCACATAGCCGTCCGGGAAGTAGCGCCCGCGCATGACGTCGAGCACCGCGTCCGGCTGCTCGAAGATCTCCTTCTGCATGAAGTGCTTGTACGGGCCCTTCACGGCGGCGACCGGGTCGTACGGCAGCGTCTCCGGTGTCTTCATGAGGTCGCGCCCGGCGGCGTCCACGTAACGGACGGACTCGGCCCGGATGTCGGCGAACTCGCCAGGCTCGACGAAGACGACTTCGCGGGTGTGGGGGAGGAGCGCGTTCAGGTCGGAGGCAGCGAGGTTTTCGTGCTCGCCCACGCCGACGACGATCCCACCGGCGTTGCCGATGCGTGCGGCGACGAGGCGTCCCGGGTCATGCGAGTCGACCGCGATCAGCGAGTATGCCCCGGCCGCTTCCGCCACCACGGCGCGCACAGCATCGAGAAGGTCCTCGCCGGCCTCGATGCGGCCCGCGAGCATGTGCGCCAGCACCTCGGTGTCGGTCTCGGAGCGGAACACACCGCGCGCGTACCTGCGGCGGAGGTCCTCGAAGTTCTCGATGATGCCATTGTGGACGACGGCGATGCGGCCGTCCGGGTCGAGTTGGGGGTGGGCGTTGCGGTCCGCGGGTTCGCCGTGGGTGGCCCAGCGGGTGTGGCCCAGGCCGGCGACGGCGGGCGGCAGGGTGCCCTCGACGCGCTGGACGAGCGCATCGAGTTTGCCCGTGGCGTGGGCGACGTAGAAGTCCTGGTGGGTGCCGAAGAGGGCGATACCGGCGGAGTCATAGCCGCGGTATTCGAGGCGACGCAGTCCATCGAGGATGATGGGGCCTGCCGGGCGACTGCCCGTGTAGCCGATGATTCCACACATGGGGTGTCACTCCTGAGTGCCACCCTGCCCGTGAGAAAGTGTACAGCACCAGTGCCGACCCGTCTCGGGAATGTGGCAAGGACAGGCTACTCCTCTGCGGGAGCGCCCTCCGCGGCTTCGGCGGCCTGGGTGGCTTCCGAGGCGGCATCGACCGCGGCCTCGTTGGCGTTCCGGGCGCGGACCCGGGCGACGACGATCGTGCCCTCGGAGCCGGCACCGTAGGCGCCTCGGTAGTCCTCTGGGAGCATGGCGGCGATGCGGCGCATGATCGCGTCGGTCGCGGCTTCGGCGCCCTTGCTGTCGGCGCGATGGCCCTCCATGACGAACGGCTCACCGAACTCGACTCGGATGTGCGGGCGGCGGCGGAGTGCCCACTGCCAGAAGACGGCGGGAAGTTTGATTCGCGAGCCGGTGATCGCGACGGGCACGATCGGCGACTTCGCGAGGACGGCGACCATCGCGGCGCCGGGGAGCGCCGGGCGCATGCCCGCACCGCGCGAGCGGGTGCCCTCCGGGAACATCAAGACGACCTCGTTGTTGCGCAGGTAGTTCCGAGCGACGCGCAGGGCGCCCATGTCGCCGGAGAAGCGACGGACGGGGAAGGCGCCCCAGAGCCAGAACCACCAGCCGATCAGGGGCACCTCGAAGAGTTCGCGTTTCGCCATCGGATGCACGCGGCGGCGCGCCGAGGCGGCGACGAGCGGCGGGTCGATGATGTGGACGTGGTTGGAGACGAAGATGATCGAGCCGCCCCGGGGCACCCGGTCGCCGCCGACAACCTCCCAGCGCGCGAACGTGCGAAGGAGCTGCCGCATCAGCCAGGTGCTCGCCCAGTAGGCGAACGGGAGCAGGCGGCGCTTTAACTGCGCCATGGCCTACGCGCCGGGATTCTGGCGGCGATACGCCTCGATGCAACGGGCCACGACTTCGTCGATACCGAGCGCATCGGTCTCTACGAGCAACGCTCCGTCGGCCCGCTGTTCAGGGTGGATCGCCCGATGGCCGGTGTTGTCCAACTCGTCACGTCGACGCGTCGCGACCAGCACCTCGTCGAACGTGGACGCACGACCAGCCTCGCGTTCCTCGGCCTGGCGGCGTTGGGCGCGCACAGCGCTCGATGCGTCCAGGAAGATCTTCGTCCGGGCTTCCTTGAGCACGCGTGTACCGATGTCGCGGCCCGCCATGACCACGGGTTCGCGGCTGGCGATCTCTCGCTGACGACGCACGAGTTCCGCGCGTACGTCCTCGATGCGGGAGACGAGCGAGACCTTCGCTTCAATCTCCTGGGTGCGGAGGAGGGGGGTGACATCCTCGTCGCCGAGGTACACGTGCGGCTCCGTGGGGTCAGGCCAGCGCATGTCGAGCGGGAGCGAACAGATCAGGTCCGTGACGGCGCGTTCGTCGTCGATGGCCGTCCCCGCCCGCATCACGGCCAGGGTGCAGGCGCGGTACATCAGGCCGGTGTCGAAGAAGCCGACGCGCAACGCCTCGGCCAGTGCCTGCCCCACGGCAGTCTTGCCGGAGGCCGTTGGGCCATCGATGGCGATGCAGCGGGCGAGCGATTCCGCCCCGGTGATGCCCGGCATCAGGCGCTCCCTCGTACGTTCGGTGCTGGGATCATAGGTACCGGCCAGCCGTCCGGCCAGCCGCAAGGCGCTTTACGGCTGATCTAGGCCCGCCCGGTGGCGCAGCGCGCGCTCCTCGGCGTCCGTGACCGGGCGCACCGCACCCTCGTCGAGGTCGCCGAGGCGAATGGGGCCGACAGCGATGCGGCGAAGCCGCCGGACATGGTGGCCGACCGCCTCGAACATCCGGCGCACCTGACGGCTCCGACCTTCGTGGATCGCGATACGGATCAGGCCGCTCGACAGGCGGACGACGTCCGCCGGGGCCGTCGGGCCGTCCTCGAGGTCCACGCCGCGCCGCAGGCGCGTCAGTGAGGCATCCGAGAGTTCGCCCTCGACGACGGCTTCGTAGACCTTCTCGACCTTGTAGCGAGGGTGGGTGAGCCGGTTCGCGAGGTCGCCGTCCGTGGTCAGGAGCAGCAGTCCCGTAGTGTCGCGGTCGAGGCGTCCGACATAGCGCAGGCCCGGCGGGACGGGCATCGACTGCGCCACGATGTCGAACACCGTGGCCCGGCCGCGCTCGTCCGAGGCGGTGACGACGACGCCGAACGGCTTGTGCAAGACGAGCGTGACGGCCCGCGCGGCCTCGCCACCGCGAGTGTCGAAGCGGATCGGGCGACCATCAACGGCGATCAGCGAGCGGGTGGGGTAGACCTTCGTGCCGAGGGTGGCGACGACGCCGTCGACGGTGACCCGACCGGCGGCGATCAGCGCCTCGGCGGGACGGCGGCCACCGATGCCGGTGCTGGCCAGCACTTTCTGGAGGCGCTGCGGGCCGGCCTCGGGTTCAGGGGTGTTCGAGGGCATGGGCGACCGGCTAGCGGCGCTGGCGCATCCGCTCGACGATGGTCGTCTCCGTGACGACGACCGTGCGCCGGACGGCAGTGGCGCGCTCGCGCGGGGTGATCAGGCGTTCGCCCGCGCCGCCGACAGCGCGCATCGCGAGACCGGCCAGCGCCCGCTCGGCAGCCATCGAGGCGACCACGGTGGCAGCGGAAGCGGCGACAAACGGCAGCAGGCGGCGAGCCACGGCCACGCCAACCTCCCGAGGTACGGGGAGGGAGCGGCGCTGCGGCACCAGGCTCCGATTGGCAGGGATCAGGCTCACGGATGCTCCTCGATGGCGGCAGCGGATGCCGGACCGAGCAGGGAGCGTACCGCGACGGGCGGCGGGGCCGCTACAGGCACCGGTTGAGACGACCCACGAACGCGCTCAGAAGGCGTCTAGCCGGGCCTCGACCTCGTCGGTGAGGTCGAGGGGGGCGCCGAGGCCCGAACGGCCCTCTGCCTCCGCCTGGAGGGCGGCGACGAGGAAGGCGGTCTCACGACGTAATCCTGCGGCGCGGATCGCGGTGAAGTGGGCCGACGCCTCGATCTCGGCGTCTGAGGCGTCCGGGGTGGGTTCGGCGACATCGATGTCGTAGCGGCAGAAGGAGGCGACGGGGCCCATGTCCACCTCCGGGATGGCGAGGTGGGCCATGACGCCGCTCTCGGAGGCGCCAGAGCGGATCAGGTCGCGGATCACCTCGCGCCAGGTGCCAGTCGGGCCGCCGGGAAGGGCGGGGTGGAGGTTGAGCAGGCGGTGAGTGCGGACGAACGGGGCGGTGAAGATCAGCATGTAGCCGGCCAGCACTCCGACCTCAGCGCCGTGGGGATCGACGAGGCGAGCGACCTCAACGTCGTACGCCTCGCGCCACTCGGGAAGCGGCGCGCCGGGGCGAGAGCGGGTACCGCCTCGTCCCTTGCGGAAGTGCACCGAGGAAAGCGTGACGAGCGGGATGCCCTCGGCGCGCACGACCTGGAAGAAGGCGTCGGTCGCGGGATCCTCGCCGGGCTCGCGGTTGCAGAAGACGAAGGCGAACGAGGCAGCGAG
>CANFFZ010000046.1 GCA_947446155.1 Chloroflexota bacterium | reverse complement strand
TGGTGGGCGTGAGGTAGCGGTACTCGTTGCGCTGCGCCTCGGCGGGGTCGAGGCGGCCGACGACGCGGAACGCGGCGTTCGCGACGATGCGTGGCTCCACCTCGGAGGCGGTCTGCTGCGCACCGATCAGGATGACGCCGAGCGATCGACCGCGCTCGGCGATGTCGAGGAGTGCGTCCTTGATCGGGCTCCGGCCGGTGCGCGGCGCGTACTTGTTCAACTCGTCGACGACGACGAAGAAGGGCGCCGGACGATCCGTACCCGGCCGCGACTCGCGCTCCTCCATCACTCGACGAAGCAAGACGCCGACGACGAAGCGCTGGGCGCGGTCGTGCAGTCGATGCAGGTCGACCACGGTCACCTGGTGCTGGAAGCCGATGCGGTGCTTCTCCGGGCTGGCAGCGCCCGCGCCGCGGATCAGCCTGCCGACGTGACGCGCGGAACTATGGAGGCGTCGCATGAACGCACGGATGGTGCCGATCGCCGCTGCGCTGTTGCCGGAGCCAGCCCACTTGAACGCGAGATCCGAGTCCGGGTCGAGGTGCGTGTCGATCGCGTCCAGCAGCTGGTCGAAGTCCTCGACCTCCACGTCGTCGATGAAGACGTTAGGGCCGGCGGGACTCGCCTTTGCCGCGGCAGCAAGGCGCGCGGCGACCGCGTCGATGACGTAGGACATCTGTGAGGTCTCCGCGTCCGCCTCGGTGAAGAGGAAGGGCAGGAAGCCCTCCTCGCAGAACTCGCGAAGTGTCCAGAAGAAGCCCGTGACCCCCTCCTGCCGCGCCCCGGTGTCGGGGATCGGCAGGTCGCCTCGGCGTACCGGGGCGAAGAAGCCGGCCGAGCCGAACGGCCCCGCCGGGAGACCCAGCGAGGCGTACCGCTCGCGGATCTCGTCGGTCAGTATCACGTTCGGACGGTCGAGAAACAGCAGGTCCTCGCCCTTCACGTTGAAGATCAGCGCCTTCGCATTCGCGCGTCGTGCGCCGAGCGACCGGCCCTCGAACAGCGCGTAGAGCAGGAACGTGGCGTACGAGGTCTTCGTCGCGACGCCGGAGATGCCGGAGATGTTGACGTGCGCACCCTTCGCGCCGTCGAGGAACTCGAGGTTCCCGACGATCGTCGAACCGTCGCGCGCGAGGCCGAGCGGAAACTGCTCGGCCATGCGGTCGAAGAACAGCGCCCGATCGCGCGCCGCGCCCTGCGCCAGCAGCACCGGCTGTCCCGGCATCGGTGGCACATAGACCTCGGGCTCCACGCGCGTCACCGAGATGTGGGCGGAGGTCGCTTGCTGCGCCGGCAGCACGCCGTCGCGCGCGAGCGAGACATCCGAGGTGAGGGCAACGCCCTCCTGGCGGGTGCGCACGTCGTCCACGATGCCGGAGGTTTCGACCTCGGTGCCGTCAGGGAGCGTGGTGATGACCGTGACGACATCGTCCAACTGGAGAAAACGCATCGGGTCGACCCATACGGAGAAGCCGAGGGGCGTCGAGGCCTCTGCCTCGGTGCCGAGCACGAGGCCGCGGTAGGCGGCGTCGGCCGTCGGGTCGAGCGTCATTCGGCGAGACCTCGTGCGAGGTCGGTGAGGAGCAGCCGATAGATCAGCCGGCGGTCGCCAAGCAGATGTGTCAGCCGCGCCTCGAGGGCGCCCGTCGGCGTGAGGTTCTGCGGCGCGCGTGGGTCACGCACAGGCGAGGAGGCGAGACGAGGGAGCAGCGTCGCGGTCAGGTCGGCGAGTTCGCGTGCGCCCTCGACCCCCACGGCCTGCGAGCACTCAAGGCGCAAGACACCGCCGAGCGGGTGGATGGGACCTTCGATGTGTGCGATGCGGACGTACCAGGAATAGCGTCCGTCCCGCAGGTGGTCGGCACCGGCGCCCCTCGCCTCGATGCTGAAGAGCGGCGTGCGCTCACCCGGGAGCAGCGTCGGCAGCAGCGCGACTTCGCGGGCGGGGACGTACCACTCCTGCACGCGCTTGATGTAGCCGACGACTCGGCGGCCCGGGTGGCGCAGCCCTCGCAGCGGGCCGTCGACCAGCGTGAGCCAGGACTCGTCTTCGCTCAGCGACTCCGCGAGGTGCGCCTCCGCGTCCAGCATCGAGCGGTTCATCGCATCGACGAGGTCGTCCGCGCTCTTCGCCTGCGGCACCGCGCGCGCGCGGAAGTCGAGGCGGGCACTGCCGGCGCGGAGGATCCGGTCGGCCGCGCCGACGCCCGTGTGCAGATACTGCCGCATGACCTCGGTCGCCTCGTCCACGACGCGTGCGGCAGCGGGCTCGCAGGCGACGACGCCGACGGCGTAGGAGGCGAAGAGGCCGAACGTGGGGAGGCCATCGAGGTCATCGTCCAGGGCGTGGGCCTCGGCGCGGCGCACGCCATCGACGATGCGGACGCGGAGGGGTGGGGTGGTGCCAGGGGTGATGGGGGCCCAGATGTCCCGTTCGACACGCAGATCCACGTCGCCACGGTCGGCCTCATCAGCCTCGGCGGCGTCCATGCGCATCGCGGTGCCGTATTCGGGCGACCACGGGAGCAGGCGGACGGGCATGCGTCGATCCGGTGTCCTGGGGAGACCGCCCGATTGTACGCGCGCGAGGACTTCCGCACATCCGTTCGCTTACACATCGTGTAAAAAGCCTACCATCCGCCGCAGGATTGGGGGTGCGAGATGCGTATCGGAATGTCGATCGAGTTGGGCCAGGACTGGCGCGAGTCGCTCAAGACGGCGCAGGTCGCCGAGGAACTCGGCGTTGAGTTCCTCTCGACCGGCGAAGCGTGGGGCGCCTCCGCGATCCCGTGGCTCGCGGTCGTCGCCGCGAACACCTCGAAGGTCACGATTGGCACCAACATCCTGAATGTGTTCTCGCGTTCCCCTGCCGCGATCGCGCAGGAGTTCGCCACGCTGGAACAGATCTCGGGCGGCCGGATGGCCCTCGGCCTCGGCTCCTCCGGGGAGTACGTGATCGAGCACTTCCACGGCGTGCCGTTCAAGAAGCCGCTGCGCCGCCTCCGCGAATACATCGAGATCTTCGACATGCTGATCGCTGGCCAGCCCCTGAACTACGAGGGCGAGATCTTCACCCTCAAGCGCGACTTCCGGCTGAACTACGAGCGCCCGAGGACCAAGGTGCCGGTGTACGTGGCCGCGATCACGCCAGCGTCGATCCGCCAGACTGGTGCTATCGCCGACGGCATCCTTCCGATCCACTGGCCGAAGCAGCACTTCGAGACGCTGCGCGGCGAACTGCGTGCCGGGGCGAAGAAAGCCGGTCGGCCTGCCGACCAGCCGTTCACCATCGCCCCGTATACGAAGGTGTCGATCCTCGATGGGTCGTCCGAGGACGAGGCGCTATGGCACGAGGGGCGCCGGCTCCTCCAGTACTACATCAACCGGATGGGCGTCTTCTACTGGCAGATGCTGGAGCGCAACGGTTTCGCGGACGAAGTGGCGAAGTCCAAGGCAGCCTGGGCCGCCCGGGACGCCGAGGGCTCGATCGCCGCGATCTCCGACGACATGGTGCGCGCCTGCCAGGTCATCGGCTCGATCGGCGAGGTACGCGAGCAGTTGAAGGAACGCGCCACCCTCGGCGCTGACCTTCAGATCCTCTACTCGCCCGCCGGCGACTCGAAGGCTGTCGGGAAGTGGCTGGAGTCCGTGCTGCGATAACGCACATGACGACCTCGATCCCGCGCCGAAGCCCCTCCCGCTCACGCACCGGCGGGCGTAGGCTCGACGCATGACCGCCGACCGCACCGACCGGCTGTTCGAGGATGGCGCCGCGCGCGCCGCCTACGTCCAGACGATGTTCGGCGAGATCTCTCCGCGCTACGACCTCATGAACCGCGTGATGACCGTCGGCCAGGACCAGGGCTGGCGTCGTCGCGCGGCGCGGGCGGTTGTCCGGCCGGGCGACACCGTCGTCGATGCCGGCACGGGGACAGGCGACCTCGCGCGCGCATGCATCGATGCCGGCGCGGCACAGGTGATCGGCCTCGACTTCGCCGGGACCATGCTGACCCGCGCGCGCGCGAAGTCAGAACGCGAACAGTTCGGGCACACTGGGTTCGCCCTCGGCGACGCGACCCGCCTCCCGCTGCCCGACGCGAGTGTCGATGTCTGGTGTTCCGCCTTCATGGTGCGCAACATCCCTGACCTCGACGCGGCCTTACGTGAGGCGGCGCGTGTCCTCCGGCCGGGCGGGCGTCTCGCCGTCCTCGAAATTCCGAAGATGGACGGTGGGCTGCTGCGACCGTTCGCGCGGGTGCATTTCAACCAGGTGGTGCCACGCCTCGGACGGCTGATCTCGGGTCACAGCAGCGCATACACCTACCTGCCGGTGTCCGTCGACCACTTCCTTACGCCTCGCGAGTTCACGGCGCGCCTGCGCGCCGCTGGGTTCGAGGTGACGCAGGTGCGTCGCCTGATGTTCGGGACGGTGGCCATGCACGTGGCCCGAAAACCGGAGGTGCCCTGATGCGATACGAACACACCGTCGACATCGCTGCGCCCGTCGGTGTGATCTGGCGCGTCCTCGCGGACATCGAACACTGGCCCGACTGGACGCCCACGATGACGAGCATCGAGGCCCTCGATCCACTACCACTGCGAGTCGGCCTGCGCGCGCGGGTGACGCAGCCGGGCTTGCGGCCTGCGGTACTCACGGTCACGGCGGTCGAGGCGGGGCGGCGCTTCCTCTGGGGTACGAAGCAGCCGGGCCTCGCCTTCAACGGGGACCACGTGGTCGCTGCGACGCCCGAAGGCGCCCGCGTCCGCCTGCTCGCGGAATTCACCGGCCTGCTCGCGCCCGTCGTCGGAGCGATCTACGGCAAGAAGGTGCGGGCCTACGTCACCACGGAGGCGGAGTCGCTGAAGGCGCGCGTCGAGGGCTCGAAATAGCGCGGCCTACTGCAGGAACGTCTCGCCGAGCGGCTCGCGCGGGACATCGTCGCCCGCGTTGACCATGTGCTTGGCGAGCGGGCCGAGGCCGGCGAAGACCTCCTGGATCTCTCGCTCCGCCACACCTGCCGCACGGAACGCCTCGCCCATATGTCGCAGCCAGAGGCCGGCGGCCCGCTCGTCGATGACGAAGGGGAAGTGACGCATCCGCAGTCGAGGGTGCCCAAAGCGCTCGGAGTAGCGCGGCTCGCCACCCAGCCACTGCTCCAGGAACAGCGCCTGCTTCTCCCGCCCCTCAGCGAGGTCGACGGGGAACACTCGCCGCAGCTCCTCGTCCGCCTCCACCCGGTCGTAGAACTCGCTGACGACACGCTCGACAACGGCGCGACCACCGACGCGCTCGAAGAGGCCCGGCTCACGACTCGCAGGCGCGCGCGGCGGGATCACCGACTCGTTCATCCCTCGTCCTTCGCCAACTCGAAGCCGACGCACTCGAGGCGCGGGAGGCTCGGGTATTTCGCGTAGCGCGCGTCGAGGTCGCTGCGACGGCAGCGCAGGAACACGGAACCTCGTGCGCTGCGGACGGCGTCCGCCCAGGCGCACCCGCCGCACAGTCCCGCTTCGCCGGCCATCGCTGCCCCCGCCTCGCTTCATCGAGTGTAGACAGTAGGATGAGAGCCAGAGGTGACGCGATGCGGGCAACGGTGCAGGCAGTGATGCCATTCGAACTCCACGGCACGCGCTACTACCAGGTCATCTATCTGGCGGACGGCGCTGCCGGCGCACAGCAGGCGCGCCTCTCCCACGACATGGTGGACGCCGACCTCCAGCCCGGCGAGGCCATCGAGGTGCATGCCATCCTCGGCGTGGTGGACGGCATCCGGCGCGCGCCGGCCGAGGCTTAGGCGCTGCCCGAGCGCGGCTATTCGCGCAGCCCGGTAGGATCGGGCCCGTGACGACGCCCTCCATCCCCCCGCTCCGCCTGCTCATCCAGTGCCCCGACCGGCCCGGGATTGTCGCTGCGGTCTCGAAGTTCCTCTTCGAGCATGGCGCGAACATCGTGCAGGCCGACCAGTACTCCACGGCGTTCGAGGGTGACGGCGCCGCGGGCCGCTTCTTCCTGCGTGTGGAGTTCGAGGCGACCGGCCTGGACGCGTCCGTGGAAACGCTCACTGCACGCTTCGCCAGCGAGGTCGCGACGCCGTTCGCAATGGAGTGGCGGCTCTCCGGCGACCATCGCCCTCGGGTGGCGCTGATGGCGAGCCGTACCGATCATTGCCTGCTGGAACTGCTGTGGCGATGGCGACGTCACGAACTCGTGATCGACATCCCCCTCGTCATCTCCAACCACGAAGCGTTGCGCGCAGACGTCGAGGCGTTCGGGTTGCCGTTCCACGTGTTGCCCGTGACGAGTGCGACGAAGGCACAGCAGGAAGCGGCGATCCGGGCTCTCCTCCAGCAAGCGAACGTCGACCTCGTGGTGCTCGCTCGCTACATGCAGATCCTCAGCGGCGAGTTCATTGCGGAGTACCCCGCGCGCATCATCAACATTCACCACTCATTCCTGCCCGCCTTCGCGGGCGCCAACCCCTACGGCCGGGCGTTCGAGCGTGGGGTGAAGATCATCGGGGCGACGGCGCACTACGCGACTCAGGATCTCGATGAGGGCCCGATCATCGAGCAGGACGTGGTGCGGGTGTCACATCGAGACGCGCGCGACGACCTCGTCCGGCTGGGGCGCGAGGTTGAGCGCAGCGTCCTGGCGCGCGCCGTGCAGTGGCACATCGAGGATCGGGTGTTCGTCCACGGGAACAAGACCGTCGTCTTCCGCTAGCCGAGTCGTGGGCTGGCCCTGGGCCTTCAGGCGTCCGGGAACACCCGGTTCGCGCTCATTTGGTGGCGCTGGTAGACTGGATACAACACAAGCCGAGGGCGCCCAACGGCGCCGGCCGCCCCCCACCGGGACAGACCTGCCTCCGCGCAGCGCGAAGACGCGCGCGGGACCCTCCAAACCGAAGGAACGATGTGACTCCAGTCTTCCGCAGCCTGATGAAGAAGGTTCTCGGCACCACGCCCGAGGACGGCGATTCCCCCGACTCCGCTCCCCCGCCCAGAGCCGCTCTCAACGTGACCCAGGATGACCTCGACGACCGTCTCGATGACGGTGACAGCACCGAGGGCGACGAGCCATCCGAGGACGGTGCGCCGCGCCGCCGTCGCGGCCGCCGAGGTGGCCGCAACCGCCGCAAGCGCACCGACGGTGACACCACCGAGACCACAGACGCGCCAGCAGCACCAGCCGTCCGCACCGCCCGCACCTCCACTCCCCGCGCCACCGCCACCCGCCCCTCCGCTGCCAGCACCACAGCAGAGACACCGCGCGCAGGCAGCGCCGTTGTCGCCCGCCCCATCGTCGTAGCCCGCCGGCGCCCTGGCGCCGCAGCAGCGCCGGTCGCGGCACCTGCCGAAGCCCGCTCGTACGGTTGGGGCCGCCGCGTCGATGGCGACGAGGCGCGCGACAGCAACCGAGGCCGTCGCGACACGCGTCGCACGGTCCGACCGCGCGACATGCAGCACGAGCCGCCGCTGCCCGAAGACCTCGCGTTCCGGTCACCGCCCGAAGGTGGCGACCGCACGATCTTCCCCGGCCGCCGCAAACGCCCGCAGGGCATCCGCGAGGACGAGCGTGTACTGCTCGCCGGCCCGCGCAGTCTCGGCGGATGGATCGAACACGACATCCCGCTCCAGCCGTACGAGGCATACCTGCCGCGGCCCTACGCTGTCGCAGTCGCCCTCAACGTCCACGACCCGTTCGCGCTCGTTGCGCCGGACGGCGTCGCGATCAACCCGCCGCTTGTGCCCGCAGTCGACCCTGTGGCGGTCGCCCTCGAAATCGAGGCGATCACTGAGGTCGTCACGCCGCTCACCGATGGCTCGGAGCCGGCCGGCGAAGACGAGATAGCGCGCAAGCACCGTCGTCGCGGTCGCCGAGGCGGACGCAACCGCCGTCGCGGCACTGACGCGACACCCCTCGACCCCAGCGATGATGCCGACGCCGATGGGCCGAGCGCACTCGCACCTTTCGATGACGACCATGCCATCGACCTCGATATGGACGTGGACGACGTGAATGACACACCCCTGGCGGTCAGTGAGTTCGACACAATCAAATCGCCGCCCGCGATGAGCGAGTTCGATGCGATCGAGTCCCCCGTCCTTGACGTGGCTCCCCCCGCACCGGTCGTCGTGCGTGCAGCCTCGCGATTCCGGTCGCCCGCTACCGCGTCTGAGGACGACCGCCCGCGCGTCGCCGCCCGACGGAGCACGCGTGCCGCAAGCCCGGAGCCCGAGGCCGCCGCGCCGCGAGTGGTGGCACCGCGTGCTGATGCACCGAAGCCCGTTGCGCGGAAACGTGAAGTCGTCGAGACGCCAGCGCTCGAAGCGGAGCAGCCGAAGCCGACCGCACGACGCCCCCGTCCGGCACCGGTCGTAGCCGACCCGTTGACATATCCGCAGGCCTTCGTGGCCCTCGGCGCGACCGAGCGGACACTACCCGCGCTCGCGACGTTCGGCTTCCAGACGCCAACCCCGATCCAGGAGCAGGCCATTCCGGCGCTCCTCAACGGGCGCGACGTCGTGGGCATCGCGAAGACCGGGTCCGGAAAGACCGTCGCCTTCGGTGTGCCAATGGTGGAGAAACTGGACGCCGACCTCGGCGAAGTGCAGGGCCTCGTGTTGGTGCCGACGCGCGAGCTCGCGCAACAGGTGTTGGAGGTCCTCCAACTGATCGCCGCGCCGCGAGGTATGCAGGCCATCGGTCTGCTGGGCGGGCACGCGATCCGCAACGACTTGCAGGCCATCGAACGGCGGCCCGCGATCGTGGTCGGGACACCGGGACGGATCATCGACCACCTGCAGCGGGGCACGCTCTCGCTGCGCCACGTGACCTACGCCGTGCTGGACGAGGCCGACCAGATGTTGGACATCGGCTTCCTGCCGGACATCCGTCGCATCCTCGGGCGGACGCCGAAGCGTCGGCAGACGGCGTTGTTCTCCGCCACCATGCCGGGCAGCATCCGCCGCCTGATCTGGCAGTTCATGGTCGACCCGCAGCAGGTCGCCGTGGACGCCGAGTCGACCCCGGTTGACTCGATCGAGCAGATCTACTTCGAGGTCGCCCACCGCGATAAGGCGGCGGGCCTCCGTGAACTGATCGAGCGCGAGTTGAAGGGCCGCACGCTGGTCTTCTGCAAGACCAAGCGCGCCGTCGACATGCTGGAGGCAAACCTCTCACGCATGGGCGTCCGCGTCGGTGCTCTCCACGGCGACATGGACCAGCGCCATCGCGACCACGTAATCGCCGACTTCCGCGTCGGCACACTCGATGTCCTCGTGGCGACGAACGTGGCCGCGCGCGGCCTCGACATCCCCGAGATCACGCACGTCCTGAACTTCGACGTCCCCCAGAACGCTGAGGAATACATCCACCGCATCGGCCGGACGGGCCGAGCGGGACGCGAGGGCAAAGCGATTACCTTCGTCTCCGAGTGGGACATGCAGGAGTTCGACGCCATCCGTGCCGAATTCGGGGAGCGTCTGCACGAGGAGCGCCTGGACCTCTACCGTCCGCGCGTCGCGCCTCGCAGCACCGAGTCCGCCGGTACGGTCGAAGTCGCCGTTGACCCCGCAGGCGCTCCCGCCGCCGGCTAGCCCCTCAAACTCATTTCCCGTGCGTACACTGCCCGCACCGACGCGACATGGCGTCGGAGGGCAGGCGGCGCGCCAGGGCGTCGACACGGGGGGAACCAGCGATGCGACGGCTTTCGATTGGCGTGAACTGGCAGGGCGCATTCGACCTCGATCAGGTAATCGAGCAGGCGAAGGTGGCCGACGAGGCGGGCGTCGAGATGCTCTCGATCGCCGAGGCGTGGGGCCGAGACGCGCTCACGCTGCTGGCAGTGCTGGCGCGGGAGACCTCCCGCATCAAACTCGGCACTTCCATCATCAATATCTTCTCGCGCACTCCAGCGGCGGTCGCGCAGCATTTCGCGACACTGGACGAACTCTCGGGTGGGCGGATGGTGATCGGCCTCGGCTCGTCCGGCCCGAATGTCATCGAGCACTTCCATGGCGTGAAGTTCGAGAAGCCGCTTCAGCGCACACGCGAGTACATCGAGATCATCAACATGCTCCTCGCTGAGGAGCCGCTGAACTACCACGGCAAGATCTTCAAATTGGAGCGCGGTTTCACCCTGCGCTTCAAGCCGGTGCGCGCACACATCCCGATCCACGTCGCCTCGATCACACCGAAGAGCCTGGAGCAGACCGCTCGGCTCGCCGACGGTTGGATCCCGATCTTCCTGCCGAGGCCGCAGTGGAAGCCGCAACTCGACTCCTTCTACTCAATGGTCGAGGCGGCTGGCCGCCAGCGCTCGGACGTCGATGTCCGCAACCCGAGCGGCGTGGTCGTGTCGGAGAACCGCGAAGCCGTGAAGGCAGCGGAGGCCGGCAATGCCGCGTTCTACATCGCGCGGATGGGCGACTTCTACTACGAGCACTTCTCTCGCATGGGCTATGCCGACGAGGCGAACGCGGTGCGTCGTGCCTGGGCGGACGGCGGCAGTGCCGCCGGAGCCGCCGCGCTCCCTCGGGAGTTGGTGGAGGACCTCAGCACCGTCGGCACCGCCGACGAGTGCGTCGAGGCCATTGACGAGGCGACCGAGGCCGGCTTCACGCTCCACGGGGTCAGCGTGCAGGAACGCGACCCCAAGAAGCGTTATGACATCTACCGGCGCCTCGTCGGGTAGCGCACCGATCCAGAGCCCCGAGCAGGATGCAGCCCGATCAGCGCCGATGCAGAAGTCTGACATTGCGCCACGCTCCACCCGCCGCTCGTCGGTAGGATGGGGAACCCGCCGCGTAGAAGCCGAACTTGACGTGCCGATTAGCCCTCGCTCCGGCATAGTGGAAGTCACAGCGGGGAGCGACGGATTGCCACAGTGACCACCGAAGACACACGCGCCCTCGTGCTCCGCATGCTGTAGGAAGCCGGTGCCACCGGTGACGTAGCCGGGGCGGTCCGCAACCTCGCGAGCCCGCAATTCGTCGTCCACCTCTCCACCGGCGAAGTCGGCGGGATCGAGCTCGGCTCCGCCACGGCTCAGGAGCTGTACCTCTCCGTCCCGGACACGTCCCTCACGCTGGAGGGCATGATCGTGGAGAACGACCGCGCCGCGCTCCAGTTCCAACTCTCCGGGACCAACACCGGGCCTGTCCGGGGGTACCCGGCCACCGGCAAACCGATCAACATCCCCTTCTGCCTGGGTCTGCGTGTCGAGGGCAACGCCATCGCCGAGATCTGGTTCTACCTCAACTCCTTCGCGCCGGTCATTCCGACCTTCGCGAAGTCGCATCCGGACGAGCCGGTATAGCCGACCGCATGTCCTCCACCCCTCACCATGATCCGGGCGCCGCGATGCGCCTGCCGGCGTTCCGCGCGTATGTCGTCTCACGGGCCGCGAGCGGCGCGGCGATGACCATCGTGCAGGCCGCCATCGCGTGGCAGGTCTACGAGATCTCTGGCTCCACGCTGCAACTCGGGCTGATCGGTCTCGTACGCTTCGTACCGGCGCTCGGCGTGAGCCTGCTCGGTGGAGCCGCCGCGGACGTCTACGACCGCCGCAAGATCATCCAGCTCGCGCAGATCGCCCCGCTCCTCGCCACGTTCGTCGTCCTCGCCGCGATCGCGACTGGCCAGGTGTCCCTGCTCCTGCTCTACGGCGTGGTGCTCGTCTCCGGCCTCGCGTCCTCGTTCGAGAACCCCGCGCGCCAGGCGCTGCTGCCGCAGATCGTGCCGCGTGAGGTGTTCACCAACGCGATCACCGTGAACTCCACGGTGCAGTCGCTCTCCTTCGTCACAGGCCCCACCGTCGCTGGTGCCCTGATCGGATGGAGCGGCGAGGGCGCGGCCTAAGCCGCCTCCGCCCTCTGCACCGTCGTTGCCGTCGGCTCGCTGCTGCTCGTACGCGTGGCGGATACGACGACCGAGAAGCGCCGCGTCACTTGGGCAATGATTCGCGAGGGCGTCTCATTCGTCGCGCACCGTCCGGTGCTGCTCGGCGCGATGACCCTCGATATGTTCGCGGTCATCCTTGGCGGCGCGAAGGCACTGCTGCCGGTGTACGCGACCGACATTCTGCACGTGGGCGCTGTGGGCTACGGCATCCTCTGCGGTTCGCTCGAGGTCGGCGCGCTGCTGATGTCTGGCGCGATGATCCTCTTGCCGCCCGTAAAGCAGACGGGACGCTTCCTGCTGGGATCCGTCGCGGCCTTCGGCCTCGCGACAATCGCCTTTGGCCTCGCACGGTCGTTCCCAGTCGCGGTCGTCGCCTACGCGCTCGTCGGGATGTCGGACCAGGTGAGCGTGGTGATGCGACAGACGACGATCCAGTTGGCGACGCCGGACGCGCTACGAGGCCGCGTGACGGCCGTGAACTCCGTGTTCATCTCTGCCTCGAACCAGTTGGGGATGGTGGAGTCTGGCCTCGTCGCGGCCATCACGAGCGCGACGTTCGCGGTCGTCTCGGGCGGCATCGGCTGCATCGCAGTCGTGGCCGCGATGACCGCGGGTATCCCGTCGCTGCGCCGCTACCGCATCGACAACACCTCCGCGGACAATGACAACGGGATGGCCGCCGGCTAGGACTACGTGTCCCCGCTCGGCTCTTCTACCACCGCGACTGCCTCAGCCCGATCACCTCGATGCCGCAGCCGGTCGACGGCAGCGCCAGCGGCGTTCGCGACCTTCACGGCACGCGCTGCCTGGCCGGCGGCAGCCCCGCGAGCCTCATCGAAACTCGGGAGCGCCTCGCCGATCACCTCGCCTAGGTTGCGGAGCGCATGGAACAGACCGCCGGGCGGGACGCCGATGGTGTTCAAGCGCACTTCGCGGCGCTGACGGCGCTGACTGCCCCGACCGCGCATCGCCTCGGCGAGTGCACGGCGGACGGCCGGGCGCATGAGGCGCACCGCCGCGACCGGGTCGGTGTGCGCGCCACCCGGCGGCTCCGCGATCAGGCTGTCGACGACACCGAGCGTGTGGAGGTCCGCGGCGGCAACGCCCAGGGCCTCGGCGACCTCCGGCGCTCGCGCGCGGTCACGGTAGAGGATGGCCGCCGCGCCCTCCGGCGAGGTGATGGCGAACATCGCGTTCTGCTGCATAAGCAGGCGGTCGGCCCAGGTGAGCGCGAGCGCGCCGCCCGAGCCACCTTCACCAATGACCACGGCGACGCTCGGCGTCGTCAGGGACGCCATCGTCGCCAGGCAGTCTGAGATCGCGCTCGCCAGGCCCGCACCCTCGTCCGCGATGCCGTCGTGCGCTCCCGGAGTGTCGACGAACGTCACCAGCGGTAGGTGCAGCCGCTGCGCGAGCAGCATCAGCCGCTTCGCCTTGCGGTAGCCGGCCGGCGAGACACGCCCATCGTGGCGTGCGCCATCGAGGGTCATATCGCCGCGCTCCTGGCCAATCAGCACGACGTTCGTGTCACCGATACGCCCGAGGCCGCCCACGAGCGCGGGGTCATCGATGCCGCTCCGGTCGCCGCGCAGCGGGACGAAGTCCGTGGTCAACGCCTCGATGTAGTGCAGGGCACGCGGGCGCTGTACGTGGCGCGCCCGCTCGACGGTCGTCCAGCCGCGCTCGAGGTCCCGCGCTTCGATGACCTGGGGGAGCAGATCAAGGTCGGGCACCGGAGTCACTCGCAGGAGATCGAGGACGCTGATCAGCACGTTGCGCAGCCCCTCGCGTGGCGCGATGAGGTCGATCAGGCCCCGTTCGTACAGGTCCTCTGCGTAAAGGGTCTCGCGCTCCTCGTCGGCGTCGTGGACAGCACGGACGCGCGGGCCGGCGAAGCCGATGAGGGCACCCGCTTCCGCGATCAGGATGTCGCCCTGCGTGCCGTACGAGGCGAACACACCACCGGTCGTGGGGTTCGCGAGCAGCGTGACCATCGGCACGCCCGCCTCGTGCAGGCGCTGGGCGGCGGCGGCCGTCTTCGCCATCTGGAGCAGGGCGACCATGCCCTCCTGCATCCGGGCGCCACCCGAGCATGTGACCGCGAGGAAAGGCGCCTTCGCCGCGTGCGCACGTTCCATCGCGTGCGCGACGCGCTCGCCCACCGCGTACCCCATCGAGCCGCCGATGAAGCGGAAATCCGAGACCGCGACGACCACCGGCAGGCCGCCGATGTGCGCCGTGCCGGTCAGCACCGCTTCCTTGCCACCGGACTGTTCGCGTGCCTCCTTCACCCGCTCCGCGTACGACCGGGAGTCCTCGAAGTGCAGCGGGTCAGGTGTCGCGATGCCAGCGAACTGTTCTGAGAAGGAACCTTCGTCGAAGAGCAGATCCACCCACTCGCGTGCGGAGATCGAGGTTGCAGGGGTCAGGGAGTCGGCCACGGGTGGCCTCCGTTCAGACGACTGGGACGCTGATCCATTGTGGCACGCGGCAACCGCGGTCGTACGAGGGGGATCTGGCACGAGGCATTACGAGATCGCATCGATTTACGGCGGCACCAGGCTCCGCGAATCAGCGACGGTGACCCGAACCCCGATCGCTGCCTAGTCGGCGTGCGGCTTCCGAGGTGGCGGCGCGCCGAGGAAGTCGCGGACCAGGTCGACGAAGGTCGCCGTCTGGTCGTGGTGCAGCCAGTGACCGGCATCCGCGACCGTCACCGTGTGGGAGTCGCTGAAGTACTCGTCGAGCGGCTTCGACTCGAACTGGGCCCGGGAGAAGTGCGACTTCGAGCCGACCATGTGCATGACGGGGGCGACGACCGCTCGCCAGACCTCCACCAACTCCTCACGCGTGAGCTCAGAGGGCGTCCGGCCGCGTACCCACGGGTCGAACTTCCAGACGTAGCCGCCGTCCATCCCGTGCGAGGCCCAGCGCGCGAAGTGGTCGGCCATCTCCGGCGAAAGCGACTTGTTCGCCTCGCTCACGCGTGCGACGGCCTCCCCGAAGGTCGAATAGACGCGCGGCGTCTGCTGCTCGTAGGAGCGCATCGTCATGACCCACTTGCGCAGCTGCTCGGGGGTCGTGGGCCGTGGAGTGTCCTCCATGCGTGCGCCAGCACCCTCGATCTCCACGATGCGATCGAACTTCTCCGAAAAGATCCCGGCCGCCAGCAGCGTGATCGCGCCACCGAACGAGTGCGAGACCACACGCACCGGCCCACCCACCAGGTCGATCAGCGCGATGAGGTCGATCACGTGCTCGGACAGCGTGTAGGTGCTGCCCTTCGCCCATTCGGAATCCCCGTGCCCACGCAGGTCAGGCGCAATAACGTGGTAGTCGTCGCGGAACGCCTCGGCGATGCGGTCCCAGTTGCGTGCGTGGTCGCGTCCGCCGTGTAGAAGGATCAGGGGGGGGGGCGCGTCCGCGTCACCCCAGGTCCAGTAGGCCAGCCGCAGCCGCTGCGACTGGTAGAAATGCTGCCACGCGCTCCGCCACCCCGACCCCCTGACACCGCGCGACGCTGCCGCCCGAGCGTACCACCGAGGCTGGCCGCGTTCTGGCGCTTCGGGCGCCCCGCGTTGCCCTCGCGCGCGCCCCCTCGTACCGTCGGCGCGTGACACCCGAGGAACTCGCCGCGTTGCCTGAGTACGTCCGTGCGCTGCTGCGCTCGGAGGCGTACCCGCACCGGCCCTCCGAGGTGACCCTGATCCAGACGCACCTGTCGTACGCGTTCCTCGCGGGCGACCTGGTCTACAAGACCAAGAAGCCGGTGGACTTCGGCTTTATCGAGCAGCTGGGGTTGGAGACGCGCGAGCGCTTCTGCCACAACGAGGTACGGCTCAACCGCCGCCTCGCGCCCGACGTCTACCTCGATGTGGCCTCCGTGGTCCGGCGACCGGACGGCTCGATCGTCATCGACGTCCCGGCATCCGAGGGCGAAGTCATCGAGTGGGCCGTGAAGATGCGCCGCCTGCCCGAGACGGCCACGCTCGACGCCCTCGTGCGCGATGAGCGTGTGCCGTACGACATGGCCGACCGATTGGTCGCACGCCTCGTGCCCTTCCACGATGACGCGGAGCGCGCGCCCGACGGCCTCGCGTTCGCGGGTGTCGAGGCGGTGGCCGCGTGGTGGAAGCGCGAGGCGGGCGAAGCCGCCGGGTTCATTGGCTCGACATGGGCGCCCGAGGACGCCGCGGCCATGCACGCGATGGTGGACGGCACGCTGGCACGCGAGGGGGCGACGTTCGCCCAGCGCGTCACGGACGGCCGCGTCGTCCGCGGCCACGGCGACCTGCACACGAAGCACGTGTACGTCCTCGGCCCGCGGGTAGCCGACATCGTCTGCGTGGACGGCATCGAGTTCAGCGAGTGGTTCCAGATCGGCTGGCAGGACATCGGCCACGACATCGCGTTCCTCGCGATGGACCTCGAGGCGCAGGGCGAAGTCAGCCTCGCGGACGAGTTCATCGGT
>CANFFZ010000045.1 GCA_947446155.1 Chloroflexota bacterium | reverse complement strand
TCCGGGAGTTTGGCCTCGAAGATCGCGACGTCCGCGGACGGATCTTCGTTGGCGCGGAGCCAGCGCTCCGTCAGGGCGAAGTCACCGCCCGCTTCCTTCGAGTCACTGCAGGCGACCGCGAGCGGGGTGAGCGCAAGCACGGCGAGGAGGGCGAGGAGTCCGCGCCGCACGTCTGTGTCCTTCGGTGGAGGTGGGGGCTTTCGGAGCCGACTGTAGCACCGCCGCGCCCGCGACTGGATTCAACCGTGACGGCAAATCAGTCGAGTCGGGCGCGGCGGGCAGAAGTCACATGGGGTGGATGAGGGGATTTGAACCCCCGATCTTCAGGGCCACAACCTGACGCCTTAACCGCTAGGCCACACCCACCATGGAGCAGCGATCGTAGCATCTGCCCCCGCGACCGGGAATCGAGCGCTAACCGAGCAGGTACCGCAGCGGATCGACCGCACGGCCGTCCAGGGTCAGCCCGAAGGCTACCCGCGCGCCCGTATCCACGACGCCCAGGGGCTCGCCACGTCGGATCGTCGAGCCATCCTCGGGGACGACACCACCGAGGCCGCGCAGCGTGCTGCGCCAGCCGTTCCCGTGGTCGATCGTCACGACTGAGCCCTCGTCGCCCGCTGCGACGTGCACTGTGCCGTCGGCGGGGGCGCGCACAGCGCTCCCCTCCACCGCGAAGAGGTCGAGGCCTCCGGCGGTCGGGCGGCTCCCGGTGCGGTCGACCGGCATCGTGAGCACGCCACCCGGCCCGCGCCCGCCGAAAACCGCCGCGGTGCTCGCCACGCCGCTCACCGGACGCGCGAACACCGGACGCATGTCGCCAACGATGGCCGAGAGGTACTGGCGCGTCTCGAGCGGCAGGGCCGTCTCCCAGCGCTCGCCGTGCGCCGCGACCACCTGCCTCACCTTCCCGAGCCCCGCGTTATACGAGGCGAGCGCCTTGCGCACATCCCCGTCCCACGCGCCCAGGTAGTGGTCCATGCTCATGGCCCCCGCCAGCAGCGAGGCCTGCGGGTCGGTACGGTTCACACTCGGGTAGAACTGCGGCATCAACTGCGCGATGCCCTCCGCACCTGCCGAGGACTTCCGTAGCCCGAACACGACGTCCGGCGCGAACCCGGACTCCTGCTGGATCTGGCGCTCGAAGATCGAACCGTAGCCACTGCCGATGATCTGCTCGCCGGTGGTGCGCGCCATCTGCCGCCACCCATACGGGTCAGCGCCATCACCGGTCGACATCGTCTTCAGCCGAGCGGCCACATCGGCCACTGACATTGCCTTCGAGCCGGTCGAGGGGCGCTGCGACATCGCGAGGCCGCGCGCACCGCCGTCGCGGAGCGAGGCGATCTCGGCACGTACGCCCTCGATCTCAGAGCGGGCGGTGGCCATGTGACGTTCGAAGATGGCAGCGAATGAGGCAGCCTGAGTGGCCGGGGGTGGCGCACTGCGCACGCCCTCGTACGGCGGACAGGACTCGTCGAGCCGGGGCCCGAGGTAGGGGACAGTGCGTCCACGCGTGCTCCTCGCGACGGCGTCCGCCGCGAAGTCAGGCTATCGGTCGCCCTCGCGTCTTCCGTATCGGGGACTTCCCGCGCTGTCGGCGGCGGGCTCCCTCAGTCGCCTCGATCGGGGCGTCGAGAGAGCAGCGTAGCTAGAGGATCTCGCCGATCGTGCGGTACTTACCGGAGTAGAACACCAGCGGCTCGGCCTCGGGAGCGGTCGATATCTCCTCGACACGTCCGATGACGATCAGGTGGTCGCCGCCGGGGTAGCGCGCCTCCACGCGGCACTGCGCCCACCCCATCACGCCCTCGAGGATCGGCGCACCGAGCGATCCGAGGTGATGCGGTGCGCCGCCCATGGGCTCGGAGTGCTCGCCATGCTGCGCAAAGAGTTCGGAGAGCGTCTTCTGATCGGACGCCAGCATGTTAACCCCGAACGACTCGGCCACCTCAAAGAAGGGGTGCATCGACACCCCGTTCTGGATGCAGACGAGCACAAGCGGAGGATGAAGGGACAACGAGCAGAACGCATTCGCCGTCATGCCTCGGACGGCATTGCCCACCTGGACAGTAAGGACCGTGACCCCCGTGACGAAGTGGCCACTCCAGTTCCGGAACTCGCGCGAGTCGATCTCCGCCACGGGCCGCCTCCTGAGCCTAGGAATCCTAGCACGCAGATTCAGCCCACCTGCCGACCAGCCGTGCGTATACTCCGCCCGGCCCGCGCCCGCCTGCGCTACCCCATCCGAGGCGCCGACCGAGGGAGGCTCCGATGCCGTTCGTCACCGCCAACGGGATTGCCCAGCACTACGAACTCTCCGGCGACGGCGCGAAGACCATCGTCTTCATCCATGGCATCGGCTCCAAACTCCAGACCTGGGAGACCACGACGCCGCAGTTCGCCGGGTTCCGCCACCTCGTGTACGACGTCCGAGGCATGGGCGAGAGCGGCCACGAGCCCGGGCCCGTCTCCCTCTCCACCTGGGCCGCCGACCTGGACGCGCTTATGGAAGCCCTCGGCATCCCGAAGGCGATCATCGCCGGGCACTCGATGGGTGGCGCGATCGCCCAGCGCTTCACGATCGACTTCCCCCACCGCGTGGAGGGCCTGCTGCTATTTGCGACATCGAGCCGCGTCGGCCCCGCCCTCGCCTCGGGCTGGCTGAAGCGCGCGGAGGAGGCCGAGGCCGCTGGCAACGGCGCGATGGCCGCGACTAACCGCGCGGTCGCCGGTTACCGCATGGACGAGGGTCTGAAGTCGGTGGTGGCACCCACACTCATCCTCGTTGGGGACAAGGACCCGCAGACACCTCCCGGCGGCTCCGTGATCATGGCGCGATGCATCCCGAACGCCGAGCTGGAGATCTATCCCGGCATCGGCCACAACATCTACAAGGACGAGCCGAAGTCCATCGAGCGCGCGAACGGCTGGCTCGCACGCTTCAAGTAGCGCACGCCTCGCCCCTCGACCACTAGCCAGCCACACCATCGAGGTCACCACCGCCGGCCGCACGGACGTCACACCACTCCTCGAAGGCGACCCCACGACCCTGGCGATTGACGACGCGCTCGACGAACTCACGAGCGGTGGCGTCGAGGCCGACCGGCTCTTCGCGGAAGCGACGCTCCTCCGAGCGCTCGCCGCCTCGCTCGAAGGTGCGCCCGCCACCACCTCAGGCGTGGCGGAATGGGACCTCCTCCTCGGCGGCGGACAGTGCTCGGCTCCGCGCACCGGCCATCTCCACCTCGTCAGCGTCTAGCCGGCGCCACCACCCACTCTCAGTCCCGCCGAGTACGATCGCTTTCCGCCCGTGAGGAGGCTGCTCGTGCCGCTATCGCTCGCTGACCGTCTGGACATCCAGGACCTGCTCGCCCGCTACAACCACGCGATCGACTCCGCCGACGCCGCCACATGGGCGGCGACCTTCGTCGCTGATGGCACGTTCACCTCGGGCGGCCGGACGCGCACCGGTACCGCCGAACTGGAGGCCTTCGCCACCGACTTCGCGGCGCGCATGCCGGGGTCCAGGCACTGGAACAACAACATCGTCATCGAAGGTGACGGCGACCACGCGAGGATGTCCTGCTACCTGCAGCTGCTGAAGACCGGCAACAGCGAGCCCGCGACCCTCGTCACGACCGCGAAGTACGAGGACACCCTGCAACGCGTCCATGGCGTCTGGCGTTTCACCTCCCGCACCGTCGTACGGGACTAGTCGATGCCCACCATCCCGAGGCTCACCATCCCGAGGATCAGCGCAACACCCGCCGCCCCCGCCAACACGGGTGCCGTATTCATCACCGGCGCATCTACCGGCATCGGCGCGGCTACGGCGCTTCACCTCGCAGCGCTCGGCCACCGCGTCTTCGCCGGTGTCCGCAAGGCTGAGGATGGCGAGGCGCTCCAGCGCCGTGGCGGCGTCCTGATCGTTCCCGTGATCATCGATGTGACCAGCGTGGCATCGATCGTCTCGGCGATGCAGACGGTCGGCGCGGCGGCCGGTGTCGGCGGCCTCGGTGCGCTCGTGAACAACGCAGGGATCGCCGTCAGCGGTGCGTGGGAGTACGTCGCCCGCGAACGGCTGCTCAATCAGTTCGAGGTCAACGTATTCGGGACTGTCGCCGTCACGCAGGCATTCCTCCCGCTCGTACGCCGAGGTAAGGGGCGCATCGTCATCGTCACCTCGATCGCCGGGAAGCACGCGCCGCCCTTCTACGGCCCGTACGCCGCGTCGAAGCACGCACTCGAGGCATTCGGGGACTCGCTCCGCTTGGAATTGAGGCCATGGGGCATCCCGGTCAGCCTGATCGAGCCGGGCGCCATCGACACTCCGATCTGGGACAAGGGCCTGTCGCTCGCGGACGAGGTCATGAATGAGATGCCCGCCGACGCACGCGACCGCTACGCCCCATACATCGAGGCCGCGCGACGCTCCGGCGAGAAGGCGGGGCGGAATGGCATCGCGCCCGAGCGCGTGGCCGAAGCCATCGCGCACGCCGTGCGTTCACCCCGGCCGGAGACGCGCTACTTCGTGGGACGGGACGCGCGACTCCGCGCCATCGCGATGCGGGTGCTCCCCGACCGCGTGCTGGACACGCTGACGTGGACCGGCATGAAGATGCCGAAACGGCCTCGATAGGTCGAGGTGCTCTACTTCTTCGTGCGCTTCGCCTCGGACGGCTGGGGGGCCGCCGGTGGCACGCGGCGCGCCCTCGGCCCTGCCACCACAAAGGCCAGCACCAGCGACGCGGCAAGCGCGACGATCACGTCTTCCATGCGCTGATCCTCGGCAGATCGAGCCATCCCGGCAGTCCCACGGAACACCCGAGGCTGCTCGGGCGTTGCACTCACAGGAACCGACGCACCGACAGGCACACAGGCAGTCGCTGTTGCGGCTCGTGCTGGTCTGCCTAAGATAGATCCACTGATCCGCTCAGACTGATCAGCGGTTTTCGGAGTGCTGATGCCCCGACAGATGCAATTGGCTCTCCTCTCACTGGTCGGGGGTGGCGCACTCCTCGGTGCAGTCCTGGTCGCAACGGGCGTTCTCGGTGGTGGCGGGATCTCGGTGCGTTCCGCCTCGAACAAGGGCGGTGCATCAGCGGCCGTCGCTGGCGCCTCGTCCACTCCGCGCATCCAGGACTCGGTTGCCGCGTGGACGAAGAAGTACGGCGAGCCAAAGGGCACCGACTTCGCGCGCCTGCGCATCCCCTCAATCGGCGTGAACGCACCCGTCGGCTCGTGGGCCGTCAAGGGTGACGCGATGCCCGAGCCCTACGGCCCGATCGATGTCGCCTGGTACGACCTCTCCGCATTCCCCGGCAACGGCGGCTACCCCGGTACCGGGAAGAACGCCGTCTTCGGTGCGCACGCCGACCTCAACCGCGAGTTCGAGGGCATCGGGCAGCGCTACACCGGTCCCGCGGTGTTCGGGGACCTCGACAGCCTGACGGCCGGCGACCGCATCGAGGTCGAACTCAACGGGCAGGTGTTGAAGTACTCGGTGGTCTGGGCGCGCGAGGTCAGCGCGACCGGGACGGACTGGGGTCAGTACTGGAGCAACAACGTGAAGGTGGACTCCATCACGCTCTTCACGTGCAGCGGCAAGTTCAACGCCGAGACCCACGAGTACGGCAGCCGGCTCCTGGTCCGAGCCGAACGCCTCAAGTAGTGGCGACTACGCCCAGCCCTTGAGCCGGAAGAACACCCACTGACTGGCGGCGATCCCGAGCATGCCGACCCCGATGATCCAGAACGCGGGGTCTGTCCAGACCGGCGACTCCACCATGTTCATGCCGAATGCGCCCGTGACGAACGTCAGCGGGAGGAACATCGCGGTGAGCACCGTCAGTCGCTTCATCACATCGCTCAGGCGGTTGTTCACCGTCGACAGATGCACCTCCAGCGCGCCGGTCATCAACTCGCGGTATGAGTCCACGACCTCGAAGACGCGGATCAAGTGGTCATGCACGTCGCGGAAGTAGATCACGTGCTCCGGCTTCACCACCGCGTACGCGGGTGACGTCAGCCGCGTGAAGATCTCGAGGTGAGGCGAGACGACCTTCCGCAAGGTCACCCCGTTCCGCTTCATCGCGAAGATCCGCTCGAGCAGGCCGTTGGTGTCGTCAGCCACCACGCGACCCTCGATGTCGTCGACGTCGTCGAGCATCTCGTCGAGGACCGGGAACATCGAGTCCACGAGGCGGTCGGCGATTGCGTAGAGCAGGAAGTCCGCGGTCGATCCCATCATCGTCGACAGATGGGCATCGAGGCCCGCATTCGGCGTCAGGCACACAAGCTTCGGATCGCGCCCGGTGAGCACCCAGTTCGTACCGATCGCGAGGTCGAGTTCGTACTCGTCCAGGCGTGGCACGTCTCGTTGATAGCCGAAGCCGTGCATCACCAGGACCGAGTAGCCAGGGAACTGTTCGAACTTCCCGCGCTGCCCCTTGTGTGTGAGGTCTTCCACGGTCAGGTGGTTGAGCGCGAGCGCTGCCCCGACTCGCTCAATCTCCGCGCCGGACTCGGACGAGTCTTCCTCGAGGTCGAACCAGACCAGCGCCTCGGGATCGGCGAGCAGCGCCACGCCCTCCTCGAACGGCACGTCGAGGGCGAACGTCCCATCCGGGCGGCGTACGCGGATCGTCAGCATCGGTTAGATGTAGCGCGCGCTGACCATGAGCGCGACCGCCACAAGACCGAGGATCGAGGCGATCCGGCTGTTTCGGCGCAGCGTCCCCTGGTGCCCCGCCATTGCGGTCGCCTGCGCGGGGGTTGGCGCACCGCTGATCTGCGCGCCGAGGGCCTCGATCTTCTTCAGTTCGGCCCCGGCTGTCCCGCCGATGCCGCCTGCCGCGATCCCAAGCACCATCCCCAGTCCAATCGCCCAGCCCCACGACGTCGAGAACAGGTCAGAGGCCTCGTGGCCTGGCGTGCGCATGATGAGGGCGAAGCCGACGAGGATCGTCAGCGCAGCCGAGCCCACCAGCACGGGCGTGAGCTTCTTGGCGATCGAGCTCATCGCGGGGCCTTGCACCTGCGGCCCTGCGGCGCGGAGCTGAGGCTCGATCACCCATGCCATGAGGGAGGCGCCACCCACCCAGATCACACCGGGTAGGACGTGCAGGATGCGCAACACGATCAGTTCAGCATTCATGGGTCAGGACTCCTGCGCGGCGACGGCTATGCCAGCACGGCCGTAACGGGCTTCGTCGGACGGCGCACCATGAGCACGATACCTGCCGCCACGAACCACAGCGCGCCAATCCCCAGGAACACCCCGTGGTAGTTCCCCACGGTGTCGTAATACCAGGAGACGAAGAGCGGCGCGCCTGCGCCGATCAGCAGCGAGATCGGGAGTGCCACACTCCGCACTGACCCGAGGTACCGCCGCCCGAAATACGACCCCCAGATCGTCTCCTGCAAGGGGATCTGCCCGCCAAAGCCCCAGCCGACCGCCACAAACGCAATCGCCAGCGGGATGAGCGCATGGGCCTCCGAGGCAAAGATCACTCCCGTGATCGAGCAGCCAGACAGCACGAACGACATCGCCGCCAGGCGATTCGGCGCGACGCGATCGGCTGCCCAGCCCCAGCCGACTTTGGAAACCAGCGCAGCGAACGACATCAGGCTCGTGTATGAGGCCGCCTGCGCCACCGTGTAGTTCTGGTCAGTCAGGAAGGGCAGCGTCTGAAGCAGCATCGTCCCTAGCCCCACGCCGCCGAGGCCGAACGAGAGCACAATCAGGTAGAGCGCCGGAGTCCGTAGGGCCTCTCTCCGGGTAAACGAGTTCGCGAAGTCCGCCGCCTGTACCGCCCCGGCACGGCCTTCCATCTCCTCCGCGTTCCGTCCGTCCGGATACAGCCCGTAGTCCTCCGGGGCGCGGCGCATGATCATCGACACAGGGATCACGAGGCTGATCGAGACCACTGCGAGGAGGCGCCACGCCGTGCGCCATCCGAACTCCTCGATTAGCAACGCGGATACGGGCGGGAATACCACCCCACCCAGCGACACTCCCATCGCGGCGAACCCGATCATCCGGCCGCGCTTCTCCACCCACCATTTCGACACCGTCACGTTGACAACGAGGTTCCCCACCATCGAGGCACCCAGCGTCAACACCACGCCGCGGATGATCACCCACTGCCAAATTGCCGTGACCGATCCTGACATGAATGTGGTGAGTGACAGCAGGATGGCACCGGCAAACATCAGTCGCCGGCCGCCATACTTGTCCACCCAGACACCGATGAAGATCCCGGCGAACGCAGCGACGAAGCGGCTCACCGTCAGTCCGTAGGTGTACTCCGCACGTGTCCAGTCGAGGTCCTTCGTCATCGGAGACATGAACGCCCCCGCGACCGAGTTTTGTGCCCCCGTCGAAATCAGCTGGGCAAGCAGGGCCCCACCCACGATGTAGTAGCCGTAGTACAGCCGAGGTCGCGCCGGCGGTCGGCCCGCACGCCCTGGGTCGCCGCTGACCGGTGCTCCACCTTGCGACTTGGATGACTCAACACCGAGAGGGCGCTTCGTTGTTATTTGCCCCGACTCCTCGCACGCCACGACCCACCGCAGGCGAACAGTACTCCTCAGCCACGCTCTCTACACACCTTCCCTCGCCGTCGTACCCTGCCCGCGCACACCTAGATTCGCGGGAGGCACACCATGGCGTACGAGGACATCACCTACGAAGTCGAAGGGCCTATCGCCACGATCCGGCTCAACCGGCCGCAGTACCGCAACGCCCAGTCTTACCGCCTCCTCGACGAAGTCGGGCTCGCCTTCGACCAGGCTGAACACGACAAGGACGTCCGCGTCCTCATCGTCCGAGGCTCCGGCGGCAACTTCTCCTCTGGCCACGACCTCGGCACACCCGAGGGCACCGCGTACCGCGAGTCCCTCGGCGCTGTCGATGGCCTCGACCGCTACGACCAGTTCAAGCGCTACAACCTCGACCTGCTGCTGCGCTGGCGGAACTTCCCGAAGCCGACCATCGCGATGGTGGAGGGATACTGCATCTACGCCGGCTGGATGTTGGCGGGGTGCCTCGATCTCGTCTTCGCGGCGAAGGACGCGAGGTTCCTCCCCGGCTTCATCGAATACATGTCCGTCCCGTGGGACCTCGGCGTGAAGCGCGCGAAGGAGATCGTCTTCGAAAGCCGCTTCCTCACCGCGCAGGAGGCGCACGACTACGGCTTCGTCAACCGCGTCCTTCCCCTCGAAGACCTCGAGCGCGAGACGTACGCCTATGCCCGTCGCGTCGCGGAGAACCACCCGATGACCGTGCGCATCTCGAAGGTCGCGATGAACAAGGCACAGGACATCCAGGGCTACAGCAACCACCTCGAAGACGTCCTCGGCGACTACGTCGCGTGGGGCTCCTATATGCAGGGCGAGTCGCGCATGCAGGGCCAGCGTCGCCTCGCTGCCGTCGACCTCGCGGTACGAGGGCTGAAGGGGGACCGCTTCGGCCTCACCGGCACCTCGGGCGTCTAGGCCGCAAGCGCCTGGTCGGCCGACGCAGGACGGCCAGGTGCGGGCGTCAGCATGATCATCATCGCGGCGAGCAAGTACGTCGCGATGAACAGGTGGAACGCCGTCGTGTACGAGCCGAAATGGTCGTAGGCGAAGCCGGCGAATACCGGCCCACCGGCGCTCGACACGATCGTGAACGGCTGCGCGAGGCTGCGCACGGTGCCGAGGCTGAGGCGGCCAAAGAAGTCGGCCCACACCACTTCCTGCACCGTCACCACGCCGCCGATGCCGAGGCCAAGCGTGAAGATCGATCCGTAGAGCGGCGCCAGCGTGTGCGATGCGAGGATCAGTGTGAGCCCCAACGCCATCAGGCCGAACTCCGCGGCGGCACATCGGCGGATCGGGAATCGGTCGAGGGCTATCCCCCACAACGGCTTCGAAAGCAGGCCGGAGACACCGATCATCCCGAAGGCGCCCGCCGCCTGGCCACGCGTGAATCCCGCGTCCGTCATGTAGGGGATGAGGTGCAACAGCAGCGCCCCCATGCCGGTACTCGCGAATCCGAACGTCGCGACGAGCATCCACAGCGTCTTCGTCCGCGCCGCCGCCTGTCGCGTCCACCGCACATCCGAGGCCACTCGCGCCGACACCGGGGCGCCCTCGATCGGTGCGTCGTCGCCGTCCGGTCGCAGCCCGAAGTCCTCGGGCCGTCGCCGCATCGCGAGCAGCGCCGTCGGGATCACCGTGACCCACACGGCGACGCCGATCGCCGCCCACGCTGCCCGCCACCCCCATGCGTCGATCATGCGGTCGGCCACCGTCGGCAGCAGCAGAGCGGCCATCGAGGTGCCCATCACGCCGAACGCGATCGCGCGCCCACGCTTGCGCACAAACCAGTTCGAGAGCGTGACGTTGACGACGAGGTTCCCCATGCCGATGGAACCGACCGCGACGAGTCCCGACCGCACGAGGTAGTACTGCCACAGTTCTTGGACCTGGCCCAACGCGATGAATCCGGTCCCGCCGATGATCGCGCCACCCACCATGAGGGCGCGCCCGCCGCGCACGTCCATGCGTCGCCCAATCGCGACGCCGAGGAGTCCTGTCACGAAGGTAGTGAGCGTCTGTCCCAGGGAGATGTCCGTGCGCGACCAGCCGAGTTCCTCGGTCATCGGCTTGAGGAAGACGCCCATCGAGTATGCGGTGATGCCCATCGACATCATCGAGGAGACGAAGGCGACACCGACGATGTACCAGCCGTAGTAGAACTGCCGCCCAAGGAATTGCGTCGGTAGCGGGAGGCGCGCAGGCCTCTCGATCGTCTCGGTGGATGTGTTCCCTGGCAGCGCCATCGCGCACCTCGGTCACTGCGCCGGGAGTGTACGCCGGGGCGTCCAGCGCCCCGGTCGAGCCCTAGCGGCCGGTCCACTGCGGCGGGCGGTTCTCGAGGAAGGCGCGGCGGCCCTCGCCCTGGTCGTCAGAGAGGGCGACCCGAGTGCCAGCCCACGCCTCGTTCTGAAGCTGACGGTCCAGCCCCTCGCGCGTCAGGTCGTTCACGAGTTGCTTCGTCAGTTCGATGGTGACTGACGGCCCGCTCGCCAGTTTGCGCGCGAGGCCGAGCGCTTCGTCCATCAGCCGGTCCGGCTCGACGAGCCGGTTGACGAGGCCCCACTGGTGTGCGGTGGCGGCATCGACTTCCTCGCCCGTGAGCATCATCTCGATGGCGCGACCACGGCCGATCAGTTGAGTGAGGTGGTAGCTCGTCCCGGTGTCGGGGACGAGGCCGCGTCGCGCGAACACGGAGATGAAGCGCGCAGCCGTCGAGGCGACTCGGATGTCTGCCGCGAGCGCGAGCGAGAGGCCCGCCCCCGCGGAGACGCCGTTGACAGCGGCGATGATCGGCTTCGGGTAGTGGCCGAGCGCTGAATAGAGGACACCCCAGTGCCCGATTGGGCCCTTGAGCATGCGCCGGTACCCGGCCGCCTCGTCCATCTGCACGTCGGCGGCGCGAACTTCGGGCGTCGCGGCGAGGTCGGCGCCCGCGCAGAAGCCGCGTCCCGCTCCCGTGATCACGACGACTCGCGTTGCGTCGTCGCGCTCGGTGGACTCGACCACATCGAGGAGTTCGTGGACGAGCCGCGGGCTGATGGCGTTGAGCCGATCCGGCCGGTTGAGCGTGACGAGTGCGACGCCGTCGTCGCGCTGGAACAGCAGATCCTGGTAGTCCACCGCGGCGCCTCCCTCGGTGCCTCGCCGCAGCCTTCACGGCTGTCGGGCTAGCTTCGTCGGGCAGTATGCGCGCTCGACGGGGAGACGTGTGGCGGGGCTTCGCAGCGCCTACCGCAACAGATCCTCCCCGGCGCCGAGGCGCAGCGTACGGCCGAGCCACCCACGCACTCGGTCGGTACTCAGCGCCGCGAGCAGTACCAGCACCACGAGCGCAGCGATGAAGATGGCGCCCTTCCCGGCCGAGTTCGCGCCATACATCAGCGCCCACAGCACGCTGAATAGCGCTCCGAGCATGACTCCCGCGCGCAGGACATCGAGGGCTCCTGAGGCGACGACGCCAACCATCAGCGCCGCTGCCGACAGACCTGTCACCAGGAGTAGGACGTTCCGATGGTGGACCTTCTGGTCTTTCTCGAATTGCCGGTTGTCCTCGTCGAACTTGCGGAGTGTTTCCGTCTCTTGCGGGTCAGGCGTCGCATTCGGCGCGGGGGGCGCCTTGCGCTCGATCGCGATCGGGTACTCCGGACGGTCAGGGCCGGGGTAGAAGGTCAGGGTGCCGAAGCCGATGGCCAGCGACAGGAACAGCGCGATCGCCGTGGCGTACAGGAATCGGATGGCAGTTCGCACAGTCAGATCTCCCTCGGTCCCGAGATACAGCGCGGCGGTGTCTCTTCTGTAACGCTACGACGCTCGTGGGCGTTCCATTCCCTCGATCAGTCGATGTCCAGCACGGCCTTGCCGGCGACCTGCCGGCCGAAGAGGGCAGCGCCCGCCTCCGCGATGCGGGACCAGGAGCCGCGCCAGCCAACATCCACCTGCAGGCGCCCGGCCTGCATCAGGGTGATCAGGTAGGCGATGTCCTCGCCGGAGTGCGGGCCCTTCGTGAACGCCTCGATCGAGCGCTTCATGCCGACAAGCGAGGGGAAGGCGGCGGGTTCCTGCGAGGTAGTGCCGATGCACTGCACGACACCGCCTTCGCCGAGGAGCCCCCAGACCTTGACCAGTTGCGACCCGCCCACGCTGTCGATCACGACGTGGATCGGGCTCACCACACCTTCGAGGCCAATGACGACCTCGGCGGCGCCCAGTCCACGAAGGCCTTCGCCACGTGCCGTGGATCCGACGCTGGCGATGACGTGCGCGCCACCAAGCGTCGCGAGTTGGACGGCGAAGCGGCCGACGCCACCCGATGCGCCGGTGACGAGGACGCGCCGGCCGAGGAGCGCGCCGGAGCGTCGAAGCGCACGGAGCGCGGAGACACCTGCGACCGGGAGCGTGGAGGCGACACCGAGATCGATGTCTGCGGGGACGACGGCGAGCTCGTCGAGGTCGACGGCGCGCCGTTCGGCCCAGCCGCCCTGGGTGCTCATGGTGGTGACGACTCGAGTGCCTGCGGCGGGGCCGGCGCCATTGGCGGCGGCGCGGAGGACGGTGCCGGAAGCGTCCCAGCCGGGAATGAATCCGGCGGGACGGGCCTGCGCACCTCGTAGGTCGCCGTAGTTGAGCGAGAGGTGTTGGACCGCAACGAGCACCTGGTCGGGCCGCGGTTCGGGTTCGGGAGCCTCGCCGAGGCGGAGTTTGCCCTCGATGTTCGGATCGACGATGAGTGCGCGCACGAGGGGTCTCCTTCGCTCGATCTGCCGAGCCGGCCCGATCCTACTCGACCCGCCCGAACGGCCCTGACACGAGGTGCTATCGTGCGCCGCAATCGAGGCAAGCCATGGCTACCGGCCGCCTACCGACATCTGCATCTGACGCGACGCCCGGGGCGACGCCACCCAAGCGATCGAAGACCTCGACCAGCGAAATCTTCGTGTCTTTCCGGCTGCGCGACTTCCGCTACCTCACGCTCTCCACCCTCGCGGCTGGTTTCGCGCAGTGGGCGAAGCAACTTGCCCTCTTCGCCCTCGTTTACGAGATGACCGGCTCGGCCGTCCAACTCGGCGCCGTCGCCGCCTTCCGAGGTGGCGTGGGGACGCTCATCGCCCCATACGGCGGCTACCTCTCAGACCGCTTCCCTCGGCGCCGCATCATCGTCGCCTCCACCCTCCTCGATGCCGTGCTCGCCGCCATCCTTGCCGCGCTGGTGCTGTTCGACCTCGCCCACGTCTGGCATGTGTACGTCATCGCCTTCGGTGGCGGCCTCGCGCAGTCCATCAACCAGCCTGCCCGCCAGGCCTTTGTCTACGACGTCAGTACGGACGAGACGCTCCCGAACGCCGTCGCGGTGAACTCGATGGTGCAGAACGTCTCGCGTGTCCTCGGACCCTCCGCGTTCGGCGTCATGATGGCGGCGTGGGGCGTGGCCTCCGGGCTGGTGATGCTGGTGGGCCTTCAGGTCGCCGCGAGCATCGCCACTCTCCAGATCAGCCACGTCACTCGCCAGACCCGAGTCACCTCGACCGTCTCACCGTGGCGCATGATCGGCGAGGGGTTCACGTACTCCTGGCAGGACAAGCGCATCCTCGGCCTGATCGTGCTCTCGACGATCCCATCGCTGCTGATCTATCCGTACATCCCGTTCCTCAAGATCGTCTCGGAGGATGTCCTGCATCGAGGGAACGCGGGCTTCGGCATGCTGTCCTCGATGATGGGCTGGGGCTCACTCATCGGGCTGTTTGCCCTCGCGTACGTCGGCGGCGCCCGCAACCGAGGCTTGCTGATGCTGGGTGGCTTCCTCGCCTACGCCCTCATCCTGCTCGGATTCTCGGCGTCCTCGAACTACGTCCTGTCACTCTCGATCCTCGCGACAGCCGGGATCTTCCACTCGGTCGCGATGGCGCTGAACAACACCCTGCTTCACCAGGTCACGCGCAACGAGATGCGAGGGCGGGTGATGGCCGTGAACCAGATGTCCCACGGTGTCCAGGCGTTCGGGTCGTTCCCGATGGCCTTCGCGATCTCCGCCTGGGGCGCCCAGACCGGGATCGGTGCGTTCATGGCGATGGCATCCGTCGCCTTCCTCGTCTTCGTGCTCGCCTGGGGCTCCGTCCGCCGCCTCCAGTAGTCGACCTCCACCGCTGGCCGAGGCCCTCGCAGGTTCGCTGAGCGTGCTTCCTCACAGAATGTGATGGGAGTGATGCACGCACGCCCACACAACGACGCGATTGCGACGCCCTCGATGGCAGCATGTCCTTCACGACAGCAAACGAGTCCCGGCGGTGCCGAGGCCCACGAAGGAGCACTTCATGTCAGGCGAGCGAGACAAGGCGATGGGCAAGGGCAACGAGATCGCAGGCGCGGCCCGTGAGGCTGTCGGCAAGGCTACGGACAACGAAGAGATGGAAGCCAAGGGCAAGGCGCAGCAGGCCAAGGGGTCAGCGCAGGGCGCCATGGGCAATGCGAAGGACGCGGTCGACAAGGCCGCCGACTCGCTCAAGGGCTAACGAGCCCACCAGAGACCAACGAGCCCTCCGGGGCGACATCGACAGGAACGACTCATGTACATCGGCGGCGGTATTGTCACTCTTCTGGTCATCGTCGTGCTGCTGATGGTGATCTTCTAGGCCAGCAGGCCTCAGCCCGGCGGATCGAGCCCCCCCGCCCGTTCCGCCTCAACAGCGCCCGCTTGCCGGCCACCCTCCCCCGGGTTCCGGCAGCGGGCGCAATTCACGCCCATCGATGCCTGGACGGGAGCCGCGGTGCGGCAGTTCTGGCGGGAGTGCGTGGGTGTCGGACCCACCTGGGAGCGCAACGCGACCCCACGTCGGTTTTGAAGACCGCGGACATCACCGGACGCCATCCACTCCCACGCCATCCTAGCGGGCTCACCGGGCTCAGTTGGGAGGCTGGTTGCCTCGTCTGTCGCGGAGGCTGACACTGGGCCCTTGGAGACTGGGCGGAGCAGGAGCGTGCGATGACCCTCGACCAGCCGTCCGACGCCGACCGCTCCGTCGCCAAGCCGGAGACGCTGGCGAAGATGTGGAAGTTCGTCGAGAACTTTGCTGAGAAGAGCGGGACGCACCTCCACCCCCAGCGTGAGATCACGGAGTTCCTGGTCATCGGCCTCGCGAAGAACGCGGACGAGGTGGGGAAGCCGCTGTGTCCCTGCATGTTCTTCGAGGACAAGCAGGCGGAGATCGAGAAGAAGACCTGGATCTGTCCTTGCGAGGAGATGCAGCGGTGGAAGTACTGCCACTGACTGCTCTTCTGCGATGAGGAAGGTCTTCCCATCACCGAACACCTGCCCGAGGGCCACGAAGGCCGCGAGGCCTATGGGAACCGCGCTGACCCGACGCCGGAGAAGGGGCGCGCCCTGACACGCCTCGAGGAGAAGCAGGGGCGCTCCGTGTCCAAGGGCCAGCGCGCCACGGATGGGCCGCCGTCCTCGATTCCACTGGGTGGGGACTGACTTCGTCTGACCTTGTCCCTGACTTTTCGAACCTCGATTTTTCGGGTGATCGGCGAAAAACCGGAGAGGGTCGCGAAATAGATTCGCGCGCGAAAGGGGTTGTTTTCTAGGGGCCGATTCCGAGGGGGTCTGGGCTAGGAAACGTTCATTTTCTAGCGAGATCTGAGGGCTGTGCCAGGTGGGGATTGGGGATCGCGGGGCGGTCCCCTTTCTGATCCCGGTGGGGGCGAGGCGGGGCGCGGTACCCTCGGCGGAACGTCCGCAGACCTCAAGCATGCGAGGGCCACCTATGCCTGCCACTCCGTTCGTCCAGGCGGCGCATCCGATGCGGTTCGGGTTGTTCATGGCGCCGTTCCATCGCGCGGGGGAACATCCGACGCTGGCGCTGCAGCGGGACCTCGAACTGGTGGAGGCGCTCGACCGGCTGGGGTACGACGAGGTGTGGGTGGGCGAGCACCACAGCGGTGGGCGCGAGTTGATCGCGGACCCGGCGGTGTTCATTGCGGCGGCGGCGGAGCGGACGAAGCAGATCCGCCTCGGCACCGGGGTGGCGTCGCTGCCGTACCACCACCCGTTCCTGGTGGCGGACAAGATGGTGCTGCTGGACCACCTCACG
>CANFFZ010000044.1 GCA_947446155.1 Chloroflexota bacterium | reverse complement strand
AGTTCATCGAGGTGTTCTACAATCGCCGACGCCTGCACTCCACGCTCGGCTACTGTTCGCCGGTGGAGTACGAGGCAAGAATGGTCCCACGAGCAAGGAGCGCCTCGGCGGCCTAAGCAATCTGTCCGTCAAACCGGAGCAACCCCAGTCTGACTCGCCCCGGCGGTGGATCGATCGGCGTGGTGGAGGATGCTGCCGCTAGCCTCGCGGCAGACCGAGCCCACGAGTCGCGATGATCCCCCGCTGGATCTCGCTCGACCCGCCGGCAAGCGTCGACGGGATCGACGAGACATATGCATGGGTGCTGGCTGCTCCCATCGGAGATCGGTCGTCGGTGGACTCCCACAGATTGCTGTAGAGACCGAACACCTTGGTGCCGGTGCGGGCGATACGCTGGGTGAGTTCCGAGTTGAAGAGCTTCGCGCACGAGGCCTCGTAGTTCGGCACGAGGCCGACGTTTTGCATCGAGACAATCCTGAGGGAGAACTGGTAGGACACTTCGCACTCGATCATTCGGTCGGCCACTTCAAGACGCAGGCTTGGGAGATCCGTCAGGCGCGACTGGGCATGGCCCTCGCCAATCGCGTAATCGATTAGCATCCGCACATTGCGCTGGGTTCCGACGGCGCTCGAAATGCCGGACCGCTCGAAGTCGAGCAACGTCATCCCGACGTACCAACCGCGGTCCTCGTCCCCGACCAGGTTTCGAACTGGCACTCGGGCATCCTCAAAGAATGTCTCGTTCAGATCGTCTCCCCAGGCCATGTTGACGATCGGCCTGACTGAGATCCCCGGGGTCCTGAGGTCGGCGATGAGGAACGAGATCCCGCGATGCTTCGGAGCGTCCGGGTTCGTTCGGACCATCGCGAACAACCAGTCAGCCGTGTTGGCGCCGGACGTCCAAATCTTCTGCCCATTTAGGATGTATTCGTCCCCATCGTGCACGGCGCGTGTCTGCAGCGCCGCAAGATCAGAGCCCGCGCCTGGCTCTGAATAACCTTGGGCCCACACCACCTCACCACTGAGAATCTTCGGAAGATGTTCCTGCTGTTGTTCCGGTGTGCCGTGCACAATCAGCGTTGGGCCCAGCATCGCAACGCCGTGGATGCTCGCTGCCAGCGGTGCTCCAGCCCGTGCCATCTCCTCGTTGAAGATGAACTGCTCCATCGGGGTCATCCCCGCACCGCCGTACTTTGTGGGCCAATGCGGTGCCACCCACCCCTTCCTGGCCAGCGCTCGAGTCCAGGACATGGCCGCGTCCCGCTCGGCGGCGTCGTGGGAGCGGCGATCGCGCTGCCAGCTTGCATCGTGGTCCCGGTCACGGTATCGCCGCGGCAGCTGTTCACTGATGAGGGCGTGCACTTCGGCGCGAAACGCGCTCTGCTCGGTACTGTCTGCCCAATCCATCGTGGTCCCCTCTTCTCCCGCGTCGTACAGGTGGCGAGTCGCTTCAAGATGCGGGTGGTCGAGTCCTGCCTAGAACATCGGGCGGGCGTACTGCGGCCGGTCCGCGATCACGCCCTCCGCGCGCAGCTGCGTGATCTCCTTCTCGGAAAGGCCGAGCAAGCCCTGCAGCACCTCGTCGTTGTGCTCAGCGAAGCGCGGCGCGGGAAGCCGCACCTGACCGGGCGTCCGCGAGAGCTTCCACGGGTACCCATCCCAGCGGTGGTATCCCACCTCCGGGTGAACCACATCCACGAAATAGCCTCGCCGATGGAGATGCGGATCGCTCACGATCTCCCAGTTCGCCAGCACGGGCCCCGCGGGTACGCCCATGTCCTGTAGCTGTTGCGTCGCCTGGTTGTGGTCGAGGGTTGCGGACCATGCGGCGATTGCCTCGTCAATCTCGTCATGCAGCGCCCGGCGGGCTTCGACGTCGGGATAGCGGACGGCAAGGTCAGGCCTGCCGATCACCGAGGCAAGCGCGACCCACTGCTCGTCGGTCTCGACGCCGATGGCGATCCAGCAATCGCTCCCGACGCTGCGGTATGCGCCCTGCGGCGCAATGCGTCGGGAACGGTTGTTCATCGGACCCGCGACCCGACCATTCAGGCGATAGTCCATGATCGCTTCGATCTGGAAGGTTGCTCCCGACTCCTGTAGCGCCATGTCGATGAACTGCCCACGCCCGGTGCGCTCACGGGCGAGGAGCGCAGCGACAATGCCGAGCGCGCCCTGCGTGCCGGCGATTGGATCGGCGTAGAACGAACCGGTGTGATACAGCACGCCGTCGCCATATCCGTTGACGGCGGCGAGGCCGCCTGATGCCTCGATGTTCGCCCCATACGCCACGTAGTGTTGCTCGGGGCCGAAGGATCCAAAGCCGGAGATCGAGCACATGATGATGCGAGGGTTGCGTGTCGCGAGTGTTGTGTAGTCCAGTCCGAACTGCCGGAAGACGCGCGCGCTGTTGTTCTCGATGACGACATCGGCGTCGTCTACCAGTCTCAAGAACAGCTCACGGCCGCGAGGGGACGAGAGGTCCATTACGAGATCGCGTTTGTTGCGATTGAAGAGGTTGAAGTAGCCAGAGCGGTTGTAAAAGGTCGTCCAGAGCTCGCGGCCGGCCGGGTGGCCCGCTCGGGTGGCGGGCCGGCGGGCGACCTCGATCTTGATGACGTCCGCCCCCATATCTCCGAAGTGGCGCCCGGCAAGCGGCCCCGCCCAGTTCGCGGTCACTTCGAGCACGCGCAGGCCGGAAAAGGGCTGCGCGTTGGGCAACCCGGGGCGCGGCGCGGCGGGTGGCTGCCGTTGCGGGGCGGGCCCCGTACTGGAGTTGAGCAGCGGTGCTCCGCTCGCGACCCCAGCCGTTGTTTCCGAGAAGAGCCAGGGAGGGCCGGGCAGTTCGATCGTACCCGCGAGCGGATGCTCGACGGGACGCCACCATCCGCGCACGCCGAATTGCTCCGATTGGGCGAGATCTTCCACCGTGTTGACGGGCGTCACGGGGATGCGCAGCTGCTGCGCCTGGTGGTAGATCGCCTGTTTCGTCTTGTCCTTCGCCCATGTCGCCACGAGCGCGCGCACCTCAGGTGCTGCCTCACGCCAGCCAGCGACCGTGCCCCAACGGGGGTCATCGAGGAGGTCAGGACGGTCGATCAGCAGGAAGATGTCCGTGCTCGCTGCCCCACCCATCCAGAAGATCGCGCCGTCGGCGCAGGGGATGATCACGGACTCCGCGCGCCCGGCGACTTCACCCTCGTGGGTCCACTGCGTGGTCAGCCAGGAATGCGCATTGAGCATCGACTCGAAGGTGGAGACGTCGACCTGCTGCCCGGCGCCGGTGCGTCGGGCGTGCCAGAGCGCGATGACGGCGCCGCAAGCGAGTTGCATCCCGGCGTGGAGCTCGCCCTGATGGCCGGGGACCAACAATGGGTGCCGCGCCGGGTGGCCGCTGAAGTACATGTAGCCGCCCATGGCATAGTCGACGATCTCGCTCGTCGCCCGCCCGGCGTACGGACCCTCCAGGCCGAACGGTGAGTGCGTGGCAGAGACGAGCGCAGAGTGACCCTCGCGCAGTGACTCATAGGCAAGGCCGCGCGCCGCCATCACACCGGGACCGGCACTGTCGAGTACGACCTCCGCACCCCCGACAAGTTCGCGGAAGCGCGACTGTCCCTCGGGCGTATCGAGGTCCAGGACCACGCTCTCCTTGCCGGCATTCAACGCGAGGTGCAGCCCTCCGCGTTCGACATCGGGCTGGTCGCTGGGGAAGGGGCCGAGGCGTCGTAGCCGGTCGCCGCCGGGCGGCTCGACCTTGATGACGTGCGCACCGAGGTCGGCGAGGAGCCTGCCGGCATACCCGCCGGCCACGCCCTCGCTGCAGTCGACCACGACCACGCCGGTCAGCGCACCTGCGACCACTTAGCCTCCCGCCGGCGCCTAGTGGGCGCCTGTGGACCGTCGTCCCGTATCCGCCGGAACACACCGCCAGTCGTCACGGGTTTAACCAGTCCCGCGCATCCGTGGGTCCAGCAGGTCGCGGACGGCGTCGCCGAACATGTTGACGGCGAAGATCACGATCGCGAGCGCGAGCGTCGGCGCCCAGAGCATCCATGGTGCCCCGAACATATAAGACCGGCCATCCGCCGCCAGCATCCCGCCCCACGATGGCGTGGGAGGCGGAATGCCGTAGCCAAGGAAACTCAACGAGGCCTCGGACAGGATCACCGTACCGAAACCGAGTGAGTACACGACGATAATCGTCGGCGCGATATTGGGGAGCAGGTGGCGCAGGACCAGCCGCATATTCGTGGCCCCGATCGCACGTGCAGCATCGATATATATCTCGTTCTTGATGGCCATGGTGGCGCCCCTCATGACGCGACTGCCCACGATGGCGCGGTTGAATGAGAGCGCAATAATGACATTCCAGAGTCCCGGCCCCAGTATCACCAGGATGGTGATGAGCAGGACTAGGCCGGGAAGCGCCTGGATCGTGTCCACAAACCGCTGGAGGAGGTAGTCGTACCAGCCTCCGAAGAAGGCTGACGATATTCCTATAAGTACGGCCGGGATCATCGACAGCACAGTTGCGACGACTCCAACGTACAGCGATGTGCGTGCCCCGAAGACCACCCGACTCAGCACATCGCGACCAAATTGATCGGTCCCCGCGAGGTGTTCGCTTGAGGGCGAGGCCAGCCGGACAGTTCCGTGTTCCAATGGAGGAAACGGCGCAACCAGTTCGGCGAACACCGCGGCCAGGACGAAGACGATCATGACGACCGCGCCGAAGGCGCCCAGCGGCTTCTTGCGCGCTAGGTGGGCCAACTTGCCAAGCCGGCCTGGCGACGCTGATCGGACGGGGCTATCGATCGCGGACTGTGCTGTTGCTTTAAACGCCATCGGTCCAACTCCTTGCAGCGCTCGTCCTTGGGGCCGCGATCTGCGTTAGCTCATCCGGATGCGTGGGTCGAACCATGCATACGAGAGGTCGACCAAGAGATTGACCGCCATCACGAATACCCCGAGCAGCACCACAATCGCCTGGAAGGCCGGATAGTCCCGCTGGTTCACGGCGGTCAACAGATATCTGCCGAGTCCTGGAATCACAAAGACGCTTTCCACGATCACCGACCCGCCGATCAGGAAGGCGATCTGCAGTCCCGTCAACGTGATGACAGGGATCATCGCGTTTTTCAGGGCGTGTCGAAGCATGATCTGGGAGGTAGTAAGGCCCTTTGCCCGTGCGGTCCGGATGTAGTCCTGGCGGAGGACATCCAGCATGGTGGTCCGGCTCAGGCGCATGATCGAAGCAGTTAGATTGAGGGACAGGACGATCGATGGCACCAGGACGATCATGAAATGCTTCAGCGGATCGCTAGTCGGCCCAACGTACCTCAGGGTCGGCGAGACGCCCCACCAGATCGCCGGCATGATCACGACCAGCGTGGCGATGGCAAAGCTCGGGAAGCTGATGCCGATGATCGAGATGCTGCGCAGGACATAGTCCAACGGGCCATCCTGTCGCAGTGCGGACAGGACACCGAAAAACACCCCCGTCGCCGTCCCGATCACCGTGGCGAGGACCGCGATCTCGATTGTCACGGGTATACGGCGTAGCAGTTCAGGCAGGATCGGCTGCTCGTTCCAGAGCGAGTTGCCGAAGTCCCCCACCACCAACCCGCGGACATAGTCGAAGTAGCGGACCACCAGCGAACGGTCCAGCCCAAGAGCCGCCTCCACTTCGGCACGATGCTCCGGGCTGGGATTCCCCTCCATCATCAGGTCGACGATATCGCCGGGGATGAAGTCAATCATCACGACAGCGAGGAACAGAAGGATCAAGACGGTCGGGACCATTCCCGCCACACGCGTACCCGCATACCTGAGCATTGGTCGAGCCCCTGTCTAGATTCACTGTCCCGTTACCGGCGCCCGGTCAAGAGCGCCGCAAGGAGGGCGTTGGTGTCGGGTGCAATTCCCCAACACCAACGCCAGATCTGGACGGGCCTATCGGCGCGCTACTTGGTCCGCCATAGCCAGCGCTGCAGGCCACCGTAGCCGAGCGTGTAGAAGTACTGCCACGTCCCCGCGATCAGGTCGACCCCGCCGATATTGGCCTGGAAGGCGTGGTCGGTCATGATTACCGCGTTGTTCAAGACCGGCGGGCCCCAGTCGATGTACTTCTCTTCGAAGTCGCTGACCAGCTGCTTCCGCTCCCTGGGGTCGAGGGCCTGCATGATCTTGACCATGGCCTCGTCGATCCACGCCTCTTTGATCTTGGCGTAGTTCCGGCCACCGGCGGAGTGGTAGTAGGTCATGCCGTTCAGGGCGACGTCCGGCACCTGGGCGAAGTCATGCGCCAACGCCTCGAAGTCGCCCTCGTTGAGTTTCGCGTTGAACGTGGCCGTGTCGGCGGCCGGGTTCAAGGTGACCTTCATCGCCGGGTAGGCCTTCATCAGTTGGTCTCGTACTCGTTCACCGGACTCGAAGTTGCGTCCGGTGGCGCTGCCGCTCCAGATCTTGAACGCAATGCCCTTGCCCTGCGGATAGCCCGCGGCGTCAAGCAGCTTCACGCCGTCGGCGATGTCGGCTGCCTTCGTGTCCGGGTTGTAACCGCGGAACTTCTTGATCTCGTCGGACCTACGCGCTGGATCGTGCATCGGGTGGAACGGCCCGCTGTACATCCATCCCGGCGCCGAGATCGGGTCGCCGATAGCCTTGAAGTCGCGAGCGTAGAGCCAGGCCTTACGGACGCGCTGGTCCTGGAATGCCGTCACCTTGTTCGGGTTGATGTTGACGTGTGTGATCGTGGCGCTAGGGCTGCGATACCGGAGGGCGCCCTTGACGCTGGCGGTCACCTGCGCATCCTCCTGGGGCGCCACCTGTTGCAGGGTGTCGGTCTCACCGGTGATGAAGGCCGCGATCGCGGCGGCGCGGTCGGGGTAGGCCTGAAGCACCATCTTCTCGAACGAGGGGCGGCCGCCCTCATCGTCCTTCCGGTAGTAGTCCGGATGCGGCACGAACGTCGCCCGGACGGAGTCGATATCCTCCGTGATCATCCACGGGCCGAAGCCCGGGAACTTCGTCATGTCCTTGAAGTCCCACTTATCCAGTTCCTTGAGCTGGATACCCTGGCGGATGTCAGCGAACGCATTCATCATCGACGCGTTAGGACTGCTCAGCTTCAGGCGAACAGTGACCGGGTCGACGGCTTCTGCGCGGTCGAGGCCCGTGAAATAGGCCCTCCGGGGGTACTTCTGAGCCGCCTTCGGGTCGAGAACCCCCGCCTTCCTGTTGATGCTGTACGCGACGTCTTCGGCGTCCACGATCCGGCCGTTGGTCGGGGCACGGTTATGGGTCTTTACGCCTGGCCGAATCTTCAGTACGAGTTCGGTCGCCCCCTTCCATTCGAATGACTGGAGAAGGTCGAACTTCAGCTCTTCCGACCATCCGGCGGGATAGACAAGGCGGTCGTTGACGTACTCGGCGGGCGCGAAGAAGCCGGACACGTCCGGGTCCATCGTGCGCCCGCCGAGTGCACGGTCACTCCCGGGCATGTTGAGCGTGCCGCCCATGACGCGCGCTTTATTGTTGACCGGCACCTGCCCGAACTTCTCACCAGGGAAGCCCGGCGCACGCGGCAGCGACGGAGCGCCGCCTGCGGCGGCGCCACCCGCTGGTGCCTTGCCGTCACCCGCCTGTTGCGCCTTCTCTTTGTCATTCGAGCCGCAACCGATGAGCGCCGCACCGGCGAGGCCCGCGAATGCCATGCCAGCACCGCTCAGGGTGCGACGACGACTGAATTGTCGCCGGATCCAGTAGTTGTCCGCGTCCATCGCCCGCTCCTTCTGGTGTCCGCCATCCGCCGCCTGCTGGCGGCAACTGGCTGCCTCTGTCGGTGCCTAGCTTTGAATAGCAGGACTGTGCGCCACTGACCCGATCATTACAATCAACAGCTTGATAATGGTGCTGGGCAACCTGGCGCGTCGCACATCACTAGATGCTTGACTGGCTTCTTGGTGTCGCGCCGTCTCCCTTCGCGACCGGACGATCGGTTGGAGCGCTCGCATAGGCGCCGCGGAAGTCGCGGAACGGGCCGTCCCGCCACTCCAGCGCGGCCTTCAGGCCATCCTCGCGGACGTGCCGGCCCCACTCAGACGCTGCGGGACGGCTGGCGCTCAATGCCTGGATCTCGGTGCCGGACCAGAGACCAGCTCGAATACCCATGCTTTCGTACTGCCGGTTTACGGCGCGCTTCGAGTACATCAGCATGTCGTTGTCGATGTGGGCCATCCGGCGCGCGAAGTCCGTGGTGAACTGCGCGAGCTGATCCCCGGGTACCGCGTAGTTGGCCCACCCGAGACGTTCCATCTCCTTGCCGGAGATCGAATCACCCACATACGCGAACTCGCGTGCCTTCGCGGGCGGCAAGAGCCACGGCGTCCAGAGCATGTCCATGGTCGACATGGCGCGGACCGGCGGATACCCGATCTGCGCGTCCTCCGCGACAATCCGGAAGTCACAGATCGAGGCCAGCTCAGTCCCGCCCGCCAGGCAATAGCCGTGCACCTGTGCGACCACCGGCTTCGCGAGCTCCCAAATCGTCCAGTTCGCCATGACCACGTGTCGCGCCCATTGCCCCGGGCCAGGATGGGTCGTGTTCGTGTCCGGCAGGAGCGAGATGGGATTCACATACTCGGAGCCTGCGCTTGCCAGCCTCGTGGGCGTGAGGTCGTATCCCGAGCTGAACGCGCGTCCGTTCGCGCGAATGACGATGACGCCGACCTCTGGATTCCCTTCGGCACGCTTCAGGGCGTGGAACAATTCGCCACGCAGGTTGTTGGACAGCGCGTTGAGCTTCTCCGGCCGGTTCAGCGTGATGTAGGCCAGCCGACCGTCCTCGTCGTACAGGATGTCCTCATAGTCGATGTTGCCGTCGGTCATCTCGGTCTCCATTCGAATTACGTGAGGGACGGATGTGCGGCTACGAGGCGCGTGCCGTCGATCCACGATCCATAGATGCTGCGTCGAGGGAAGGCACAATCTCGATCGGGGAGATTCCGAATCTCCGGCAGATCTCGATCAGTACGCTGAGCGGTATTTCGGTCTTGCCCTGCTCGTAGTGCGAGATGGAGCCCTGCGCGACTCCTGCTGCCCAGGCGACCTCTTCTTGCGAAAGCCCAAGGGACTCGCGCCGATTGCGTAGCCGGTGGCCGACTTCTTCACGGAACGCCTGCGTGCGAGCGTTTGTCATGTCGACACCTCTTGTCACCCTGTCAGGTGTGACATCCCGCTGGTCATGCCAGCGTGTCGAGAGCGCGTCCGGACCGGAACCTGTTCGCGGGAGGCTCTCCGTCGCCCGCGACGGAGAGCCTTCACGCGCGCCCTTGTACCACCGTCCGCGAAAGCACTAGTGTTTGTAGGAATTATCACAAACTTATACTTTATAAAACTGGTGCGTTCACATCAGAAGTCGGCGCGGGTTCTGTCAGAACTCAGGGCTCGCAGACAGCCGCGTTCCCCGCGGTGCCTTCCGTCCGTCAGGCAGCGCTCACGTCGCTGATCAACTCCCGCCACCGGGACATGAACAGCTGGCGCCGCGCTGACGACGATGTCGAGTTCTTGTCGATCCTGAAGTAGTTGTTGACCTCGTCGAACGCTGTACAGAAACGGGATGCTGACTCGAAGTTTCCGAACCCCAGCATCGGGTAGTACCGCTGCTTCAGCGGCCGATGCGACTGTTCGGTCCGGTTGTTCAGATACCGGTCGCGGCGATGAATCGCCCTCCGACCGCAGATCCACCTGATCGCCTTCGGATACGACCCATGATGATCCGTCGTCACGCGCAGGGGCCGACGGCCGGACACCTCGACGAGACGTCGCAGGAACCGTCGGGCGGCAGAGCGATCGCGGTGCTCGCTCAGCATCGAGTCGAGGAGTTGACCGTCGCGATCGATCGCCCGGTACAAATAGCACCAGCGCCCAGAGACCTTCACATACGTCTCGTCCAGGTACCAAGACCGGCCACCGTGTCCGTGACGGCGCGTCCGAAGATCGGCGCTGATCAGCGGCGCGAAGCGGAACTCCCAGGCGCGGATCGTCTCGTATGAAACATCGAAGCCGCGCTGCAAGAGCAATTCGGCGACGTCGCGCAGCCCGAGCTTGTAGCGCAGGCGCCACAACACGGCGAGCAGGACGATGTCCGTCGGGAACTGCAGTTCGTTGAACGGCGTACCGGTTCGTTCGTTGAAGCGTCGCTGGCAGCCGGCGCATGAGAACCGGCGGTAGCCGAGCGCCGTCCGCTGCTTTCGTCGGTGTACTGCAGTCGATTCGCAGTGCGGACAGGGCATCGGGGCGCTCCTCATCTCGGATGGACGAGGCTACACTCACACCGGACCCTGAGTTCTGACAGAGCCGCACGACGGCCGGTTCCCAGAGCGGGAAACGCAAGCTTCGTAAGAATCTCCAACGCGCCACGACCACCGATTGCACTATCGCTTCTCGTCCCGGCACGATGATCCTAGTCGTTCCTACCCCGCCACAAACACAGCCTGCCCTCTCGAGACCGCGTCCTGGACGCGGTCTGCGGTAGCGCGTGCATCGATGTCACGCGACGTATCGAGGGTGGCGCCGGGGATGGCGCCGCTGGAGGTGTCGCGCGATAGCTCCAGATGGAGGACGCGGACGCGGCCGTGGATCGAGTGCTCGCGTGCGGCGTCGCGTTGCAGGGCGACCGCCAGCGTCGGGAGCAGGGTGACGAGGTGGACGTCAGCACCGACATCAGCGAGGGCAGTCCGGTAGAGGGGGACGACCGCGGCGGTGAGGACATCGGTGATGACGACGGCGTAGCGGAGGGCGATGGATTCGCGGGCGATGGCGCAGGCGTTGCGGACGGAGAGCAGGACCTGCTCCTGGGCCTGGCGGTCGGTCTCCCAGGGGCGGCGGTAGCCCGCCTTCACGGCGTGGCGGAGGTCGTCCACCTCGATGTGGGTCATGCGGTCGAAGCGTTCGCAGAGGGCTTCGGCGACGCTGGTTTTGCCGGCGCCGGGGGGGCCGCTGAGGATGATGATCTGCTCCACGGGGCGTGCCTTCCTGAGCCTCGTTAGGCGGGGCGGACGTCGAGGGAGATGTCGAGGGCGGGGGCAGAGTGGGTGAGCGCGCCGCAGGAGATGAGGTCGACGCCGGTGGCTGCGACGTCCGCGATGGTGGCGAAGGTGATGCCGCCCGAGGCCTCGAAGAGGACGCGGGCGTAGGCCGGTTCTTTGCGGGCGTCCGCGACGATGGCGGCCATCATCTCCGGCGTCATGTTGTCGAGCAGAATGACGTCCGCGCCACCCTCGAGGGCGGCGAAGGCCATCGCGGGGGTGGTGACCTCGATCTCCAGGCGGAGGGTGTGGGGGACCTCGGCGCGTACGGCGGCGAGGAGTGCGGGGATGGCGACGCCGCGGTGGGCGGCGGCCTCGATGTGGTTGTCCTTGATGAGGACGCCGTCCTGCAGCGTGTCACGGTGGTTGCGCGCGCCGCCGACGCGCACGGCGTAACGCTCGAGGGCGCGGAGGCCGGGCGTGGTCTTGCGTGTGTCCACGACGCGCGCGCGACCGCCCTTCGCCGCGGCCTCGACGTACTGGCGCGAGAGGGTGGCGATGCCGCTCATGCGCTGCATGAGGTTGAGCGCGACGCGCTCCCCCGACAGCATCGGGCCGAGGGGGCCCTTCACGGTGGCGACGACGGAGCCGGATTCGACCCACGCGCCCTCGGGTGTGGTCGCGTGGAGCGCGATGCCAGGGTTCACCTGGCGGAAGACGTGCGCGACGACATCGATGCCGCAGACGACTCCGTCCTGCTTGTAGAGGATGGTCGCTTCGCCTCGCTGGTCGGGGGTGACGGTCGCGCGCGTCGTGACATCGAAGCCCGCACGGTCCTCGGCGAGTGCGTTCGCGACGATCGCCGCGACGACGGATGCCGCCGGCGGTGAGAGTTCGTCGGCTGTCTGGTTGGGGGTCATGCGACACCGTCCGATGCGCGGAACACGAGGTGACGACGCCACGACTCGCGCGGCTCCGGGAAGTCGGTGCGGTAGTGCGCGCCGCGTGACTCCTCGCGGGCGAGGGCGGCCTCGGCGGCCATGCGTCCGCAGGTGACGATCGAGCGCAGTTCGTAGCCGGCGCGGTCGAGGGGTTCCGGGAGCACGGCGGCCCAGCGCGCGAGTTGTTCCGCGGCGGCGCGCAGGCCCTCGGCGTCCCGCACGATGCCGACGTCGCGCCACATGAGGTCGCGCACGGCCTGCGCCGTCGGTGGCTCGCCGCCGCCTCGAGCGGGTGCGAGGGCGAGGACGTCACGCGTGGCCTCGGGTGCGGCGGCGGGCGCCGTCTGGCGGTAGAGCCGCTCGACGGTGCGGTGGGCGAAGACGACGGTTTCGAGGAGGGAGTTGGAAGCGAGGCGGTTCGCGCCGTGGACGCCGGTACACGCGGTCTCGCCGACGGCGAAGAGGTTGGGGACGGTGGTCTCGCCCCAGGTGTTCGTACGCACGCCACCCATCGTGTAGTGGGCAGCAGGCGAGACGGGGATGCGGTCGCGCGCCATGTCGAGGCCGGCCTCGCGGCAGGTGGCGTAGATCTGGGGGAAGCGGGCGGCCAGCCACGCCTCGTCGCGGTCGGTGATGTCGAGGAGGACGTGGTCGCTGCCGGTGCGTGCCATCTCGGCATGTGCGGCGCGGGCGACGATGTCACGCGGGGCGAGTTCTGCGCGCTCGGGGTCGTATTCGGGCATGAAGCGCCGGCCGTCCGTACTGAACAGCAGCGCGCCCTCACCGCGGACGGCCTCGGAGATGAGGAAGACGGGGCGGCCGGGGAGGACGAGGGCGGTGGGGTGGAACTGGGTGAACTCCATGTCCTGCACCTCGGCGCCGCACGCGTAGGCGAGCGCCGCGCCGTCGCCGGTGGAGACGACGGGGTTGGTGGTGGTGCGGTACATCTGGCCGGCGCCGCCGGTTGCGAGGACGACGCGGCCCGCGCCGAAGCGTCGGCGTTCGCCGGTGGTGGTCGTGAACGTCTCGATGCCGACCGCGCGGCCGTCCTCCACGACGATGCGGTTCGCTTGCGTGTGTTCGAGGATCGTCACCTCACGCTGGGCGAGGCTCGACAGCGACAGTTCGATCTCGAGGCCGGTGCCATCGCCTCGGGCGTGGAGGATGCGCGAGGCCGAGTGGGCCGCCTCGCGGCCAAGGGCGACCTCGCCGTTGGCCTGGTCGAAGTGGACGCCGTAACGGACGAGATCCTTGATGCGGTCGGCGGCCTCGAAGCAGAGGATGTGCGCCGCTTCTTCGTCGACGAGCCCCGCGCCGGCCTCGATGGTGTCGGCGAGGTGGGCGGCGGGCGAGTCGCCCGGCCCGACGGCGGCGGCGATGCCGCCCTGCGCGTGGCGGGTGCTGGCCTCGTCGATCGCGCCCTTGGTGACCACGAGGACGCTGGCGCCGAACTCACGTGCCTGGATCGCGGCGTAGAGGCCCGCGATGCCCGACCCGACGACGACGAGGTCGTAGGCGTCGCGGACTTCGCTGCGGGGGGACGTCACGACGGCGCGCCGACTTCGACGGGCGAGGGCTCGTACTGCGTGACGGCACTGACGATCGCGGCCCAGTCGTGCGGGACGACGGGGCGGCCGCTCTGCGCGTCCACGTAGACGTATCGATGGTTGATGCGGGCGACGACGGTGCCGTCGCTTGCGGCGGCGAGTTCGCACTCGAAGCGCAGGCGACCCTCGACTGCCTCGACGCAGCGGAGGCGGACGATGGCAGCGTCGTCCCAGCGCAGCGGCGCGCGGTAACGCACCTCGGTGTGCGACTGGAAGCGCAGCACCTCGCGGTGGCTGGGAAGGCCGGCCTCGCGGTCGTACGCGTCGAGGGCGATCTCAGTGAGGGCTAGCATCACCCCGCCGTGGACGAACGGTGTGCCGCCGAAGGCATCGGTGTGACGGAGGGGCATGCGCTGCTCGAAGCGGAACGCGGGGGTGTCGGGCATCCTCGGGACTCCGTCTAGCCCTCGGCTACTTGAGGGCGAGCATGCGCTCGAGGGCGACCTTGGCGTCGCGCTTGTGGGCTTCGGGCACCTGGATGCGGTTCACGACGCGGCCCTCGACGAGTTCTTCCATCACCCACGCGAGGTAGGCGGGGTGTACTCGATACATCGTGCTGCAGGGGCAGACGACGGGGTCGAGGCAGAAGATCGTCTTGTCCAGGTGCTCCTTCGCGAGACGCGAGACGAGGTTGATCTCGGTGCCCACGCCGATCACCGCGCCCGCCGGGGCCTGCTCGATGTACTTCACGATGTAGGCGGTGGAGCCGTTGGCGTCCGCAGCCTGCACGACGTCCGCGCGGCATTCGGGGTGTACGACGATCTTCGCTTCCGGGTAGCGGGCGCGTGCCTGTTCGATCTGCGACACCGTGAAGCGCTGGTGCACGGAGCAGTGGCCCTGCCACAGGATGATCCGCGAGCGCTCGAGTTTTTCGATGCTGGCGCCGCCTCGGCTGCCAGCCGGACGCCGCCAGTTCCACAGGGTCATCTGCTCGAGGGGGATGCCCATCGCGTGGCCGGTGTTGCGGCCGAGGTGCTGGTCCGGGAAGAAGAAGACGCGCTTGCCTCGCTGGAACGCCCACTCGAGGACCTTGCCGGCGTTGGAGGAGGTGCAGACGACGCCGTTGTTGGCGCCGCAGAACGCCTTCAGGCTGGCGGCGGAGTTCATGTAGGTGACAGGGATGATGTCGTCCGTGCTGCCGAAGATCTCGCGCAGTTCCGCCCAGGCGGCGAGGACATCGGGCTCGGCAGCCATGTCCGCCATCGAACAGCCCGCCTCGATGTTCGGGAGGATCGTCTGCTGGTGGGGGGCGGCGAGGATATCCGCGGCCTCCGCCATGAAGTGCACGCCGCAGAAGACGATGTAGTCCGCCTCCGGCCGCTCCGCCGCGTACTGGGCGAGGGCGAACGAGTCACCTCGTTCGTCGGCGAACTGGATGATGTCCTCGCGCTGGTAGTGGTGTCCGAGGATGACGACGCGCTTCCCGAGGGTGGCGCGGGCGGTGCGGATGCGCTCGGCGAGTTCGGGGGCCTCCATCGTCCAGTAGCGCTCCGGGATGGAGGGCTGCCAGGAGGAGAAGGCGACTTCCTGCGCGAGCGGGACGGTGTCGATGCCGGTGTTGGTCTCGCACTGGAGTTGGGCGATGGGAAACGACTTGTAGTCGATGGTGGGAGCGGTGATGGGAGTCATGGCGGGCCTCACGTCCTTTGCGTATCTAGTACGCAAAGTGGTTCGTGTGAAGGGTACGCTTTCTGCCTCGGGCGGGTCAACCCTCGGTTAACAGGCGTGATTGAGGGCGCTGTCCGCCTGCGACGCCCCGGCTTAAGTCGCTCGTTCGGCGCGATTCGCGATGGCCCTCGGCATGCCGCTGAAGATGCGGTCGTGAATCGGCAGGAGGAGATACCAGTACAGGAGTCCGGGAAGGCCGGCTGGATGGAAGCGGGCCGCAGTGATGAGCGTGCAGGTGGTTGGGGTGTCGGCGATGACCTCGAACTCGAGTGCAGCCGCGCCGGGTACCTTCATTTCGGCGACGAGCGTCAGTCGCTTCCCCGGGTCGACCTCGACAACGCGCCAGAAGTCGACGGCATCCCCGGATCGAATGTCACGTGGATGACGCCGAGCGCGCCTCATCCCTACTCCACCAACGCAGCGGTCGAGGAGCCCGCGCAGGCGCCAGAGGACATCCGCGTAGTAGTAGCCCCGCTCTCCGCCGATCGAGGTCACCAGTTCCCAGACGCGCTCCGACGGAGCGTGGACCGCCGTCCGCACCTGCGCGCCCTTCGAGTAGAACGAGACATCCGGGTTGTAGCCGCGAAAGGCCAACGCCCCCTCAGTCCAGCGGATCGGCATCCGGGCGGCGCGCTCTTCCTCCAGAGCCGCAATCACGGCTTCTCGGTAGGTGTGCAGCCGGATCGGGACGAGGCGACGGATCGCTGCGTCGTCCGCAGGGAGGTCGTGGCGCAACCCGTCGATGAGCGGGCGTACAACCGAGGCCGGGACGCTCGTGACGAGGTCGAGCCAGTAGGACGAGAGACGCGGCGTCAGCACCGGGAGCGGGATCACGTAGCTTCGCTTGCCGGTGACCTCCGCGAATCGCCGCAGCAGTTCCGCGTAGCTCAGCAACTCTGGCCCGCCGACATCGAATGTCTGGCCAGCCGTCTCGCTCACCTCGGCAACTATGCAGAGGTACTCGATCAGATCGCCGAGGGCGATCGGTTGCGACTGCGACTTGACCCATCGAGGCGTGGTCATCACCGGCAGGTGGTTGACCAGATCCCGGATCACCTCGAAGGCAGCCGAACCGGGTCCGACGACGATTCCCGCGCGGAGTTCGGTGACTGGGAGCCCGGTCGCTCGCAGCATCTCGCCGGTCTCGCGACGTGACTCGAGGTGCGCGGAAGAATCGCCGGTCGGCTGGATCCCACCGAGATAAACGATGCGCCCGACGCCCGCCAGTCGTGCCGCCTCGGCAAAGTTGTGGGCGCCGATCCGGTCGCGTTCCTGAAAGTCCTTGCCCGAGCCCATCGAGTGGACCAGGTAGTACGCGACGTCGATGCCGGCGAGTGCGCTCCCGAGGGTGTCGGGCTTGAGCACGTCCGCCTCGCAGCACTCAACGCCCACCCAGTCACGAGCAACCAGCGTCGCAGCCGACCGCGCCGCGGCCCGTACTCGGTGACCGCGATGCATGAGCGCAGGTACCAGATGGCTGCCGATGTACCCGCTGGCGCCGATCACGAGGATGTTCATCCCTACACTATACGGCACGGTCAGCCGCTACCCCTCGAACTCCGCCTGCAGCCTCGGCATGACCTCGAGGGCGATGCGCGCCAACTGAGCGGTGCGGT
>CANFFZ010000043.1 GCA_947446155.1 Chloroflexota bacterium | reverse complement strand
GCGAAGAAGATCGTGCTTCCGTTGACCACGATGTTCGTGTTCGGCCCGTAGAGCGTGAACAGGTTCGGGTACCCGGGGATGCTGATGCCCTTATACGCGCGCGCTGTCCCCGCCCAGTGATCGTGCAGCTCGACCCCGTCGACGCCGTAGACGGCCATCGGCATGAGGAACGCGCTCGCCTGGAATCCCGTCGCGTAGATGATGACGTCGAACGCCTCGGTATGGCCGCTCACCGTCGAGATCCCCGTCGGGGTGATCGAGGCGATCGGGTCAACCTCGATGCGCACGTTGTCGCGCTGCAGGGCGCGCAGCCAGTTGCCGTCGTCGACCACCATCCGCTTCCCACCCGGTGGGTAGTCCGGGATCGCGTGCTCCAGCACCTCGGGTGCATCTTGCAGCGTGCGCGTGATGTACGAGGTGAGCGTGGCGCGCATCCGTTCGTTCGCGGCGCTCACCGAACCCGCCTCCGCCCACTCGGGGTCCACGGTCACCGACTTCAGCATGCCCTCGCTGCTCCGCCAGAACAGCGAGAAGCGATACCACTGCCGGTAGAACGGCACGTGCGTGAGCAGCCAGTGCTTCCCGTCCGGGATCGGCTGCCGGTAGATCGGCTGAGGCGCCATCCACGGCGGCGTCCGCTGGAAGATCACCACCTCGCTCGCCAGCGGGGCGATCTCTGGCACGAACTGGAACGCGCTCGCGCCCGTCCCCACGACGCCGACCCGCTTCCCCGTGAGGTCGATGTCGTGGCGCCACTCACCGGAGTGGAACGCGGCCCCCTCGAATGACTCGCGGCCCGTGATTGAGGGTAAGCGTGGCCGGCTCAGCTGCCCGACGGCGCTGATCACGGCGTTCGCCTCGATCTCCTCGGGCGCGCCGCCCTGCGGACGCACCGTCACGGCCCAACGGCCCGTGGTCTCATCGAACCGCGCCGAGTCCACCATCGTGTTGAAGCGGATCTTCGAGCGGATGCCGTACTTGTCAGCGCAGTGGTTGAAGTAGTCGAACAGCACCTGACGGTTGGAGTACCAGAACGGCCAGTCGTACGGCTCGAATGAGTAGGAGTAGATGTGGTTCTGGTTGTCCACGCGGCAGCCGGGGTACTGGTTCTGCCACCACGTCCCGCCAACCTCGGCGTTCTTCTCGATGATCGTGTACGGGATGTGCTCCTGGTCGAAGCGGATTGCCGCGAGGATGCCGGACATCCCCGCACCGATGATCACGACGTGGAACGCCGCCCGCGCGGCCATCGGGATTCCCTCGAACGAGGCGTGCGCGTACGGATCCTGCCCCTCTATGCCGAGTTCGGCGTGGAGGAAGTCCTTGTAGTCGCGCGGCACCCCTTCACCGATCAGGTAGTCCGTCATCTCCTCGATCGCCTCGTCCGAAGGGCGAGCCGGGAGGCGGCTGCCCTCGTCGCGATACGCGCGGAGGACATCGAGGGCGATGGCGCGGGCGCGTGCCTGATCGGCTGGCGGGATGCCGCCCTGGGGGTCCTGGAACAGCGCGGCGATCGGCTTGATGTCACCTCGGATGTGGCCGATGTCCCCGCTGAGGTGGACCAGCGCGTTCATCAACGACGGCACGTGCGCCGTCTCCAAGGTCGCCCGCAGTTCCTCGTCGCTAGCAGTGATGGGGAGGTAGGCGTCGGCTTGGCTCACGTGGCACTCCGAACTCGAATCGCCGGACAATAGCAGGGAATGACGCCGTCGAGCTTCGAGTGATTCGCCCGCTACGATTGTGCCGCAGGAGGGTGCCGCGTGCCTGACCCCAACTCCCGCCTCGTCTACTCCACCGACGGTTCCGAGGCCGGTCGCGTCACTGCGAAGCCCTCGCGCGCACCCCGCCCGGCGGCGAGTCCCGCGGCTCGGCCACCGCTCCCTGCTGACGGCTTCGTCCGCTTGCTGCGCGAGACGAAGGGCCGAGGCGGTAAGACGGTCACGATCGTCGCCGGACTGCCCGGTAACGAACGCGACCTGGAGGCGCTGCTGAAGGTGCTGAAGCAGCACTGTGGCGCCGGCGGTACGCGCGAGGGTACCACCCTCGAGATCCAGGGCGACCACCGCGAGAAGATCGAGGCGAAACTGACCGCCCTTGGCCACCGCGTGAAGATCGCTGGCGGCTGACCTCGGGGCGACCCGAGCAGTCCGAGTTCCCGCGCCCGTGTGATCGCGCCAATGCGCGTCGAGGCGTCGAGCTTTCCGTAGGCGCTCGCTGCGTGGACCTGCGCCGTGCGCCACGAGATCCCGAGGCTGGCCCCCACCTCGCGGTGTGTGAGCCCGCGGGCCAACAGCGACAGCACTTCCACCTCACGTGGCGTCAACTTCGGCGAGAAGTCCGAGGTGCGACCGAGCGCGAGCGCCCGCGCGACCTGGTACGCGAGCGGGTCGGGGTCGAGGCCCAGCGCGCTCAACTCGTCACGACCGCGCCGCCGCAGGATCTGCCAGCGATCACGCGTCGGCTGGAGCCCCGCGAGCGTCGCCAGTTCGGCGAGCTGTAGGAGGGCGATCGCACGCCCGATGGTGTAGCCGCCGGCCTCCGCCCAGCGCGCCGCTCGCTGGAAGCGCTGACGTGCGCGCTCCACCCGCCCCAGCCGGATGTCGCTCAACCCCATCAGCCGGTCGATCGAGACGGGCCAGCCGAGCGATGACTGGATGTGCGCCGGCAGGCTCGCGTCCGCCCACCGTCGCCACAGCACCGCCTCGTCCTGGCTCCCCGCCTGACTCGATGCGTTCAAACCCGCGAGGCCTGCCGGCAACGTGATCGCTGACACCGACTCAGGCGGAGAGGGGAACACCGCGTCGGTGCCATCCTCGAACCACGCCTCGCGCGCCGCCTCGTAGCACGGGATGCCCGCCCGCCAGATCGGGTTCATCCGCTCGTCGAGGCTCTGTAGCGCCGCGATTGAGGCCTTCGCGGCCTCGCGGTCGCGCCTGAGCAGAGCCGAGTCACCTCGACCCGCCATCGCGCTGGTGTTGAGCGGCGCGGTAGCCAGCGCGTCCCCGTCAGGCTCGATCAGCGAAGATCGTGCTTGCGTCGAGTAATCGAGCGCGGCAACGTCGGCTCGGCGGAAGGTGTCTTTGGCCGCTTCGGAAAAGGCCGCGAGTGACGTGATCCAGATCGCCGAGCGTTCAGCCATTCCGAATGCATGCATCGCCGTGATGGTCCACGGCTTCATTCCTGCTGACATGCCGAACCCGGAGAGGCGCTCGGCCGTTGCCTGATTCCGCTCCGCCTGCTCAATGCTACCCGGCCGAAGTTGGATGACCCCGACAATCGCGGTGTAGACATCCAGCTCGAAGACTATTTCTGGCTCAAAGGATCGGACACCCCGGCGGGCTTGTTGGAGACTTTCGGACGCATCGGGAGTCCCGTTAAGCGACTCGATTAGTGCGCGTCCGGCAAGGAGTTGAGCCCGCGCCGCACGATCCGATGAGAACACAGCGATGGCGTCATTCAGGTGTGTTACGGCCATACCGGGTTTCCCCTGCGACTCAAGGGACGCTGCGGCGAAGATCGCGAGGCCTACCCCGGTACGCGCCGTGCCGAAACGAAGATTCCAGGGCGCTTCAGTAGACGGATGTCCAGAATCAGGGAGTTCAGTGGCGTGTTCCTTCAACAAGCGCCAGGCGACCCTCACGGCGTCATCACGTTCGTCAACCATACGTAGTCAAGTACCTAAGCAACGTGGCCGATCCCGGTGATTTGTGCGAACTCTATGACTCGTAGTGCAGGAAAGGGTGCTTGATGAGTTTTCCGCAGTGTCGTCAGATTACGGCTGAGGTTACGAGGGTTCTTGGCGCGGAGTCTGACCTCCGTCTGAAGATGTTGGAGTTGGCCACGCGGCCCGTCGAAGGTGCCGAGGTGTGCGAATTGCTCGCCTCGTACCTGGACGAGGGCACGGCGGTTGAATTGCGCGATGAATTCCGCGAGCTGCCGTCCATCATGGGTGCGCAGATCGTGATGGCGTTCGCGCTGGCTGAGGCCGGCGGGAAGACCTTTGCCTTCGAGTCTGTCGCGCCAGAGGGCCCGTTGACCTTCGCGCGTCGTCGCCAGGTGCGGTTCATGCTGGACGTGACCGCCGACTGCGTCACGTTGGGTGTGGCCCACGTCGCTGGTCGCAAGGCACAGTGGTATCAGCCCCACCGTCAGGCCGAGGTGCTCGTCTAGGCGAGCACGCTCCCGCCTCGAACGGCCGGGGTGTGTACCGCCTACGCACCCCGGCCGCCGAGGTTCTGTCCATCCATCCTGCGACGAGGAAGTAGTCCGCGATGATTCTTGAGCTGTCTACGCATCCTGTGCCGTCGGCCGTCGCGCGGTTTGCGGGGGCCCTCGTGCTCCTCGCGGGCGCCCCTGACCGTTACTGGTCCGCGCTCCGCGAATCGATGCGATGTGAGGGTGCCGAGTTCGTCAGCGTCGGCTCAGGCCGAGGCGCGATCGAATTGCTTCGGCGTTCCTCGTTCGACCTCGTCGTCCTGGGTGAGCGGTTGCCGGACGTGTTCGGCATGACCGTCCTGTCCGAGACACGCCGGCTCGGCAACGTCCCGGTCATCGTCATCACCCGCGGCGGCCCCGAGATCCTCGACCGCGGCTTCGACCTTGGTGCGGACGATGTCGTCTCTGGCGATATCGAGCCTGCCGAACTTGCCTCGCGAGTGGCAGCCCTGCTGCGCCGGGCGCGGCCAGGCGAGGAGACGCATCACGTCGGAGAGCCGTACGGCCTAGTGATGAAGCGTGCCGCGCATGAGGTCACCATCCGGGGAGCCGCGCTCAATCTCACCGCGACCGAGTTCTTCGTGCTGCGCCTGCTTCTCGACCACCGGAGCGAGGTGCTGAGCGCTGACACGATCTCCCGCCAGGTCTGGCACTACGAGACGTACGGCTCGCCGAACTTCGTCCAGGCACAGATCTCCCGACTACGCGCGAAACTCGACCGGGCGGGTGCGTCCGGTCTCATCGCAACGATCCGAGGCGCAGGCTACGTGATCCGCTAGGCCGTTAGATGGCCTCGACGGTCGCCCGCTGCGGCGGTGTCGGCTTTCGGGCAGCCACGAAGAACAGTGATCCGAGGAGCGCCCCCACGGCGAGAATCGTGAAGCCGACCTCGTAGTTCCCCGTCTTGTCTGCGACGACTCCGGCGAGCAGCGGTCCGGTCGTGTTCCCGATCGTCACGATCATCGACGAAAGCCCCATGATCTTGCCGAAGTTCGACGTGCCAAAGTAGTCGGCGCGGATCGCCTGCATCAGCGGGCCTCGGGTGCCCCATGCGAGGCCGTGCAGCATCGCGAACGCGATCACCATCGCGACGTTTGTCGCGAAAGCGAGGAGCACCAGTGCGACGGCGTGCAGCACCATGCACCCGGTGGCGAGGATGCGCTTGTCGAAGCGGTCACCGAGGAAGCCGCCGCTGATCTGTCCCACGATCTGCATCCCCGTCATCAGCGCGATCACCCGGCTCGCTCCGCCGAGCGTGTACCTCAGCCCCTCCGTCAGGTGGAGCACCACATGCACCATCACAGCCGACACGACGAGCAGCGCCGAGGCGTGTCCGAGTGAGATCAACCAGAAGCCAGATGTCCGGACCGCCTGACGCGCCGTGAAGTCCTCGGAACCGTCCATCGCCACCGCGTGGCGTGAGTGGTGCCCGCCACCGCCGGCGTCGTTGGCAGCGGTGATGGGAAGGCCGTCCGGTGTCTCGCCGTACATCTCCGGTCGGTGCCGCATCATCATCGCGAGCGGGATGCCGAGGCCCCAGATAATGAAGCCGGAGACGAACGCCGTCGGACGCCACCCGAACTGCTCGATGGCGGCCACCGTGATCGGGATCATCAGGCCGCCGGTGGCGAACCCCATCTGGGTGATCGCGAGTGACTTCGCGCGGTGGCGGTTGAACCAACTGACGAGGCCGACCGTGATCGCGAGGAAGCCGCCGAGCGTCGCCCCGATCGCCATGAGGAAGTACGACAGGTAGAAGAACAGCAATGAGTTGATGAACGAGAAGGCGATCAGCCCCGTCCCCAGCAGAATGATCCCGAGGACCATCACCCGCCGCGGGCCGAAGCGGTCGAGCAGCCACCCCTCGACCGGGCCGAGCAGGCCGCTCTCCACACGCGCCATCGCGAAGGCGGCGGAGAGCTCGCTCCGGCTCCAGCCAAACTCGCTCCTGAGGACAGCCGCGTACGTGCTGAACGCCTGGTTGAAGAGCACGCCGATGACGGCCTGTGCCCCGGCGCCGGCAGCGACCATCCACCAACCGTAGAACACCCGACCCTGCGGCCGGATGGTGCGATCGACGGAGCGGCGAAGGCCGGACTGCGGGGGATCGTCGCCCACTCGGGTCAACCTTCCTCGATGCATCAGAGGCTCGCCGGAATCTGCGAGGTGGCGCGAGTTTACCGCCCACTTCCTTTCGGGCAACGTACGAGGCGGGCCTGTTAGGACCCGCCTCGGTGTGAACTGTCGAGCGAGGGCTAGGCCGCCGGTGGCGCCTCGATCGCGGGTCGGCGGTTGGTGCGGCGGCGCAGGACCACCACCCCCGCACGATCAGCGGCACGATCCACCAGGAGTAGACCGCCACCACGATCGCTGCCGTCGCGATGTTCTCCAGGGTCTCGAGGGAGGCTTCCCACGCCTCGAAAGCGGCGGCGCGCGGCCCCGTACCGCTTACGCCGGTGCCTTCCGGCAACAGCGCCACGCTCAGGGTCGACATCTCTGTCTGGGATTAGATAAGCGCGCGTCGAGCCTCTGTGCGGTCGATCTGCAGCCGCACCTGGTTCAGGCGCTCTTGCACCTGCAGGATGTTGCCGATGCTCCCTGACCGGCCGAGCAGCGTCGCGTATTGCGCTTCGACGGCCCGGAGGTTCTTGAGCGTCGCTTCGAGGTCGTTGGTCTCACCGGTCACATCGCGCGAGTTGCTCGAGATCGAGCGGACGTCCGTGGCCAACCCTCGCAGCTGAGTCACCACCTCGCCGAAGCGGTCGGCCGGGACGCGCAGCGTCAGCCGCGCTGAGTGGTCGCCCCCACCACCCACGAACATCGAGTCGGCGACGAAGCCGCCGGCGCCGGTCGCAATCGTGCGCACCTGCTCGAACGACTCGGTCACCGAGCGCACCTCGATGTCGACGGAGCCGGTACGCACCACGTCGCGACCGGCTTCGAGTGCGGGGATCGAGGTGCCCGTGCCGCCGTCTAAGCCGTTCGCCGACTGGCCGGGCGCCGGGGCGGCGGCAGTGGTTCCTGCCTTCATCCGCTCCTCGGGCGCGACGAGGCCGCCCGCCATGTCGCCCGCGCTACCGCCGGAGGTCGCGATGCCGATCGTCGATGTCTCGTCCGAGCGCTGCGCGACGAACGCTGTGGCGATGCCGAAGGCGAGGACGGTGACAGTGACAGCGAGCGCCACCGGCCATCCAACGCGGGATTGAATCTGGCGGATGAGCTGACCGAACATGTGATCCTCCGGCGTGATGACTCCCGTTGTGAGTGGAACGCTGGCGGTGCGGCAGTTGTTCCGGGCGAACCTGACGCCTCGGCGGCTAGATTCCCGGAGGCCTCCCCCGAGCGTTCACGACCTCTCGTTGTCACCCCGGCGGATCGGAAGAGGCGGGCCAAAGGCCCGCCTCTTGACGACTACTGAGGCCGTGCGTGTGCTACTGAGTTGGCTGAACCGGCTGGCCAGGCTGCCGCTCCATCTCGTAACCGCCGACGCCGAGGCTGTTCGGCCACTCCTCGAACAACTCGTCGACGTTGAAGAGCGGCTCATCGTTGAAGATGACGCGCTCCAGGGTCGGCTCCTTGTAGAGGGTGATCTTGTGGCCGGACGCGCCAAAGACGCGGCCGTTGATGTTCGCGCCCTGGTCAGAGGCCAGGTACACGATCACCGGCACGACCGCCTTCGGGTCACGCGAGGTGCCCTCCGCGCTCGCGCTGGCGTTCTCAACCGCGTTGCGGCCTCGGTCCGTCATGCGAGTGCTGGCGCCCGGGGCGATGCAGTTCGTCGTCACGCCGTAGCGGCCGAGTGCCTGCGCCGTCGAGCGCATGAGGCCAATCTTGCCCATGTGCGCGGCGGCGTAGTTCGGCTGTCCGGCTGAGCCGAAGATGCCGGCCGTGGAGGTGAAGTAGATCATCCGCCCACCGTTGCGCTCCGCGCGCCAGTGGATCGAGGCGAACTTCGTCATCGCGAAGCACCCCTTGAGGTGCGCCTTGACGACGCCGTCCCAGTCGTCCTCGGTCATGTTGAAGATCATCCGCTCGCGCAGGATGCCGTGAGCCGCGACGACGATGTCCAGTTTCCCGTACGTGTCGATCGCCTGCCGGACGATGCCCTCGGCGACATCCATTTCGGACACGTCACCAATGGCGGAGACGGCCTCCCCACCGGCCTTGCGGATGTCATCGACGACCGCGTTCACGCGCGTCGGGTCGACGCCCATGCGGCCTTCCACGTCCGCGCCGGTGTCGGCGACGATGACCTTCGCCCCCTGCTCCGCGAAGACCTTCGAAATCTGCGTCCCAATACCACCGGCGCCGCCGGTGATCACTGCGACCTTGCCTGTCAGATGCTGGGCCATGCCAGTTACTCCTCGTACTGATCCCGCCGCGGCGGGAGGATGTGACCTGAACCGCTGCCTACCCGCGACGGGGCGGCATGAGTACGTCCGGCTCCGCGGCCAGCGTCTCCGGCATGACCTCGAACAACGTGTCGATGTCCCAGACCGGTGTGCGCGAGTAGATCGTCTTCTCGGCGTACATCTCCCGCCAGATCGCGATCCGGTGGCCCTGGACCTGCACCACGCGGCCCGTCACGTCAGCACCGGCGTCCGACGCCAGGTAGACGATCGGCGGCACGATGTTCTTCGGGTCGCGGTCGGTGCCCTCGCTCGAACCGCTCTGGATCGCCTGGTTCTCCTCGCGGAAGCGGTCTGTCATGCGCGTCGATGCGCTGGGCGAGATGCAGTTCGCCGTTACCCCGTACCGCCCGAGGGCGTTCGCGCACGAGAGCATCAGGCCGATCTTGCCAGCCTGCGCGGCGGCGTAGTTCGGCTGGCCTGCGCTGCCTCGTACGCCTGCGCCAGAGGTGAAGAAGATGATGCGGCCGCCAGCGCGCGTCTGGCGCCAGTGGATGGAGGCGAACTTCGCCATGGTGAAGCACCCTTTGAGGTGCGACCGCACGACGCCGTCCCAGTCGTCCTCGGTCATGTTGAAGATCATCCGCTCGCGCAAGATGCCGTGCGCAGACACCAGGATGTCGAGTTTCCCGAAGGTGTCGAGCGCCGTGCGTACGAGGCCCTCGGCCACGTCCATCTCGGCGATGTCGCCCACCGCCGCGATCGCAGTGCCGCCCTTCGCCTTGATGTCGTCCACCACCGCGTTCACGCGGCTGGGGTCGACGCCCATGCGGCCTTCAACGTCCGCGCCGGTGTCCGCGACGATTACGCTCGCGCCCTGCTCGGCGAACATTTTGCTGATCTGAGTGCCGATGCCCCCGGCGCCGCCGGTGATGATCGCCACTTTTCCGTCCAGGTGACCCATGCTGTGCCTCTCTGTCCATCTTCGTTGCCTCGCCGGAGCCGGCCGGCGTCCGCACCCTACATCAGGGCGGTCTCTATGAGGGTGACTTCGTGTACGTCTGCCGCGATTTCGAGGGGCGCCTCGGTGATCCGCTGGATTCGTTCCGGGTCCCACCCTGGCGCAACCTCCCGGAGAACGATGCGCCCATCCGCAATGTCGAACACCCCCACGTCCGTCACGAGGCGGGACACGCATCGAGGTGCCGTGAGCGGCAATGTGCAGCGCGTCACAACCTTCGGCGTCCCGTCGTGCGTGGTGTGGTGCATCATCACCACCGTCCGCTTCGCCCCGTAGGCGAGATCTGGGGCGCCACCGAGGTTCCCGGCTGGCTTCCCCTCGAACTGCGTGTTCGCGAGGTTCCCCTCCACATCCACCTGGAGACCCCCGAGGACGCAGACGTCTAGGTGCTTGCCGCGGATCATCGCGAACGACTCGTCGTGGCTCAGGAAGACCATCCCGGGGAGCGCCTCGACCGGCAGATTCCCCACCATCGTCACGTAGGGGTCGGCCTTCGTGTGGTCGCTGATGACCGGGCCGAAGCCGAGCAGCCCCAACTCGGAGTGCAGCAGGATCTCCCGCCCGGCCGGCATCGCGTTCGCGCACTCGAGGGGCAATCCCACGCCGAGGTTGACGGCGAAGCCGTCCTGGAAGTCTCGCGTCACGATCATCGCCATGACCGTCGGATGCAGCCGCTCGGGCTCGCCGGCGCTCACTGTGGCACCTCCCAGGAGGTGACCGGCGCCGCGGGCCGAACGACGACGCGCTGCACATAGATACCGGCGGTATGGATCTGCTCGGGCTTCAGATCGCCCAGCGGCACCACCTCGTCCACCTCCGCGATGGTGATCCGCGCGGCGCCCGCCATCGTCTCGTTGAACGACCGAGGCCCTCGGAAGATCAGGTTGCCGTAGCGGTCCGCCTTCCACGCCCGGATCAGCGCAAAGTCAGCGTGGAGCGCGGTTTCGAGGACGTGCGGTACGCCGTCGAAGTCGCGGACTTCTTTGCCGTTCGCCACGTCCGTCCCCGGCCCGACCGGCGTGTAGAAGGCGGCGATCCCCGCACGCGCGCATCGGATCCGCTCGGCGAGCGAGCCCTGGCCGAGCACCTCGACCTCCACGCTGCCCTCGGTCAGCCGCTCCTCGAACGGGTAGATGAGGTCGTGGCGCGCGCCGACGGCGAAGGTGGTGATCCCCTTCTTCAGCTGCCCGAGTTCGGCCATGAGTGCCACGTCGAAGAAGTCGAGCGGGCGCAATTCGGGCGGCAACCACGGCGACTGCGAGTCGCGGTGCTTCACCCCTCGGCCCATCGAGGTCGAGATCGCCGTCAGCCCGGTCACGCCGCGTCGCGCGACAGCAGCCACGAGGTAGGACGGGGTGTTGAACGGCGATGCGAACCCGCCGAAGTGGATCGTGGCGCCGTCCTGCATGTCAGCGACGGCCTCGTCGAACGTGGCGACCACTTTGTTGATCAGGCGGTGGCTCCTGCCCTCGACGGCTGGGGAATCGAGAGCGCGCCGGACACTACGCCCGCCCGCAACCCCTCGCAATCGCGTGCAGCAGGTCGACTCTAGTACGGGACGGCGGCTTCCTCGGCCGAGGCAACCGGTTGCCGTTGACACCTCGAACGGCGTCGGAGTAGACACCGGGGACACGTCGTCCCGCCTCGGTGCCAATCGGTTTCGAGGCCGGCCCACCCGAAAGACAGCGCGAATGACTGACACCCCGCAGTTCGTCCTCGAAGAGCGCCACGGCCCGGTCACGCTCATCAGCCTGAACCAGCCAGACCGCTACCACGTCCTCTCGTACCTCCTCCGCCTCCAACTCGCCGAGGCGATGAATCGAGCCGAGGCGGATTCGGAGGTGCGGGCCATCGTGCTCACGGGCACCGGCCAGAAGGCGTTCTGCGCCGGCGGCGACCTGAAGGAGATGCCAACACCCCGGTGAAACTCTCGCGCACCCCCGGCGGCGCCGAGCGCGGCGCGCCGAAGCCCGGCGCCGACACGGTCGACTTCCTGCGCAAGGCTGGCGTCGACCAGACGAAGATCGACGGGCTTATCGCTGCTGGCTTCGCCGCGACGGGCCCGGAGGCCCCCGGCGTCCGCGAGGGCTAACCGAGAGCGAAGGCCGGCTAGAACTCGATGCCGGGCTGGGCGCGGATGCCCTGTTCCTTGAATGGGTGCTTGATCAGCCGCATCTCCGTCACCAGGTCGGCCGCCTCGATCAGCGCGTCCGGAGCGTACCGGCCGGTGATCGCCAGGTGGAGCATCAAGGGCTTGTTCGCGGCGATCCACGCGAGCACTTCCGTGGTGTCCAGCCAGCCGTAGTGCATCGGGTAGGTGAACTCATCGAGGACCACCAGGTCGTGCTCGCCGGCGGCGATCACCTCCTGCGCGCGCGCCCAACCGACCCGCGCGAGTTCCGCCGACTCGTCGAGGTCCTTGCTGCGCCACGTCCACCCGTCGCCCATGCCCTGCACTTCGATGCCGAGTTCGCGCGCCGCGCGGATCTCGCCGAAGTTGGCCGTGCCGGGCTTGATGAACTGGATCATCGCGACGCGCATCCCTCGACCGCGCGCGCGCATCGCGAGGCCGAATGCCGCCGTTGTCTTCCCCTTGCCAGTGCCCGTGTTCACGATCAGGAGACCCTTCTTTCGGTTCTCCTTCCGCAGTGAACGGCGGTACTCCTCGGCTTCCTCGGGCGTCTGCTCCCGAGGCGTCTCAGATGTCATGCGCGCGTCGGCACGGTCGCGAGCAGCCCGCTCGCCTCGAACGCGTCCACCTTGGCGTCCGAGTACCCCGCGAGGTCGCGCATCACCTCACGGTTGTGCTGGCCGAACGTCGGCCCCGCGTTCGGTCGAGGCGTGGGCCGGCGCTTCATCCGCCACACGGGGCGAGACGTCAGCACTTCACCCGCCTCGGGGTGGACCGTCGTCGGGAAGTTCGCGCGTGCCACCATGTGTGGGTCGGACACCAGCATCAGCGCCGATAGCACCGGGCTCGAGGCGACACCAACCGCCTGCAGCGCCTCGGCTACCTCGGTCCCATCACGGTCTCGCACCCACTCGCCGAGCACCGCATCGATCGCGGCCTCGCCGGCCTTTCGTCCATCCAGCGTCGCGTACGCCGGGAGATCGAGGCGCACATCTCGCACCACACCTCGAAGCGCCTGCCACGCCTCGTCCGAGTCCACGGCGATCGCGACCCAGGTGTCGTGGTACTCCGACACGCGCTTGAACGAGACATCGACCAGCCAGCGGCCCTCGTCGTCGCGGGTGCGGTAGACGTTGTGCGGTGCAGCGTCCCGGTCGCGGTTGCCCTCGCGTACGGGATAGTCGAGGCCCAGCGACTCGGCCACCATGAACTCCCCCACCATCCCGATCACATTGTCGCGCTGCGAGACGACGATGTGACAGCCCTCGCCGGCGCCGCTCTCGCGACGCCATAGCGCAAGCGCCGTGGCACCCGCCGCGATGATCCCGCCGATGGGATCACCGTACGAGATTCCGCTCTTGTGCGGTGGCCCGCCCTCGTAGCCCTGCAGCGCAACGAGCCCGCCCATCTGCTCGATGGTGGGGCCGAAGCCGACGCGTTCCGACTCCGGTAGTTCCTTCGAGAAGCCTGGTATCTGCACGAGTGAGATCCGAGGGTTCAGCGCTCGCAGGTCCTCGTACCCCATGCCGAGGCGTTCCGCGACGCCCACGCTCCAGTTTTCCAGCACCACATCCGCGAGTGGGACGAGGCGCTTGAACGCCTCCATGCCCTCCGGCTGGTGCAGGTCGAGCGCTAGCCCGCGCTTGTTGCGGTTGTACTCGTTGAAGTAGGCAGCCTTGTTGAATGCCCGCGGGTCATCTCCGCGTCCGACGCCGCGCACCGCATCCGGGAACTGCGGCCCCTCGATGTGGATGACGTCCGCCCCCATGTCCGCGAGGAAGCGAGCGGCGTACGGCCCTGCCCACACCTGCGATAGATCGAGCACGCGCAGCCCCTCGAACGGCAGTCGCGCGCGACTGCCTGTGGCGGCGCGGACGGGCGCACCCGGCTCAGCGGCCTCCGCCACCACCTCGGCGGTGTGCTGGCCGAGGAGTGGCGCGGGGCCCGAGGCGCGCGCACGTTCGCCGTTGAGCGTGAACGGCGCGCCCGGCAGCGCGTGCTTCCCGAGACGTGGGTGGGTGACCTCAGTCCAGAACTTCGCCTGTTCCAGCGGTGCCCACTTCAGCAGGTCGCGCGGTGTCGGGATCAGTGAGAAGGGCGCGCGGTGCCGCTGGGACTCCTCGAAGATCTCGTGCGCGCCTCGGGCCATCGTCCACTCGTTGATCAGCAGCGTGGCGATCTCGTTCATCTCCGGATTGCCGATGAGGTCGGCGAACCGCGGGTCCTCGGCGAGTTCGGGGTGCTCGATGCAGCGGTAGACCGACCCTGTCTGCCGCGCCATCGAGGCCACACCGACGTAGCCGTCTGCGCACGGGTAGATCCCCCACACCGCGCGCGCCTGGTTCCCCACCCGTTCGAGGTCGAACCCGCGCACCATCGCGCCCGGCCCTGCGCCTTCGAGGCTGGCGTTCTGCACTTCCTGGATCGAGAGGTCGATGCGGTCGCCGAGGCCGTCTCGGCGCACTGCGTACATCGCGGTGAGTGCGGAGGAGAACGCGTGCAGCCCGGCCTGGTAGTACGCCTGCTGGCCCACGACCTTCAGCGGCGGCAGGTCGGTCTCGCCACACAGCATTAACTGCCCGCCGGACGCGTGCGCCGTCAGCGCCGTCGCTCGCCACCCCGCGCGCGGCCCGTCCTGCCCGAACGGCGTGACCGAGACCACCACGAGCCGTTGGTGTGTCTCCACGAGCGCGTCGAGGTCGATGCCCTGCGCCTTCCACCACCCTGGCGCGCCGTCCTCGAATACCACGTCGGCGCGCTCGATCAGGCGGAGGAGCGTCGCGCGCTGCGCCTCGTCGCTCGGGTCGAGGACGGCCGATCGTTTCGCCGCGTTCAGGTAGGCATACAGCGCGCTCGTCTCGCCGTCGTCGCCGCGCCGAGGGCCGCGCCGCCGGGCCGGGTCGCCATCGGGCGGCTCGACCTTAACGACGTCGGCGCCCAGCAGCGCGAACAGGCGCGCTGCGTAGGTGGCGCCCGGCTCTCGCGAGAGATCCACCACGCGCACGTCTTCGAGCATTGCTCGGCCCTCCGCAGCCACCCTGTCAGCAGGGCCCCTCGGCTGCGGGCGGATGATACCCCTCGATGTGCGAGGCTCCGGGGGTCACGAGCCAGCGCCTGACGCTGTCCTCCGCCCTTCCGCTCGAGGGCGCCGTCTCATTCTCGCGTGAAATACTTTCTTGCCAAATAATCAACAGGTGAGTACCTTCGGCACATGGCAGCACCGACCGACCTCCAGTCCGGCGAATACGCCGCCCTCGCCTTCCTCGCGATCGAGGCTGGCCACGGGTACGAGGTTGCCCGCCGCTGGGATGCGTCACCGCTCGCGCTGATCGCGCCAGCCGACCAGAGCACCATCTACACCTACCTGCGCGGCCTCGAACGCCGTGCCCTCGTCGATTGGGACGAGGTGCGCGTCGGTCGCCGTCCGCCGCGTCGGATCTACGTCCCGAACGAGGACGGCTGGTCTGTCCTGCGCGCCTGGCTGAAGCAGCCGGTGTCCCGCATGCGCGAGGTGCGCCAGGACTTCCTGCTGAAGTGGTTCTTCCTGCGTCAGATCGATCCCGCCGCCGAGCGTGCGTTCATCCGCGCTCAGGCTCAGGTCTGCCGCACCTACATCGACGACGCCCGCGCGCACCTCGAGACCGCCGAGGGCTTCGAACGTTTGGTCTGGGAGTCGCGGCTAACCGCCGCTGAAGGGGTACTGGCATGGCTCGACACGCACACACGACCGCGCTCACGCGCCGCTTCGTAGTCCTCGCGGTCGCGCTCGCGGCACTCGCCGCGATGGCCTGTGGTGGCGACACCGCAGCGCCCGCCACCCCGAGTGCAACCACGTCTGCGGGGTCGAGCGCGCCGGTGGCCACGGCACCTCCCGTCACGGGCGAGATCATCGTCTCGGCGGCCTCGTCACTGACCGAGGCGTTCACCGACACCGCGAAGGCCTTTGAGGTGAAGTACGCCGGGACCAAAGTCACGCTGAACTTCGCGTCCTCGGCCGCGCTCGCCACCCAGGTCAACGAGGGCTCTCCGGCGGATGTCTTCGCCTCCGCTGACCGGGCGCAGATGGACGCCGTAAAGACGGAGCGGAAGTCTGCTGCCGGTGCCGTCTTCGCCCTCAACCGTCTCCTGATCGCGAAGCCGAAGGGTTCGACTGCGGTCGCGACCTACGCCGACCTCGCGAAGCCGAACCTGAAGGTGATCCTGGCCGCAGACGGGGTGCCCGTGGGGAGCTATGCCATCCAGTCGCTCGCCGCGGCCGAGAAGTCCGTCGCGTTTGGTGCGGGCTTCCAGGCGAAGGTGATGGCGAACGTGAAGAGCCGCGAGGCGAACGTCCGCGCCGTCCTTACCAAGGTCCAACTCGGCGAGGCGGACGCCGCCATCATCTACAGCACGGATATCGCGACCGCACCCGAGGTGGAGCCCGTCGCGATCCCGAACGCCTACAACGTGACCGCCGAGTACTTCATCGCCCCGCTTACCGGCGGGAAGAACGCCAACACCGCTGCCGCCTTCGTCGCCTTTGTCCGCGGCGCCGAGGGTCAGGCCTTCCTGACGAAGCGTGGCTTTACCATCCCGCCTCGATGACGCTCCGCCGTCCTTCCGGGATCACCCTCGCCGTCGCCCTGCTGGCGACCGTTTTCGCGCTGTTCTTTCTCCTGCCCTTCGCCGGTCTGATCTGGCGGGCCATCGAGGATCCGAGGGCGCGCGAGGCACTCGGCGATCCCGTCGTCGGCACCGCCTTGCGGGTCTCCCTGATCACCACGCTCATCTCGGTCGCTCTGAGCCTGCTGTTCGGCACACCCGTCGCCTACCTCCTCGCCCGCCGCCAGATCCCCGGTGGTGCGGTGCTCGATGCCCTGCTCGACCTGCCGATCGTCCTGCCGCCCACCGTCGCGGGCGTCGCGCTGCTCACCGCCTTCGGGCGCCGCGGCCTGCTCGGCGAGCCGATCGAGGCGTTCACCGGGTTCGCGCTCCCCTTCACCATGCTCGCCGTCATCGTCGCCCAGACCTTCGTCGCTGCGCCGCTCTACGTCCGTGCCGCGCGCGCAGGCTTCGAGGCTGTCGACCCGGAACTCGAGGCGATCGCACGCACCCTCGGAGCGTCGCGCGCGCACGTCTTTCGGCGTATCACGATCCCGCTGGCGCGTGGTCCGCTGC
>CANFFZ010000042.1 GCA_947446155.1 Chloroflexota bacterium | reverse complement strand
CGTTGAGGACGTCACCCAGAGCATCAAGCTCTACCTCGCGGGTTCGCAGAAGGACGTCTTTTCCGACATCACAAAGACCGAGACGCCGGACAAGTACACGCTGAAGGTCACCCTCAACGGCCCCAAGCCGGACTTCCCGAAGGAGACTGCGGCGTGGTCCTGGCTGTATATGAAGGAACTCGTCGACAACGAGACCCTGCGTAACGAGAAGGCCATGGGTACCGGCCCCTTCATCCAGAAGGAGTGGACCAAGAAGCAGCGCTCCGTCTTCGTGAAGAACCCGGACTACTACGAGAACGGCCTCCCGTACGTTGACGCGATCGAGTTCTACGTCCAGGAAGACGCCAACGCCCTGCGCGCCGGCTTCAAGACGGACAACTACTTCGACTACGGCGCCCCGGACAAGAAGACACTGGCCGACGTTTTCGCTGAGAACAGCGACGACATGGTCGGTTCCACCATCCCGTTGTCCTCTGGCATCAACGTCAACGGCTGGCAGTTTCAGATGAAGAACCCGATCTTCAAGGACGAGCGCATCCGTCGTGCGATGTCGCTCGCGTTCGACCGCAAGGACTTCGACCTCGCGAACAACGGCGGAGACAACCAGAACCCGGAAGGCCCGTACTCCAACTCGCCCATGCCGTGGGCGTTCTGGCTGGACAAGTACCCGACGGCGAAGGTGAACGGCCCGTGGTATCAGTTCAACCCGGCTGAGGCCTCCAAGATGATGCAGGCTGCGGGTTACACCGCGGCGAAGCCGCTCACCTTCGAGTTGGCCTCCTACTACAACAAGAACCAGTTCACGGGCATCGTGATTCCGGGGATTAACAACAGCCTCAAGGAAGTCAAGATCACCTGGAAGGACCTGGACAACCCGACTCACGTCACCTTGATGTCGGACCGCAACTACAAGGACGCCATCGGCGTCCTCTGGGGCCCCCCGGCGTACTCCATGGACCAGTGGCTCACGCCGTTCTACTCCTCTAAAGGTGGTCTCAACTACGGGTCCATCGAGGACCCGGCGCTCGACGCGCTGCTCGCCAAGCAGCGTGCGGAGTCGAACCCTGAGGCTCAGAAGGAGATCTTCGGTCAGATCAACACCCTGATCCACGACAAGGTCTATCAGGCTTGGTGGCCGATGGCTCTCCAGCGGCACGGTTGGCACAACTACATGTTGAACTACCGCCCGCACGGCCTCGCCGGCGGTTCCACCTGCTACTCCTCCGACCAGATGCGCTCGGTCTGGATCGACGAGGGCCAGAACCCCGGTCGCGCCTAGCACTTGAAGCACCCCGTCTTGCCTGCCCTCGACATCATCGAGGCAGGCGAGGCGGACCGCAGACAACGAAGCGGCGGCTCGCAAGAGCCGCCGCTTTCTGTTGAGCGAGACTTCGAGGCTCCCTCGGGTGCTACCCCTGCGGCGGCCGCCGCCGTCGCACGAGCCGCAGCACGTACAGCCCCACGATTGTCAGCATCCCGAGCACCGCCGCGAGGATCGAGGCGAACAGCGGTATCGCCGCGACGCACCCGTCAGCAGCAATCAACGTGCCCAGCGCACCGAACGCGCGCTTCACAGGCACTCCTCGAGTTTGGTGTGTGGGGGAAGATGGTCGGGGAGGCGGGATTTGAACCCACGACCCCCAGTCCCCCAGACTGGTGCGCTGCCAGACTGCGCCACTCCCCGACCGTATACGGGATGCTAGCAGAGCCACCGTTGCAGGCGAGCCTGCCGCCCGAGGAGACCGCCGCGTGCCGTTCGCTGCCCACACTCCGCCCGCACCGCTTGGCGAGCGTGCGACCTTCCTAGCGATGCTGAAGGAAGCGGACGGCACCGCGTGTGCCGGCGTCACCGTCCATGTGGTGCTGGAGGGGCCGGGATTCTTGCTGCCGGGGTCCGGCTACACCGGCGGCCATCGGTTCATCTTCGCCCGCACAGACGACAGCGGTGGCCTGCGCTTCCAGTGGGTCGATGACCCCACCCACACATCCGAGGGCATCTCACTCCGCGCCTCGTCCACGGCGGGCCAGACACTCACCATCCGCCAGATCTAGCGACGAGAGGATCGTCATCGTCCGGGGAGCATCGGCGTCGCCGGCAGGCCGAGGCGGGATCGACCACGGAGACGCATAATCGCTCGATGCATGAGGATCACTCGGAACGCCCGCTCCTGATCGTCGACGGTGACAACCTGACGCATCGCGCGTACCACTCGACGCCGAAGACCGTCGTGAGCCCGACGGGGGAGCCCATCAACGCGATCGTCGGCTTCGTCAACATGCTCGTAGCGGTGTGGGCGAACGAGCAGCCGCGTGGCGTGTTTGTCGCCTGGGACACGCTCAGCGTCAGCACCTACCGCCATGCCCTGTGGCCGCAGTACCAGAACGGGCGGGAGTTCGACACCGAGATACTCGATCAGTTGGAGGCGCTCCCTGCCCTTTGCACCGCCTTCGGCTTCGGCGTCGCCCGCGAGGCTGGCTTCGAGGCGGACGACCTGATGGCGGCTGCCGCGGCAGTCGAGGTCGCGCGAGGCGGCATTTGTCTGCTGCTCACCAACGACCGCGACGCCTACCAACTCGTCTCCGACCACGTGACCGTCCTCAACCCCCGACGAGGCGCAAGCCTGATCGATCGGATCGGTCCCCTCGAGGTGGTCGAACGCATGGGCGTCCTCCCCGAGCAGGTCGTTGCCTTCAAGGCACTCAGCGGCGACGCCTCGGACCGCATCCCGGGCGCTCGAGGGATCGGCCCGAAGACCGCAGCCGCCCTGCTCTTGAAGCACGGCACACTCGATGAGGTCCTGCGAGTATGGGGCCGCCCGTCCGAAGCCGGACTGGTCCTGACCTTCCGCGATGTCGTGCAGATGCGCCCTGACGTCCCTGTCTCACTCCCGCCCACCGGCACGCCCGACTGGCAGCGCGCGGCAGCCGCCCTCCGCGAGATCGGCGCGCTCGCCCTCGCCGATCGGATCGCCCAACTGTCTCCCGGCCAGGACGCCTGAGTGCGCCGAAGCCTCAGCGCGGAGGTACAGGCCGTAGCAGCGAGGCTCACCGCCGCATGAGCACCTCGGCCGCCATCGATCGCAGCGCGCTCACCAGTCCCCCGCCCGTCCGGAACCGGTACGAGAGCGCCTCGGTCTGCTCCTGGATCTGGCTCGTCCACTCGGTGTTCGTCTCGCCGGGTCGTTCGGCCTCCCACACCTCGCGGTCGCGCAGCTGGTGAATCCAGCGCGGTGCCGGTGGCATGTGCGGCCCATCCCAGCGCGCGCCAGCGGGGTAGTACAGGTAACAGTCCCAGGCGATGTGATGCTGCCACCCGAGCGTCCGCGCCATCGACCGTCCCGCGCGCTTGTTCGGGTCGTGGAACACGCGCACTCGAGGGTCCACCACGCGCCGGCTCGCCACCGTCGCGGTCGCGAGGTTGTCTTCCGCCAGCACATCGATGAACACGATCGCCGCCGCGAAGTCCGCCGCGGGATGCAGTCGCACGACACCTCGGAGCGCCGCACGGGCGCCCTCTACGCACGGTAGTCAGGTAGGCGACAGGATCGCGATGAATCGAGGGCGTCCGACGCCCTCGTTGAACCACCGTCTTAACGGCTCGATCCGCCCGGCCAATGAGTCCACGCGCTGTTTACGCCAGCCCGGCCACGCGCGCCCCGATCACGAGGGCGGCTCCCGCCGTCGCGATCACGGCGTGGTCGATCGTTGTGCGACGATCCAAGCTGCGCGTGATGTACGCCTGCAGCAGCCCCGTCACCACGAGGAAGCCGAGGACCACGGCGAGCCCTGCGAGGTAGCCGTCCACCGGAAGGTAGTGCAGCGCAAAGCACCACTGTCCGACGGCCGCGCCTGCTGCCGCCGCGTAGCCCGCCGTCTCCGCCGCGTCCACCTCACCCTCACGCAGCACCTCGATCGCCAGCATCAGCGCGACGAGGCCACACGCGAGCGCCGATGCCCCCGCGCCGAGGTCGTACACGTAGGTGAGCGAGAAGAACGCGAAGGCGGCGGCGTACGCGCCCGCCGTGGAGATCGTCCGTGCCCACGGGTAGTACGAGGCGCCCGGCCGCGCCGACCCCACCTGCGCCGCCACGATGCCGAAGAACGCCACGCCGACGGCGATCCCGGCCGGGATCACGTTCAGGCCTCGGACGTTGTGCTCGATCAGCGGTGGCACCGCGAGGATGAACAGCGCTGGCATGAACAGAGCCGGTGTCGTCTCCGCGTCGCGGTACGTCACTCGCCAGGTGGCGCGCAGCACACCATCGAGTCCGCCCGCGACCGCGATCGCCCCCATGATCAAGAACCACCGCGGGCTCGGCTCGACGAGCAGGTACGCCAGCGTCACCAGCGTGACGACCCCCGCCAGCACCACCATGTACGGGTTCATTGGCACCGGGATCGGCCGTAGCGAGGCCCACGCCATCAAGGACTCACGGGCACTCTCGGGCTCGTCCGGCACCGCGGTCGGGCGCTCCTCGGGGACGCGAGGCGCCGGGGCCGGGACAGGAGCGAGGCTGCGGACCGCGGTGGGGGCCGGGCTCGGAGCTGCGACCGGTGGGGGTGGCGCAGGCGTTGGCGTAGCAGCAGGCGGCGCAGCGGCCGACGCAGCGGCCGACGACACGGCCTCGACGACTGGCGGTGGTGCCGAAGGGAATACCGAGGGCAGCGCGGGCGGCCCAGGCGACGCGGGCATCTCCGCCGCTGGTGCAGGCGGGCGCGCGTCCTCGGGCTCCCGGGTAGGTCGTGGAGGCTCCACCGCCTCGGGCACCGAGGCCGCCACGACCGTGTCGAGGGGCGGGCGAGGTCGTTCGGGTGGCGCCGGCGCAGGCGGGGTCACCGCCGCCAGGGGCCCGCTGTCCTCGGTGCGCTGCCATGGCGAGCGCGCGGGCTCAACGGACGGCGGCACGACATCGTCCCTGGGCGCGTCCTCGACGGCTGCGGGCTCGTCGTCCGGCAGCAGCAGGCGCGACTGCAACTCCGGCGCGGGTGTGCGCCCTCGACGGAAGCGGTTGAAGATCGAGCGGCGCGGCGCGGACGTGTCGTCCGAGGTCGCGGGGATCTCATCCTCATCGTCGAGGCTATGCGGCAGCGAGGGGCGCACTGCCCACGGTGAGAGTGGTGGCAGATCGTCCTCGGGGTCGCGGTCGTCGGGCACCGGCAGGCCTACTCGGCAGCCATCACGGGCGTCTCGAAGCCGAAGAGCTCGGCCGCGTTCGCCCAGCGGATGCGGTTCGCCTCGTCGTCGGTCAGTCCGACCTGCTCGAAGATCCCTTCGAGGTTCACGATGTGCTGCGCGATCTCGTCGTTGTTGCAGTCCGAGCCCCACGTCAACTTCTCGACGCCGATCTCGTGCTTCACCAAGCGACGCTCCACCGCGTGGCGCTCGATCGTGTCGCCGCCGGACATGTCCAGGAACACGTTGTGTCGCCACCGAGTGACCGAGGCGGCCTCGTCGTAGTTGCCCGTGCCGCCCATGTGGGCGCCGATCATCTTCAGCCGCGGGAAGTTGTTCGCGATGGTGTCCATGTGGAACGGGCGCATCCGCGTCGCGGAGACGTCGCGCCCCTGCATCCGCCCCATCTTCTCCATCCGCGCCATGCTCTCCGCCGCCCGCGGGTCACGCCTCGGGTGCGTGATCGCGTAGTCGACGCCCCCGCCGATGACCCCCATGTGCATCAGGATCGGCATCCCGACTTCCTCGGCGGCCGCGTACACGGGGAAGTACTTGTAGTCGTCGTACGCGCGGCGCACGCCGATCATCTTCAGACCCTCGTACCCCTGCTCGAAGAGCTTCTTGATGTCGCGATAGCCGAGTTCTTCCGGGTCGACCACGGCGCTCGGGACGAAGAGGTCCGGATGCCGCTTCGACCACTCGAGGCCTTCCTCGTAACTCAGCCCGAAGCGGCCGCCCATCAGCAGCGACGCCTTCACCACGCCCGCCTCCCGCAGCGCGTCCGCGCGCTCATCGAGGGCCTTGCCGTGGTCCTGGCTGTCCGGGTCCTCCCAGTTGCGCGGGAAGTGGCAGTGGACGTCCCAGATCGCAGGCTTCACACGTGGCTCCTTGGCAGTCGGTGGCAGGCACTCAGTCGAGGCCCTCGGGCGCCGTCTATCGTACTCCCGGCCCCCCGGACGTTCCGTCGAGCGCGGTACTCCGAGGTGAGTCCGACCTACGGACGGCGGGCCGTGTGTACCTGCCGCACCTCAAAGCCGAGGGCGCCCCAGAAGGCGTGTGCCGCCTCGTTGTCACGCAGGATCCCCGCCTCCACCTCGTACGTCCCGCGCGCTCGCTCCTGCGCGAGGATCGCGAGCACGGCGGCCCGCCCGATGCCACCTCGGCGGTGCGGCGCGAACACGCAGAACTCCGCGATCGTCGTGATCATCCGGTCCGGGTCGAGCCAGTCCGGCAGGTGCCGCAGCACCACGAACCCTGCCCGCTCCCCACCCACGAGGATCCACGACAACTCCCGCCCGGAGTCCTCGTAGGACAGGTCGTCCTCAACCGCCTCGCGGTACGCGGCCACGTCCGTCGGCTCTTGTGCCGGGTCGAACGGTTCGAGTTCCGCCGAATACGCCTCGTACGCCGCGAAGAACGCATCCCGCTCACCGAGGGCGATCGGCACCAGGCGCACCACGGGCAGCACGGTCACGAGGGCGGCCATTCGAGGGGGATGTCCAGCAGCGTGCGGATCGTCGTCACCCCTTCGGGCGCCGCCCGCCCGCGACGATCGAGGTACACCCCGTGCAGCCCTGCGCGCTTGCCACCCTCGACATCCGCGCTCAGCGAGTCCCCCACCATCACGATCTCCTCCGGCCGCGCCGAGGTGAGCCGCAGCGCGTGCTCGAAGATGCGCGGGTGTGGCTTCCGTGCGCCCACGCGCGCGCTCGTCACCACACCCTCTAACTTCGCCCCCAGGCCGAGCCCGCGCAGGATCTCCGGCAGCCGCCACACGTGGTTCGAGACGATCACCGCCTCCACCCCCGCCTGAGCCAGGCGGTCGAGCGCGGGCGCCGTGTCCTCGTACAGCGCGTACCAGTCACGGTCGCCCTCCACGTCCGCGACGAGTTCGGCGGCCTGGCGGAGCGTCGCTTCGTCCGCCTGCGCGCCCGCGGCCCGCAGCCGGTCGATCGCGAGCGCGACCCGCACCTCGCGGAACGCCTCTTCGCTCGCCGACTCCTCGAGGTGCAGTGCGCCGTCGGGCGTCATCCAGCGCGCCCACGCATCGTCGAGGGCGCGTGCCGCGAGGGCTTCCTCGCTCACCTCGATGCCGCACTCGGCGGCAGCAGCGCGGTACGCGGTGAGATGCGACGGGCGCATCTCACCCAGCGTGCCGTCGAAGTCGAGGAAGGCCGCCTTGATCCGCATGTGCGGACGATACCGGCGCGGCTACATGGCGACTACACCGAGGCGAGCGCCGGTTCACGCTCGCCCGCGAGCAGCCGCAGCAGCGCCTCCACCGGCCCCAGCCACGCCTCGCCTAGCGCCCGACGCGGCACGCGGATCTGCGCCCGCCCGATATTCACGTCGCGTGGCAGCGAGGGCAGCCGTCGCATCGAGAACGGGTGGTCGGAGGTCGCCTGGAGGAGGAACTCGTCGCCCTCCACGCGCACCGAGGCGATCCCCGCCGCCCGCGCCGTCAGTCGCAGCCGCGCCAGCGCGAGCATGTTTGACAGCGGCTCGGGCAGCGCCCCGAACCGGTCCTCGGTCTCCATTGCGAGCGCCTCGGCGTCCGCGCGCGACCTCAGGCCGGCCACCCGCTGGTACAGCGCCAGCCGCGCTTCGAGGTCCTGCACGTACGACTCCGGGATGTACGAGGCGACCGGCAGGTCGATCACGATGCTTCGCAGCGCGTCGCGGTCCTCATGCGGCAGCGTCTGCGGCGCGCGGTGCTCGTGCTGCGCGCGCAACCCCTCGACCGCCTCGGCCAGCATCTCCGTGTACAGGTCGAACCCCACCGACGCGATGTGCCCGCTCTGCTCCGCGCCGAGCAGGTTGCCCGCCCCGCGGATCTCGAGGTCGCGCAGCGCCACCTGGAACCCCGCGCCCAGCTCCGTCGCTTCGAAGATCGTGGCGAGGCGCGCCTGCGCCTCCTCGGTTAGGATGCGGCCGCGCGGGTGGAAGAGGTACGCCGAGGCCTGGTTCGCCCCTCGGCCGACACGCCCGCGCAACTGGTACATCTGCGCAAGCCCCAGCAGGTCGGAGCGGTCCACGATCAGCGTGTTCGCGTTCGGGATGTCGATGCCCGACTCGATGATCGTCGTGCAGACCAGGACGTCGAACTCCCCTTCGGAGAACTTCTCCATCACTGATTTCAGGATGCTCTCTGGCATCTGTCCGTGGCCCACGACGATGCGCGCCTCCGGCACCAGCGCGCGCAGCGTGTCGGCGAACTCGTCGATGCTGTGTACGCGGTTGTGGACGACGAACACCTGCCCGCCGCGGTCGATCTCGTGCAGGATCGCCTCGCGTGCGATCGGCGCGTCCCACTCCATGACGTACGTCTGCACCGGTTGGCGTCCCTCGGGGGCCGTCTCGATCGTGCTCATGTCGCGGATGCCGGTCAGCGCCATGTGCAGCGTGCGCGGGATCGGCGTCGCGGACAGCGTCAGCACGTCCACCTCCAGCCGCATCCGCTTCAGCCGCTCCTTGTGCGTCACCCCGAATCGCTGCTCCTCGTCGATCACCACCAGTCCGAGGTTCGCGAACTCGATGTGCGGATCGAGCAGCCGATGCGTCCCGATCAGGATGTCGATCTGCCCCGCCTTCGCCCGCTCGAGGATCTCCCGCACCTCCTGGTCGGAGCGGAACCGCGAGATCACATCGATGCGCACGGGGAAGCCGGAGAGCCGCTCGCGGAACGTGCGCAGGTGCTGCTCGGACAGCACCGTCGTCGGCACCAGCACCGCGACTTGGTAGCCCTCCTGCACCGCCTTGAACGCCGCGCGCACGGCGATCTCGGTCTTCCCGAAGCCGACGTCCCCGCAGATGATGCGGTCCATCGGCTGCGCCGACTGCATGTCACTCTTCACCGCGCCGAGGGCTTCGATCTGGTCTGGCGTCTCCTCGTACGGGAACGCCTCCTCCATCTCGCCCTGCCACTGCGTGTCCGCCCCGAACGCGTGCCCCTGTAGCATCTGCCGCGCCGCGTACAGCCGGATCAGGTCCTGCGCGACGAGTTCGATCGCGCCCTTCACCCGCTGCCGGGCGCGTGTCCACTCCTGCGTCCCCAGTCTGGTCAGCCGAGGCACATGTCCGGCTGGCCCGTTGTAGCGAGTGACGCGGTCCACCTGCTCCACCGGCACGTACAGGCGGTCCTCGCCGGCGTACCGCAGTTCGAGGTAGTCCCGCTCCTCCTCGCCCACCATCCGTCGCACCATCCCGCCGAAGCGTGCGATGCCGTGGTCGGCGTGGACAACGAAGTCGCCCGGTGACACCTCCGCCAGGAAGCGCGAGCGGTGCGTCGTGCGCGTGCGCAGCGTCCGCCGTCGCTTCACGAACCCGAACAGCTCGCGGTCCGTCGACAGCGAGGCGATCCCGTCCGCTGTCTGGATCGCCCAGCCCTCGGGCAGCGACCCCTGCAGTAGCGCCAGCGTCCCGCGCGCCGGCTTCGCGGGCATCGCGTCCAACACCGACGTGCGCACACCGTTCTCGCCGAGGACTTCGACATACCGCTGTGCCTGCTGGGTCACCACCGCGATGCGGTCGCCGCGCGCCACCTGGCGCTGGTGGTCGCGTGCGGCGTCCGTCAGCCGTCCCGCGTACGCGTCCGCCGTCTTGAACGGCAGCCGGAACGCCCCCGGCTCCGCGCCCGTCACCCACCGTCCGAGTTCCGCGCGCAACCCCCGACCATCGAGGGCGCCCTTCAGCCGCTCGCGTGGCTCGTGTGGCAGCGGCGCGCGCGGGTCGAGTTCCCCGCGCCCCGCCATCTCCTTGCGCCGCTCCTCCGCCAGCTCGTCCAGGTCGGCCATCGCTGCCTCGATCGCTTCGCGCTCGTCGAGGATCACGAGGCCCCCGTCGCGCAGGTGGTCGAGGATCGTCGACTCCACCGCGAGCGGGCCGTACAGCGCCGCGTCCGTCAGTTCGCCCGCGCGCAGCACGTGCAGCGCCTCCTGCGCCTGCGCGTCGCGCACCTCGTCGAGCCGCCCTGCGAGGCGGCTCAACTCCTCGCGCGTCGGGAACCACTCGCGCGCCGGCCCGATCAGCACCTCGTCCAGCGTCCCCACCGTCCGCTGGCTCTCGATGTCGAACGCGCGGATCGACTCCACCTCCGGCCCGAAGAACTCGATCCGCACCGGCCGCGGCGCACCCGGCGGGTACACATCGAGGATGCCTCCGCGCCGCGCCGCCTGCCCCGGGATCTCCACCAGCGGCACCACCGCGTACCCCGCCTCGACCAGCCCCAGCGCGAGCGCGTCCAGCGATACGTGGTCCCCGCGCTTCAGCCGCCCCGGCCCACGTCCGAGGTCGGCCGGCCGCATCGTGTGCGCTGCGATCGCCGCCACTGAGGCGATCACCAACGGCTGCACCCCACCCGACGAGGCCTGCGCGATCCGCGCGAGCACCCCGATCCGTCGCCACGTCACCTCGGTGTCGCCCGACTCGCGCTGGTAGGGCAGCGCTGCCGGTGCCGGGAATTGCACCGCCGCATCGCCCGCCCACATCGACAGTTGCTCCGCTGCCGCCTGCGCATCCGCCTCGCGCGCCGTCACATACAGCACCGGCCGCTGCACCCGCCGCCACAACAGCGCCCCCGTCACCGCCTTCGCCGCATCCGAGACCCCCACCCGCGCCGGCCGCCCCTCATCGAGGCGTGCAAACACCTCCGGCAGCGGATCCACCCTCTGCAGCAGCGGCAACAGCGCAGACAGATCACTCACGACGCGGCACTCCTCGATCCCCGCCCCACGCGGTAACGGGGACGCCCCGCGTGGGGTGGCCCTCGATGTGGGTGCAGGTGACCCAGTCAGTGTAGATCGCCGCGCGTTACCTGCCGAGGTTGAGTGCTCGAACGCACAACCTGCGCCAACTGCTCCTACAACGCCGAAGCCCCCGAGGGCTTCCCGCCCTCCCCCTCGTTGAGCATCCGCATCGCCACGTCATACCCCTCGCGCACCGCCACCTCGACCGCCGAGGCGACACGCGCCACCGAGGCGTCCAGGATCGCCTTGTCCGCTGCGCTCGGCCGCGACAGCACCCAACTCGCGATCCGCTCCGGATCACGTACCGGCACACCCGCGTCGTACGGCCGGTCGATGCCGATGCGCATCCGCGCGAACTGCTCGCTCCCCAGCGCCGAGATCAGCGACTTTATCCCGTTGTTCCCGCCGCTCGACCCCTGCAGCCGCATCCGCGTCCGCCCCACGGGCAGGTCGAGTTCGTCGTAGATCACGAGGACCTGCGAGGCCGGCGCGTGCAACCGCTTCGCCTCCTGCGCCACCGGCCCGCCGCTCTCGTTCATGAACGACCGAGGCCGCGCGAGCGTCACGCGCCGACCGTCGATGCTGATCGTCGCGCTGTCCACGCGGCCCTCGCGCTTCAGTTCCACGTGGTACTTCTTCGCCAGTAACGCGATGCACCACGCGCCCACGTTGTGTCGCGTCTGCGCGTAGTCCGACCCCGGATTGCCGAGGCCCACCACCAGCAGCGGACGCGGCTCCGCCTCAGCCGTCCCCCCCACGATCGAGGCGGCCTCGGGCTCTTTCGGCGCAGCACGGCGAAACTGGTTGAACGTGGGCAGCGGCATACGCGCATCGTGTCCCGCGCACGCCCGCCGCGCAATGCGGCAGCCCAGCGCGTCAGCCCAGCGCGGCCTTACCGTGCGAGCCGCGCGACCCCGTCCGGTGCCACGAGGACCGCCGCCGCCAGCGCGTCCCGGAATGCCTCTGCCGCCACGTCGAGGTCGTCCACGCGCACCTCCGGGAACCGCGCGGCCACGTCCACCAGCGGGTCGTCGTGCCGCACGCCGAGCACCAGCCGCGCGAGGTGTGCCGCCAGCCGGTCGTCCAAGACTCGGTCGAGGTCGCCCACATCGCTTGCCTGGATCGCCGCCAGCGCCCGCGCGAGGTCGTCGCCCTCCCCGTCCAGCACGCGATGTGCCAGCGCCAAGGACAGCGCCCGCAGCCGCGACTCCAGCGCCGCCACCACCTCGCCCCGCAGCCCGTCGAGGGCTGCCGTCGCCGGATGCGCTTCGCCCAGCCGCACCCCCGCCGTCGTAGCCCCCGCCATAGGCGCGGCCGGCATCGAGGTAAGCACCGCCACCGTGCGCCGGACGCGCGGCGCGAGCGCATGTTCGTCGCACGCCACGATCGAGGCCAATCGATCCGCCGTCGCCGCCTGCGCGATCAGCCGTTCTGCCCCGCTTCGCGCGCGCGCCGCCGCCTCGCGTGTCAGTGCGTAGTGCCGCGCGTATGCCGTCTCGTACCGCCGCCGCCACGCGCTGAGGGCCGCGAGCGCTGGCGCGAACGTCCGGTCGAAGTACCGCCACGGCGTTGCCTGTTCCAGCAGCACCCGCCGGTCGATCGCGAGTTCCGCCCACGCGCCACCCTCGGGCACCACGGCGGTATCGAGGTATCGCAGCGCGGCGGCCGTCTCCGGATCGCGCTCGCCGATCCGCTGGATCAGCAGCAGCGTCGCGAACCGCTCCGGCGACCCGGACCCCACGTGCAGCCACCGCTCGAGGGCTGCGCCGACCAGCGGCCCGCGCGCGCCCTCGTTGCCCCGCACGACGGCCACCGGGTCAGCGATCGCGCCTCGCGCCACTGCGTGACGCAACGCCGCCGCCCCTGCCGCGCGGAAGTCCGCCTCCGCCGACCCGCGCTCGCGGTAGTGCGGCGAGGCCGGCCACAGTGCCTGCGCCGTCGCCCCCCACGCCGCCGGTGCGGCGTCGAGTACCGCTAGCCAGCCCGGCAGCCGCGCCGGCACCCCCACACCCGAGGCGACCGTCACCGCGCGCACGTCCGCCACCTCGACCGGCGGCGGCTCCAGTAGCCCGTCGTCCCACCGCGTCACCGCGCACACCTCGAGGGCGAACGGGACGCCGAGCGGCGAGCGGAAGATGTGGACGGCGGACTCGAAGGCAGCCGCGGAGGCCTCGTGTGCTAATGCCCGCTCCGGCACGGTCGGGTCGAGCGGCGCAGGCAGGGGAGTTCGGCGCATCGGGCTCGCTCTTGGGTCAGACTGAGGGTGAGTCGTACAGATGAGCGGAACTTATGTTCGAAACATACGCCGGGCGCGGCCGCCTGTCCACCCCGCGCTCGATTCGCCGAGCGGCACGCTCGGCCTGCTTCCGAAGGGAACAGGCGGCGGTTGTTCGGGCCTCGGGGCACCGATACGATGCCCGCGCCCCCGCCGCCCTACGGCTGGGCGGTGCGCGCGGCGCCTACCTGTCCGGAGGTGACCGAGATGCCAGATGTGATTGCGACCGCCCGCAAGCAGCGGCGGACGCTGCTCAGCGAGGTCGAAGCGAAGGACCTGCTCGCGGAGGCCGGGATCCCGGTCGCCCGGGCCATCCTCGCGAAGGGCCAGAAAGCTTCCGTCGAGGCCGCCGAATCCGTCGGCTACCCCGTCGTGATGAAAATCGTCTCGCCCGACATCGCCCACAAGTCCGATGTCGGCGGCGTCACCCTCGGCCTGAAGGATGCGAAGTCCGTGCGCAAGGCCTACAAGGAGATGCTCGCCCGCGTCGCCGAGGCTGCCCCCAACGCCAAGATCGCCGGCGTCGCCATCCAAAACATGGCGCCCCAGGGCATCGAGGTCATCGTCGGCGCGACGACCGACCCGCAGTTCGGCCCCGTCATGATGTTCGGCCTCGGCGGCGTCTTCGTCGAAGTGCTGAAGGACGTCGCCTTCCGCATCGTCCCACTCGAGGCGCGCGACGCCTCGCAGATGGTGCGCGAGATCAAGGGCCTCCCGATCTTGCAGGGCGCGCGTGGCGCACAGCCCGCCGACCTCCCGGCGCTCGAGGCGTTGATCGTGCAGGTCTCGCAGTTCGTCGCCGCCCACCCGGACATCGCCGAACTCGACCTCAACCCCGTCTTTGCCTACCCCGATGGTGCGCTGGCCGTAGACGCCCGCATCGTCCTCGCCAGCGCATAACCCCAACACCGAAGAGGCCCCCGATGCCCGTCGACCGCGCCCGACTCCACCGCGCCCTCAACCCGAAGACCGTCGTGGTCGTCGGTGACAAGGGCCCGAACTTCCAGTGGATCACCAACTGCGCCGAGTTCACCGGCAACCTCTACTCCGTCCAACTCGACGAGAAAGAGGCCGCCGGCATCGAGGCCAAGGGGATCAAGAACTTCCGCAGCCTGATGGAGATCCCGGGCGAGGTTGACCTCGTCATCTGCGCCGTCCCGCGCAACGTCGCGCCGTTCATCGTCGCGGACGCCGTGAAGAAGCAGGTCGGCGGCGTCGCGATGTTCACGTCTGGGTTCGTCGAGACCACTGAGCCGATCGGCATCGAACTCCAGGCCAAGATCGTCGCCATGGCCAACGAGGCCAACCTGCCGCTCGTCGGCCCCAACTGCATGGGCGTCTACAACCGCCGACTCGGCGTGAAGTTCACCACCACCCAGGAGAAGGGCGAGGGCGGCGCGATCTCCATCGTCTCCCAGTCCGGCACGCACGGCGTCGGCATCACCGTCGGCGCACAGCGCCTCGGCGTCCCCGTCACCCGCACCATCTCCATCGGCAACGCCGCCGTCCTCAACGAGGCCGACTACCTCGAGTACCTCCTCGACGACCCGGAGACCCCCGCGATCGCGATGTACCTCGAAGGTATCCGCGCCGGACGCCGCTTTTTCGAACTCCTGCGCGAGGGCACCAAGAAGAAGCCGGTGATCATCTGGCGCGGTGGCCGCACCAGGGCTGGCGCGCGCGCCGTGAAGTCCCACACCGCCTCGCTCGCCTCGGACGACGCCGTCTGGATGGCCCTCATGCGCCAGTGCGGCGCCATCTCCACCGAAAGCCTCGAAGACACCATCGAGACCATCGCCGCCCTCGTCCACACCCCGAAGTCCAGCAAGAAGAACATGGCCCTCGTCGCCATGACCGGCGGCCAGTCCGTCGCCATCACCGACCAGTTCGAGCGCGCCGGCTTCGAGGTCCCCGAACTCTCGGACTCCTCCTACCAGCGCCTCGGCGAGTTCTTCGTCACCATCGGCGGCTCCTACCGCAACCCGTTCGACGCCTCCTCCACCATCGGCCGCGAGTCGGACAACCTCCAGAAGATCCTCGAAATCCTCGCGGACGACCCCGCCATCGAGGGCGTCGCCATCGAACTCCAGACCCGCGATTTCGAGAAGAGCACCGAGCGCCTGGACGGCATGCTCGCGCTCATGAAGCAGTACCGCGAAAAGACCGGCCAGCCTGTCGTCGGCCTCATCCCCACCGGCGGCGGCATGGGCGACCAGGAAGAAATCGGCAGCAAGGCACGCGTCCACGTCGCCAACGCCGGCTTCCCCGTCTACCCCTCGTTCCGCTCCGGCGCCAACGCCCTCGGCCGCGTCCGCGCCTACTACGAAGAACTCGAAGCCCGCACGAAGTAGGCGCTCGTTCGACTGCGTCGGCAGGCGAGTCCCGACGCGGGATGTCCCCCCAGCACGCAGCTGACCATGTGAGGCTCGAGCCTCTTCGTCCTAGCTCGAGGTAAGCACGCCTCGTCGCCGCCAGAGGAATATCGGCAGACTCATAGTCAGGCAGCGATCGCCTCGGTTAACCGTCGAGCCCGAACGCTGCACTACCGCTGGTTGTAAAACTCCACCTGCCAACGCCACTCGCTGCCGTCAGCCGCGTTCCACCACGCCAGCAGCGTTCCCACCTCGCCGCCCGGCAAGATGACCAGCGCCCCCACGTCCGAGGCCACCGGCCAGCGGTCTTCCCGCACGATCTCCTCACCCTGCCGCTCGAGGCGCGTCATCGGGAACCGCTCGCCCGTTCGCTCCAGCGAGTGCCCGCTCGCCACCAGCCGCTCCGAGTCGTCCCGCACCCGCACACTCAACTCGTCCGGCGCCGAGTGCACCCACAGCGCCGTGGAGGGATCGATGTGCCCACGAGCGAACGACAGCCCCGTTGCTCCTGCGCCCGGATACCAGAGATCCCACCACTCGAGCGATTCGTCGGCCATCTCTTACCTCACATCGGCACGTCGAGCGCGCCGCCCCTCCCGAGTCTCCGAGGGGGGTCCGTCACGCCGAGGACGCTACCGAACCACGCTGTAAGATGTACAGGCCACACACCTATGCCCTGTCTGGATTTCCGATGCCCACTGAGGAATCTCCGAGCGCGACCACCTCGTCGCCCCCACCGGGCGGCCCCGTCTACCTCGACTCCTCCGCCTCCACACCCCTCCGCGCCGAGGCGTATCGCGCCATGCTTCCCTTCATCCAGGCCGAATTCGCCAACCCCTCGGCCCACCACACTGCCGGCCGCCGTGCCTCCGACGCCCTCGAAGACGCCCGAGGCCGTATCGCCCGCGTCTTCAACGCCGAGCCCGAAGAAGTCGTATTCACCTCCGGCGGTACCGAAAGCATCAACGCCGCCATCAAGGGCGTCGCCTTCGAGCAGCGCGACGCCGGCGGCGGACGCCACATCCTCACCACCACCGTCGAACACCACGCCGTCCTGCACTCCGCGCAGTACCTCGAACGCTTCGGCTTCGAGGTCGAAGAACTCCCCGTCGACGAATACGGCCGCGTCTCACCCGACGACGTCGCCGCCGCCGTCCGCCCGGACACTGCCCTCGTCTCCGTCGGCTACGCCAACAACGAGGTGGGCACGGTCCAGCCGATCGCCGCCATCGCCGCCGCGGTCGCCGCGCGCGCGAGCGCCCTCGGCAAGCGCATCCCCTTCCACACCGACGCCGTCCAGGCCGCCAGCAGCCACCCACTCGATGTGCAGGCGCTCGGCGTCGACCTGCTCTCCCTCTCCGGCCACAAGTTCGGCGGCCCCAAGGGCACCGGCCTGCTCTTCATGCGCCGAGGCATCCCCTTCCTCGAACTGCT
>CANFFZ010000041.1 GCA_947446155.1 Chloroflexota bacterium | reverse complement strand
CTCGACGACTTCCGCCTTGTACTCGTCCGTGAACGCACGCCGTGCACGTCGTCCTGTCGATTCCATTCAGACATCCTTCCAGGGCTACACGCCCTATCTTGGGTGTCCGTCAGATCGGGGCAAGTCCACACCAACCACCCGCGCCTCCTGCTCGCGCTCCTCGAAGCCCGCCCGTAGCCCCCTCGAAGGCTCGCGGTAGACCGAGGCGCGAGGGCACTCGTACACTCGGCAGGTTGCTTCCGGGCCCGTAGCTCAGCTGGAAGAGCGCGACACTGGCAGTGTCGAGGTCAGGGGTTCGAGCCCCCTCGGGTCCACCATCAGCACATCACAGACCCCGCTCCTGCGGGGTTCTTCGTGTAGATTTCTGCCATGCCCATCGCCATCGCCATCGCACTCGGCGGAGCCGCCGGCAGCCTCGCTCGGTACTGGGTCGCCACGACCGTGGGGTCGAGGGTGGTCGTCGGCGGCATAGGGACGTTCACGGTGAACCTCATCGGCGCGCTGGCGATCGGGCTCGTGCTGGGGGCGGTGGAGTCGCGCTTCACCGAGACGCCTCGGTGGGTCACGCTCGGACTGACGACGGGGATCCTCGGCGGGTTCACCACGTTCTCGGCATTTGCGTACGACGCGATTGGGCATGTCGAGGCTGGGGACTCGGCGCTGGCGGTGGCGTATGTCGTCGGCACGGTGGTGCTGGGGATTGCGGCGGCGGCGGGCGGGCTGGCACTCGGGCGTAGTCTGTAACCTTCGCGCGGCCTCGCCTGGACCTCAGGGAGCGGGGCGCGCTAGAAGGCGGCACACTCGATGGAACACACACGACTCGGGCGGACGGGGCTGCAGGTCAGCCGGCTCTGCCTCGGCACCATGACCTTCGGCCTCCAGTGCGACGAGGCCACCTCGTTCGGCATTCTCGACCGCGCCGCGACCGGCGGCATCACCTTCCTCGACACCGCCAACGTCTACCCGCTTGGCGGCGGGCCGCAGACGGCCGGTCGCACCGAGGAGATCGTCGGCAAGTGGCTCGAGGGCAAGCGCCACGAGTTCATCCTCGCCACCAAGTGTCACGGGCAGATGGGGCCACGACGCTGGGAGGGTGGCGGGAACCGCAAGCACATCCTGGATGCCGTCGACGCGAGCCTGAAGCGGCTGCGCACGGACTACATCGACCTGTACCAACTGCACGGCTACGACCCGAACACGCCGCTGGACGAGACCGTGCGCGCCCTCGAAGACGTCGTGCGGTCCGGGCGGGCGCGCTACATCGGCGTCTCGAACTGGCTCGCGTTCCGTCTTGCGAGGGCGATCGGCAAGCAAGAGGCCGCCGGGTTCGCGCGCTTCGACAGCGTGCAGCCGCGCTACAACCTGCTCTTCCGCGAGTTCGAGCGCGAACTCTTCCCGCTCTGCGAGGAGGAGGGCATCGGCGTCATCCCCTACAACCCGTTGGCGGGTGGCCTGCTCACGGGCAAGCACAGCCAGGCCTCCGGCCCGCTCGAGGGCACGCGCTTCACCCTCGGCAACGCCGCGCAGAACTACCAGTCGCGCTACTGGCACGACCGCGAGTTCGACACGGTCGAGGCGATCAAGGGTGTCTCGAAGGACTCGGGTATCCCGATGGTGCAGATGGCGCTGCGTTGGGTGCTAGCGAACCCCGCGATCACCGCACCGATCATCGGCGCCAGCCGCGCGGAACAACTCGATGACTCGCTCGCAGCCGTCGAGGCGCCCCTGCCCGCGGACGTGAAGACGCGCCTCGACGAGATCACAGCGGACTACCGCCACGGCGACGCCGTCCGCTAGCGCTCGTCACCGAGCATCGAGGAGTCACCCATGGACATCGGCATCCACATCCCGAGCTTCCAGTGGCCCGGCGGCCCGCCGAGGATCGCCGCCGACCTCGCACGCCTCGCTGGGGCGGCAGAAGAGGTGGGGTGCACCTCGGTGTCCGTGATGGACCACTACTTCCAGATGCAGGGCTTTGCCCCGGTCGAGGACCCGATGCTGGAGGCGTACGCCACCCTCAGCTTCATCGCGGCGAAGACAAAGATCGTCCGTCTGCGCACGCTGGTATCGGGCGTCACGTACCGGCACCCGGGCCTGCTCGCGAAGATTGTGTCAACGCTCGACGTGCTCTCCGAGGGGCGCGCCGAACTCGGCATCGGCGCCGCGTGGTACGAGCGTGAGCATCGAGGGTTGGGCGTCGAGTTTCCCCGCGTGGGCGAGCGCTTCCGCCGCCTGGAGGAGACGCTGCGCATCTGCCTGCAGATGTGGAGCGACGACAACGGCTCGTTCGAGGGCCGCTACTACCAGCTCGGCGAGACGCTCTGCTCGCCGCGCCCGCTCCAGCAGCCGCACCCGCCGATCATGATCGGCGGCAGCGGGGAGCAGAAGACGCTCCGGCTGGTGGCGCAGTACGGCGACGCGTGCAACCTGTTCGCCCGCGACCCCGCGGTCGTCGCCCACAAACTCGATGTGCTGCGCGCGCACTGCGAACGCGAGGGGCGGGACTACGCCAGCATCCGCAAGACCATCCTCTACAACAACCAGACGCTCGCCCAGGGTGACGCGGAGACCTTCGTCGAGGAGATGCGGGAGTACGCCGCGATGGGCGTGCAAGAGGCGGTCGTGATGCCGGTCGGGCCGCACGCCCTCGACTTCGTGAAGCGCCTCGGCACCCAGGTCATCCCGCAGGTCGCCTCGTTCTAGCACGCGAGCCGCTACCATCCGCCCGCACCGAGGCAGCGAGGGGGTAGCGATGAAGCACACCGAGGGTACGTTCACAGGCGCGAAGGCGTTCAACATCTACTGGCAGTCGTGGCTGCCCGCGGGCGCCCCGAAGGCCGTCCTCCTCGTCGCGCACGGCTTCGCGGAGCACAGCGGCCGTTACATGAACCTCGTCAACGCCGTGGTCCCGCACGGCTACGCCGTCTACGCCCTCGACCATCGAGGGCACGGCAAGTCGGACGGCGCGCGCGTCGAGATCGACTCGTACCAGCAGTACCTGGACGACCTCAAGACATTCTTCGACCTCGTGCAGAACGAGCAGCCCGGGCAGAAGATCTTCCTCGTCGGGCACAGCATGGGCGCCGCGATCAGCCTCGGCTACGTGCTCGACCACCAGGCGGAACTCGCCGGCCTCGTGCTCTCCGGCGGCGGCATCGCGAAGCCCGGCACTCCGCTCCCTCCGACACCCGAGGCGATGCCCGGCACCAACACCCGCCCACCGCTGGACACCGGCTTCCTCGCGCGCGACCCGCGAGTCGCCATCGACTACGACGCCGACCCCTTGAACTATCGGGGCCCGATCCCCGTCGCCCGCGATGAGGCGATGGCCCCGATGCGCCTCGCGATCCAAAAGCGAGCCGGGGAGATCCGGCTGCCGATCCTGATCATGGCCGGCGCCGCCGTCCCCGACGGCGAGCGCAGTACGACGTTGCACCAGCACGTCGGCTCCGCAGACAAGAGCCTGCGCCTCTATGACGGCCTGAAGCACGAGATCTTCAACGAGCCGGAACACCCGCAGGTGATGGCCGACCTCGAAGCCTGGGTGACCGCGAGGCTGTAGCCCTCCCTATCCCCGCGCACGCTCGTAGTGGAGTCCGACGATGCCGGGCGCATACGGCGTCGCGGACTTCAGCGTGAAGGCCGAGTGGACGCCATCCGCGAAGAGACGCTTTCCGCTACCAAGCATCAACGGGTACAGCAGCAGGTGCAGTTCGTCGACGAGGTCGGCTCAAGCAGCGCGTGGACCAGCTGGCTGCTGCCGTCTGTCACGATGACCCCGTCAGTCGAGGCCTTCACTGCCCGCACCGACTCGATGACGTTGTCGCGGATAACCGTCGTGTTCGGCCAGAACGGCTTGTCGAGCGTCCGCGAGACCACGTACTTCTTGAGTGGGTTCATCAAGTCCCCGAACGGCTCGCCCGCCGGCATCGGCTCGAAGGCCTCGGCATGCGTCACGTACGTGCGCCGACCGAGGAGGAGCGCGCTAGCACTCCCCATCAGCGCGCCCAGGCTTTCACCCATGGCGTCATCCCAGTACGGCAGCGTCCACGCGCCATACTTGAATCCACCATCGAGGTCCTCGTCCTCGCCACCCGGCGTCTAGATCACGCCATCCATCGAGATGAACTCCGACACGACGATCTTTCCCATCAGGTTCCTCCATCAATCATCCGTCATGGCCCGCGAGAGCGCGGACTACACCAACGCCTCGACGTATCGCGCGATCGCCAACGCCGAGGTCAGGCCAGGCGACTCGATGCCGCCGAGGTGGACGTACGCGCCGTCGCGGAAGATCAGGAAGTCCGGCGGGGTGTCGCCGACGGCCTCGATCTTTGGGCGGTAACCGACCTGGCCGGGGGCGATGTCATCGTCACGCAGGGCGGGCAGGAAGCGGCGGCCGGCAGCAAGGAAGGCGGCGCGCGGTGCGTCGTCCACGCGGTAGTCGAGGGGTGCGCCGTCCGGCAGCCACTCGGTGTCAGGGCCGAGGTGCGCCACGCCATCGATGTCCACGCTCAGGTGCATCCCCGCGCCGCCTGCCTGCACCTGGTGCAGCTGCACGTCGGCGGCGCCCGAGGGGATCGGGTAGACGGGACGCGAGACGGCGCGGCTGAACTCCGGCGTGACGAGGTCGTAGTAGCGGCCTCGGTTCACGCGCTGGCGCAGCGGCGGCAGCCCTCGGGCGGCGTCTCCGTCGAGGGGGAGGCCGGCGAGTGCGGCGATCGTGGGCGCACCGTGGCCGGCAGAGTTCACGAGGATGCCCGCGCGCAGCGACGACTCCCTGCCCTCCGCGTCGCGCAGGTGGACGGTGGTGGATCCCTCAGCGCGCTCGACCGCGATGAGGGTGTGGTGGAACGCGAACAGCACGCCTCGATCACGCGCGGCGGATTCAAGACTCTTCGCAAAGCCGGCCTGGTCGATGATGCCCGAGGTCTCCGACAAGAGCGCGGCGACGGCGGCGATGTTCGGCTCCAGTGCCTGTGCCTCGATCCCCGTCAGGCGACGGATGCCAGGGACGCCGTCCGCACGTGCGCGCGCTTCCACGCGGTCGAGCCCATCGAGGTCCTCGGTGGCGAGGGCCACGACTAACTTGCCCGTGTGCGCGACGCGGACGCCGTGCGCCTCGCACCACTCGTAGACGAGCGGGTTGGCTTCGAGGCAGAGGCGGTGCTTCAGGCTGCCCGTCTCGTAGAGGAACCCCGCATGCACGATGCCCGTGTTGTGCGCCGAGGTCTCCCGCGCCGCCGCCTCGTTCCGCTCGACCACGACGACCGTCCCGCGCTCGGCGAGGCGCTCGGCGATCGCCAGTCCGACGACGCCGGCCCCCACCACCACAAAGTCAGCGTCGAGGTCCGGCAAGCGGTGCGCTCCTCTGTCGGTCCGCCTGAGCGTCGCACGCAGGCGGGCTGTCTGCATTGCCGCCGCACGTTCGGAGGCCTCACGTGGTTACATGGATGAGTCTCCCGAAGGAGCCCCCATGCGCCTCCGTCCGACCGCCCGCGCCACCGCCGTCAGTCTGGCCGCCGCGCTCGCCCTCGCGCTGCTCGCCTGCGGCGACGGCGACCCGAAGGACGGCAGCGGATCCGGCGCGACCGATGGCACGGGCTCCGGCGGCGCGACCTCGACGGCGGCGAACGGCAGCGCGACGGCCGCCCCCAAGACCGAGGGTTCCGCGACGACGCCGACGGGGATCGGGACCGCCACCGGCACCGCACCTGCAGGCACGACGCCCGGCGCCACCTCGACGGCCACGGGCACGCCACCACCGCTCGCGACGCCGCGTGCGAACCCACCGCGCACCGTCACCACCGTGAACGCCTTCGGCGGGCGCAACTTCGACCGGCCGACCGAACTCGGCGAGTACCCGGGCGGGTACTTCGTCGCTGAGCAAGTGGGGACGATCCTGCGTGTGACGAGCGGCGGCGCGACCGACACGATCCTCGACATCCGCGACCGCGTGTCGACCGACGGGAACGAGGAGGGGCTGCTCTCCGTCGCCCTCGACCCCGCATTCGACTCCAACCGCAGCGTCTGGGTGTACTACGCCGCGCGCAACCCTCGACGCACCGTCCTGTCGAGGTTCACCGCCGGCGCGAACGGCATGATCGACAAGGCCAGCGCGCTGGTGGTGCTGGAGCAGGCGCAGCCGTTCCCGAACCACAAGGGTGGCGCGACCCGCTTTGGCCCGGACGGGCTGTTGTACCTCGGCCTCGGTGACGGCGGATCTGTTGGGGACCCGCAGGGCAACGCCCAGAACCTCGGCACGCTGCTTGGCAAGATCATTCGCATCGATGTGCGCAACGCCTCTGCGGGCGAGCCGTACCGCATCCCGCAGGACAACCCGTTCGTCAACCGTCAGGGCGCGAAGGGCGAGATCTGGGCGTTCGGCCTGCGCAACCCGTGGCGCATGGCCTTCGACCGCGCGACGGGCACGCTCTGGGTCGCGGACGTCGGCCAGGGCGAGGTCGAGGAGATCAGCACGGTCCGCCGAGGCGACAACATGGGCTGGAAGATCATGGAAGGCGACCGCTGCTACGGCGCCTCCACCTGCAACCGCACCGGCCTCGTCCTCCCCGTGACGCAGTACACGCACACCGGCGGCCGCTGCTCCGTCACCGGTGGCCCCGCCTACCGAGGCGTCGCCGTCCCCGAGGTGGCCGCGACATACCTCTACGCCGACTATTGCTCGGGCGAACTGTGGTCGCTCCCCCTCGATGGCGGGGAGCCGGTGATCGTCGCGCGAGGGCTGAACAACATGACCTCGATGGCGACGGACTCCGCCGGACGGATCTACATCCTGCGTCAGGGGAAACCGATCGCCACCCTCGCCTCCCCCTGATCGGCGGGCTACGCTCCGCCCATGCTTCCCGTCCTCCTCGCCCTGTTCGTCGCCTACACCCTCGCCGTCGCCTACAAGGCGAGGCTCGCCCTCCGCACGCCCGACCCGGCGACCCGACTGCGGTACGCGGTGCGGCTCCTCATCCTGACGAGCCTCGGCGTACCGCTCGTGGTCGCGCTGATTGTGGTCGCGTGAGCGCGCCAGCCCCGGATTGACGCGCCTCGTGCGGCCTCGGGATACTGTGAGCACGATGAACATGCGGCACGCCCTCACCTTCTGCCCCGGTGGCGCCCTCGAGGGTGCGCGCCTCCTCCTTACCTAGGCGGCGTCGCGCCTCGCGCGATGTCGCCCGGCTCGCACCTGACGCGCCGACCATCCGCCAGTCGCACCAGACTGGCGGCCACCACACGAAGGCACCATGACCACTGAACAGACCAGCGAGCGCGCACGCGCCGAGCGCTACCAACCCAACGAGATCGAAGCCCGCTGGCAGGACCGCTGGGAGCAGGACAACCTCTACCGCGTCCACGACCACGTCGAGGGTCGCCCCAACCGCTACCACCTCACGATGTTCCCCTACACCTCTGGCGACCTCCACGTCGGCCACTGGTGGGCCATGGCTCCCTCGGACACGCTCGCGCGGTTCTACCGGATGCGCGGGTACAACGTCCTGTTCCCCATGGGCTTCGATGCCTTCGGGCTCCCGGCGGAGAACGCGGCGATCAAGGGCGGCATCCATCCGAAGGACTGGACGGACGCCAACATCGTGCGCATGCGTGGGCAGATGCGGTCGATGGGCGCGATCTTCGACTGGGAGCGGACGGTCAACACCTCCAGCCCGGACTACTACCGCTGGACCCAGTGGTGGTTCGTCCAGATGTTCAAGCGCGGCCTCGCCTACAAGAAGGCTGCCCCGGCGAACTGGTGCCCCTCCTGCAACACCACGCTCGCCAATGAGCAGGTGAAGGACGGCCTGTGCGACCGCTGCGACAGCGTCGTCGAACAGCGCTTCATGGCGCAGTGGTTCTTCCGCACGACCGACTACGCCGAGGAACTGCTGGACAACGAAGCCCTCGACTGGCCCGACCACGTGAAGGTCATGCAGCGCAACTGGATCGGCCGCTCCGAGGGCGCCGAGGCCTCGTTCGCCCTCGAACAGCCGGCGTCCGACGGCACCGCCGAGATCCGCGTGTTCACGACGCGGCCGGACACGCTGCACGGCGTCACCTTCATGGTGCTCGCGCCCGAGCATCCGCTCGTCCCGCTGCTGACCACACCCGAGCAGGCCGAGGCCGTCAGTGCCTACCAGGAGCGCACCGCGCACGCGACGGAGATCGAGCGCCTCGCCACCGACCGCGAGAAGGTGGGCGTGTTCACCGGCGCGTACTGCACCAACCGCCTCACGGGCGACCGCGTCCCGATCTGGATCGCGGACTACGTCCTCGTGTCCTACGGCACTGGGGCAGTGATGGCCGTGCCTGCGCACGACGAACGCGACTTCGCCTTCGCCGGCCGCTACGGCCTCCCCATGAAGGTCGTGATCGCACCGCCCGAGTGGGACGGCCAACCGCTCGCCGAGGCGTGGACCGCCCCCGGCACCCTCGTCGCCTCGAAGCAGTTCGATGGCCTCCCCTCGGTCGAGGCGAAGCGCGCCATCGCGGCCTACCTCGAAGCGCAGGACTGGGGCGGCACGAAGGTGCAGTACCGCCTGCGCGACTGGCTGATCAGCCGTCAGCGCTACTGGGGCGCGCCCATCCCCATCGTCACCTGCCCCGATTGCGGTGAGGTCGCGGTGCCTGAGGACCAACTGCCAATCGAGCTCCCCTACAACGTCGAGTTCCGCCCGACGGGCCAGTCGCCCCTCGCACTATCGCCCGAGTTCGTTGCCACCACGTGCCCGCAGTGCGGCAAGCCCGCGCAGCGCGAGACTGACACGATGGACACCTTCATGTGCTCCTCGTGGTACTTCATGCGTTACATCGACCCGCACAACGAGACGGCGCCGATGAGCCGGAAGGCTGCCGAGGCGTGGCTGCCCGTCGCCCAGTACACCGGCGGCTCCGAGCACGCGACGATGCACCTGCTCTACGCGCGTTTCTTCTACAAGGTCGCTCGTGACCTCGGCCTCGTCCCCGGCGACGAGCCATTCACGCGCTACTTCGCGCAGGGCCAGATCCTCGGCCCGGACGGTCGACGCATGTCGAAGTCGCGGGGCAACGTCGTCGCGCCGGACAACCAGGTGAAGAAGTGGGGCGGGGACTGTTTCCGTGCCTACCTGATGTTCCTCGGCCCATGGGATCAAGGTGGCCCGTATGACGTCGACGGCATCGTCGGCGTGTCGCGCTGGCTCAACCGCGCATGGACCGTCGCCGTCGATCCGCCCACGCGCGCGGTTGACGCTGCGGGCGGCCGAGCGCTGCGCCAGGTGGTGCACGCCACCCTGAAGAAAGTCGGCGAGGACTTCGAGGCGAAGCGCTTCAACACCGCGATCGCCGCGCTCATGGAACTCACGAACGAACTTCAGCGTCTGCGTGATGCCGGCACCGCCGATGGCGACGCCTGGGACGAGGCCGTGCGTACGCTCGCGCTCATGCTCGCGCCCGCGTGTCCGCACATCGCGGAAGAACTGTGGGCCCGTTTCGGCGGCGCCGACAGCAGCGAGTCGGTCCACCGTCAGCCCTGGCCCGCCTTCGACCCCGCGCTGATTGAACGCGACACTGTCACGCTGGTCGTGCAGCTGAACGGCAAAGTGCGGGGCCGCATCGATGTACCCGCGGGCGCCGACGAGACTGCGGCCCGCGCCGCCGCGATGGCGGACCCCCGCCTCGCTGAGGCGCTGGCAAGCATCGAGGTGCAGCGCGCGGTCTACGTGCCGGGGCGGCTGCTGAACTTCGTGGGCCGATGAGCAGCGCTGCGAGGCGGCCCCTGGTCGCCCTCGTTGCGCTGCTCACACTGCTCACGGCAGCGGGATGTCTCGATCTTCCCGAGCGGGACCAGAAAGCGGTGGCCCCGGGCGCCGAGGCGGTCACGGTGCGCGCCTCGGACGACCGCCCGTTGGACGCCCGCCTCTGGGTGCGCGATCGACGCCGCCTGGTCATCTACCTGCACGAGTACCATCGCACCCAGCGCGACTGGTGGCCGGAGGCGGCCGCCGGCGTCGCGGGTGACCCATCCGCGCTGACGCTCGACTTCCGCGGGCACGGTGACTCCGGCGGTAACCATCAGGACTTCGAGTTGATGGCGGACGATGTCCGGGTCGTCGTCGCGTTTGCGCGAGCGCGCGGCTACGAGCGCATCGCCATGGTCGGCGCGGGCATGGGCGGCACCGTCGCCGCCCGCGTCGCCCGCGAGGAGCCAGACGTCAGCGTGGTGGGGCTGTCACTCCCGGCTGACTTCGCTGACCTCGCAGCACTTGAGGCGTGCGCAGCGATCGGTCCGCGCCTCAGCATCGTGGCGGCACGCGAAGACCTGAGTGCACGCGAGTCGCTGGAACAGATCACCCGGAGCGCGCGCCTCGACCCGTCACGCGCGTTGCTGCTCCCCGGCCGTGCGCACGGCATCGCACTCCTGCGGGGCGAGTCCGAGGCAGCGACACGACGGCTGACGAAGGACGCCCTCGACCGCGCGTGGCGCTGAGGCCTGCGCTGAGGCCCGTGCTGACGCCCCGCTGTTAGCGGTCGTCGTCGTCGCGGCGCGCCCGACGGAACGTCGGATCGTCGTCGAGCGGTTCGTTCGCGAAGTCATCGATCACACCCGGTTCGGACGAGGTCTCCCGCGACATCTCCGGCGACGGGACAGGCCGCGTCCGTCGAGGTTGGAGCAAGTTCTCCAGGCCTTCCTCGGCCTCCTCACGGGGGAACGGGATCGGAGCGCGGTCGAACCGTGCCATCGCGGGTGGGGGCATCGGCTCCAGCCGCTCGCGGTCGAATCGCTCGCGCTCCAGCCGATCGAGGCGGTCCTCGTGCTCGTCACGTTCATCGTCGCGCTCAGCTAGGCGCTCCGGGGCGCGATCTGGCGTCCGGTCGACCGGTCGCTCCAACGGCCGTTCCGGCTCACGCTCGACTGGCGGTGCCTGCACCTCGAGGGGCGGCGCCTCACGGATCTCCGCCCGCGGAACGGAGCGGGCGATCGACTGTGGTGTCGGCTCCAACTGGTCGATGCCAGCCCGGACCGATTTCGTGAACGTCCCCAGTTGCCGCTCCAACCGCTCCAGCAGGTCGCGCGCGTACTCGTCCGCCGCGCGCATCTGCTCGCGCGCGATCGAACGTGACTCGTCGATGCGCTGGGAAATGTCGCTGTTCGCCTCGTCGATGCGGTCCTGGAGGCGGCGTTCGGCCTCGCGCGCGATCTCTTCAGCGCGGGCGCGGGCGGCCAGCGAGATCTCGTGCGACTCCACCATCCGCGAAGCGCGCTCCTGCGCCTGCGCCTCGATCAGCCGGCGGTCCTCCTCGGCTTCACGCAGCACATGGTCGCGGCGGGCGACGATCTCCTGCGCCTCCCGCACCTCGTGCGGGATGGCGATACGCATCTGGTCGATGATGTCCAGCATCCGTCGACGGTCAATGATCGCGCGGTTGCCGATCGGCATCTTCTGGGCGGTCGCCAGCAACTCTTCGATGCGGTCCACCAGGTGCAACAGGTCCATGGCAGCCTCCTCGCCCGCGCGGGCGTGCGATCAGGACTGGAACTTTTTGCGCAACGCGTCATTCACTCCGGGCGGCACGAACTTGCTCACGTCCCGCCCAAACGAGGCGAGTTCGCGGATACGTGTCCCCGAGACGAACAGATGCTCCAGCGCCGTCATCAGATAGACCGACTCGACGTCCGGGGCCATGTCGCGGTTCATCAGCGCCATGTCGAACTCGTAGGCGAAGTCACCCGCGCGCAGGCCACGCACGATCACGCTCGCGCCCTGCTTGCGCGCCTCGTCCACGGTCAACCCGGTGATCGCGGCGAAGCGCACGTTCGTGAGGCCGGCGTTCCGCGCGGCCGTCTCGAACATCGAGGTGCGTTCTTCGATCGTGAAGATCGCGGACCGGCTGGCCGCCATGCCCACCACGACCTCAGCAAAGACCGAGGCCGCGCGGGCCACCACGTCCAGATGGCCGTTGGTCACGGGGTCAAAACGTCCCGCGTACAGCGCGACGGTCATGCAGCCTCCTCCGCTCGAGCACGATAGATCGCCACCGCACCGGCGCCCTGCCGGCGGTTACGCCAGCACTCGCGCCCTGCCAGTGTCTCCGGCGGTGTGAGCCGGGCGTCATGTTCCACGACGATCATCGCGTCTGGCGTCAGCGCGCCCGCGACGGTCTGCTCGATCGCGGCCCACGAGGCACCGTCATCATAGGGTGGATCAGCGAGTACGAGCGTGTACGGCTCACCGCCCATCGCCAACCAACGCCCCACCCGCGCCACCACCACCTCCGCCTGCTCGTCGAACTTCGCCCGGTGAAGGTTTTCCCGTACCACCGCAGCGGCGCGCGCGTCGGACTCGACAAATGTCGCGTAGCCCTCCCATCGGGAGAGGGCCTCGATCCCCAGCGCGCCGCTGCCCGCATAGAGGTCGAGGACGCGCGCACCATCGGCCCCCGCGCTCGCGAGCATGGAGAACAGCGCCTCACGCAGCCGCCCGGAGGTCGGGCGCGTCCCCGCGCGGGGCGGCATCCGCAGCAGTACGCCGCGAGCGCTTCCGCCGATCACTCGGAGCACCGCTAGTTCCCCGCCGGGCCGGGCGGCAGGCCGCCCGTGGATGTCGCCGTCGGCGGCCCGGGAGTCGAGCGCGAGGCCGGTGTCGCTGTCGCCGTCGCACCGCCGCCCGCCTCCGCCTGCCCGCTCGATGTCACGCGGATCGACAGTTCCTGCCCGACGAACGCGACTCCATCCGACACCACGAGCCGGACCGTGTACGCGCCTCCCGCCTTCGGGGCGCGCCATACTGCGGAGAGCGTCGGGTAATCTTGCGCCCAGCATGCCGAGGCGCCGTCGATCGTCCCGCCGCCGAGCGCTTCCCAGCACGGGACGAGGTACGGCCCGAACGGCCGCTCCAACTTCGGAGGTGACCCCTGCGCGAACGCGGTCGCGGCGTCCGCCACGTCCGCCAGCGTCTCGTCCGCCTCGGCCTGATCGACGACCACCCCGCCGAGGCCAGCGCGGCTGGCGAGGTCAAGCCGGAACGCCGCGGAGAAGCGGTTCTCGATCCAGACGGCGTGTGGCTTGCCGCCCTCGGTGAACTGGTATCCCACTGCCTTCGCGCCGTCGTCCCAGCGCAGGCCCCCGCCACTCCCAGCCAGGAACGGCCCGCTCAGATTGACCGTGGAACTGCCGCCGGTGCCGCTGTCCGCACCGCGCTGGATGGCGCTCGCAAGGGTGAGGGCTTCCTTGCGTGACAACATCGAGCGCTGCCCCGGCACCGTCTCCTGCGACCGCCGGTCGAGGACGAGCGCCACCCGGGCCAGGTCGACACCCGCGTCGCGCGCGCCATCGAGTGTGGCGTCCACGTCGGCGTAGTACGTCCCCGCGTCCACCCGCGGCACCAGCCACAGGCCGTCCGCAACGCCGAGCAGCGCCTTCCAGTCGTACGCACCGCCATCGCGACCGGACGCCGGCACCGCGACCAGGAAACCGAGGCGTTCCGCGCGCAACCGGGCGCCCAGATCTGCGCCGAAGCGCGAGACGCCCTCGCGCAGTTCCTTCGGCACCGCGCCGAGGTCGACCAGCACACCGGCCGCGCCCGATGCCTTCGCCGCGGCCACCATCGAGGTCGCGAGGTCGCCGCCCAGCTGCGACCCGACGTCGCTCACATCGGTTCCGGGCTCGACCAGCAAGTACACCGGCTTGCCACCCGCGGCTTTGACCGCCGGTGCCAGTCCCCCCTCGCGCAGCGTCACCGCCTTCGCGTCCTTGCCCAGTACCGCCCCGCGTACGGCGATCACCGAGGCCCCGGCGAGCGAGCGCGCTTCGGGCGCCTGCCCCGCGCTCACGATCAGGCCGAGCGAGCGTGCGGTCGCAGTCGAACGCAACACCGCGACCGACTTCGGTGGGTACGGCAACTCGCCAGAGGCGTGCTTCCCGTCCGCCGTAAGCGTCGCGACCGCGAGCCGTTTCCACCGCTCGTCTTCGTATGCGTAGAACGCGAGGTTGTTGCCATCATCGAGGTGTCCGCTCAGCGCGATCTCGATCATCTGCGTGCCACCGAGGTCGTTGGGCACGGCCAGGTCGTACAGCCGGCTCACGGCGCTCAGGCCACCCGGAAGCGCGGGCAGATCGCCACGCGATCGCGCACTGACGCCCTGGCCCGCGGACTCCTCACCCCCGCCACGACCGATCACGCGGATCGGTGACGCCGGGAGTACGAGGGCGACGACGACCGCCGCCACGAGCACCAGTACCCCCAGCATCCGGAAGAGCCCCGCGTCCTCGTGCCCGCCGTCGTCATCGAAGTTGCGTGGCCGTCGAGGCGGCCTGCCGCCCGTCCGGGCACGGGTATCGTCATCGGGAAAGCCGTCGTCCTCCGGGCCCGCGTCGAAGCGGGGCCGTTCGGGTGGGACGGGGAGGCGTGAGCGTGCCGGCATCGTCCGCCCCTACGACCGACGAACCGGCCGAGGCGTCACCGCGATCGGTCGCGCCTGGCCGTCGCGCACCACCGTCAGGCGCACTTCATTCGTCCCGACCGCCGCCAGCAGGTTCACGAATGGCTCGGTCTGTGACATCCGTGCGTTCCCGATGCCGAGGATCACATCCCCGACGCGGATCCCCGCGGCCTCGGCGGGGCTGGCCGCCTCGACACGCGTCACGACCACGCCCTCGCTCGGCCGCACGCGCAGTTGCGCTGCCTCGGTCGCCGTCAGCAGGCGGTGGTGCGTGTTGAACCGCTCAATGCCGATGCGCGGGCGTGGGTTCGAGCCGGTGCTGCGGATCGCCTCGATCACCGGCTTCAGGTCGTCGATCGCATGGCACAGGGCGACACCCTCGACGATGTCGCCGCGCGGCTGAGCGCGGACGATCGTCGTCAGCACGCCGACCACCTCGCCGTTCGCATTGACCAGGGCGCCGCCGGAGTCGCCGTGGTTCACGGCCGCGTCGGTCTGGATCATCCCCTTGAGGATCAGCCCGGGCCGCACGAGTTCCACGTTCGTTGCGGAGACGACACCGGCCTTCACCTGGTTCTGGACCGAGTTCACGCCGCTCGCGATCGCGATCAGCGGCTCACCGGGACGCAGAGCCGCCGAGGATCCCAGCACCGCGGCCTTCAACCCCCCCGCCGGGATCGAGAGCAACGCCATGTCCTGATACGGCGAGTCGTCCGCGATGAACGTCGCCTCGCGCGACTCGCCACTTGGCAGCAGCACGCGCACGCGCGAAGCACCGCTGACCACGTGGAAGTTGGTGAGGATCAGGCCGTCCTCGCCGATGACGATGCCAGTACCCGCGTTCGTCTGCTCCGTGCGGCCACCCGAAGAGTCCACCGAGGGCGGCAACTCCGCGATCACCGTCACCACCGAGGCCAGCGCACGCTCGGCGGCCCTCGTCATCCCCGCCCCGCCCTGCGGCGCGAACGGCGTCGGGGAGGGCGTCGCGGTGGAGACACCCGCAGCGCCACCAGGCGAATTGCCGCTCCCCGTCGCCCGCCCCGCGAGTCCGCCCGCCACCGCCCCGAAGGCGACCGCGAGCACGCTCACCATGAGGAGGACGGGCATCCCCACGCCTCGCGCGGGACGCGGCGGCGGTGGAGGAAGAGGCGGTGGTGATTCGAGGTCGGGATTGATGGAGATGGGGCATGCTCCCGCGCGGGCCGTATGCCCGGTACCCCGCCGGCACTGAGTTTACCACCGAGATTCGACAGGACTGGGCTTCACAGATTCCTCACAGTTGGCCGGTACTGTCTGTTTGCGAGGTAAACGGAGCATCCGCTAGCATCCTTAGTGACGGAGCCTCGCTCCCAGTCGATCTCTTGCCCGGCGGCCCGTGAGGGCGCCGGGCTTCTGCTTCGCGGCTGCAGGCCGCAGGGAGTTTCCCATGACTGACGAACCCGTCCTGCTCACGAAAGCAGGATTCATCCGGCTCGAAGAAGAACTGCAGGAACTTCGCACCGTGAAACGTGCCGAAGTGGCCGAGACGATCCGCGAGGCTCAGGAACTCGGCCCGGACCAACTGGACGCCCAGTACGAGGACGCCAAGAACCAGCAGGCCTTCCTCGAAGGCCGCATCGCCAAGGTCGAGCGCATCCTCGAGTCCGCCACGATCATCGACGAGGTGTCGGCCGCCAAGTCAAAGACCGTCCAGGTCGGCTCCACCGTGTCCGTCAAGGGCAAAGACGGCAAGGCCCGCAAGTACCAGCTGGTCGGGCCCACCGAGGCTGACCCCACACAGGGGCGGATCTCGCACAAGTCCCCGGTCGGCCGCGCCCTGCTCGGCAAGAAAAAGGGCGAGAAGGTCATGATCCAGGCCCCCGCCGGCGACCTCGAACTCACGATCACGACCATCCACACCTAGCCCCGGCTGAGACGTGCGTCTCCCCCGCGCGTATGCGTTACTACCCACATGCCATCTGAGCGCGAACTCTTCCAGCAGCGCCTCGACAAGCGCGCTCGTCTCCTGGAGGCGGGCGACCCCTACCCCGCGCGCGTCAGGCGCACGCACACCGCTGCGCAGGCCGTCGCCGCCTTCGTCGACGCCGGCGAGCCCGAAGGCAACATCGAGGTCTCCGTGGTCGGCCGCGTCACCGCCCAGCGGATCATGGGCAAGGCCGCCTTCCTCGACGTCCGTGACGCCACCGGGCGCATCCAACTTCACTTCCGCCGTGACCACCTCGACACCTTCGAGGCGCTCTCGCTCGTCGACCTCGGCGACTTCCTGGAGGTCGGCGGCACGCTCTTCCGCACCCGCACCGGCGAGGTCACCGTGGCCGTCACCACCTGGCGAGTCATCACAAAGACCTTGCTGCCGCTCCCCGACCAGTGGGCTGGCCTCAAAGACCCCGAGACGCGCGCCCGCCAGCGTTACCTCGATCTGCTCGCCAACGAGCGATCGATGGTCATCGCGACGCAGCGATCGCAGATCGTCAGCGCGGTGCGGCGCTTCTTCCTCAACCGCGGCTTCCTGGAGGTCGAGACGCCGGTCCTGCAGGACCATGCCGGTGGCGCGGCGGCGCGGCCGTTCACGACCCACCACAACGCCCTCGACCGCGACTTCTTCCTGCGCATCTCCCTCGAACTCCACCTCAAGCGCCTCCTCGTCGGCGGCTTCGAGAAGGTCTTCGAGATCGGCCGCGTCTTCCGCAACGAAGGCGTCTCCTTCCGCCACAACCCGGAGTTCACGCTCCTCGAGTCCTACGAGGCGTACGCGGACTACGAGGACGTGGCGCGGATGGTGGAAGCGCTGATCTCCAGCGTGGCCGTCGAGGTGCTGGGGAGCACCAACCTCGTCCACGCCGACAGCCCGGACGTCTCGCTCGCGCCGCCGTTCGCGCGCACGACGTACCGCGCGGCACTCCTTGAACACACCGGCATCGACTACCGCGACTACCCGACGACCGAGGCGCTGGCCGCCCTCGCCCACGAGCGCCGCGTCCCGATCACCGAGGGCGCATCGTGGGGCACGATCCTCGACGCGCTGATGTCGACGTTCGTCGAGCCGAAGTTGATCCAGCCGACCTTCGTCTTCGACTACCCGACGGCGCTCTCACCGCTCGCGAAGAAGAAGACCGACGATCCCGACACCGTCGAGCGGTTCGAGTTGTTCGCACTCGGCTACGAGATCG
>CANFFZ010000040.1 GCA_947446155.1 Chloroflexota bacterium | reverse complement strand
TGATCCTCTCGGAGATGCGCGTTGTGGTGCGGGCAGCGATGACCCGACTGCCCGCGGCGCAGCGCGAGGTGATCGAGTTGGCCTACTTCGGTGGGCTGACCCAACAGGAGATCGCGGAGCGGACCGGTGATCCGCTCGGCACGGTGAAGACGCGGGTCCGCCTCGGAATGCGCCGGCTGCGCATCTCGCTGGCGGACTATGTGGACGCTCCCCCGCCCGCGCTGGAAACGCCGGACGGGAGGGACACGAAGGAGACGGGACGCGCGTGACACCCGAAGAACGAGAGGCCCTGCTCGCCGCGTACGCGCTCGGCACGCTCAGCGAGCCGGACATGCGCGACGCCGAGCGCCTGGTGCGCCTGGACGCCACCGCTGCGGCGGAGTGGCGCGCCTACCGCGAGATCGCCGACCTCATCGCCCTCGGCGCCCCCCAGCGGCAGCCGGACCCCTCCCTCCGTGAGCGCATCGTCGATGCGGCCCAACGTCGCGGCCACCCGTGGCGCCGCACGTGGCGCGAGCGCTACATGCCCGTGGCGGGCATGGCGGCGGTGCTTGCCCTCGTCACGCTGTGGGCCGTGAAACTACAGTCGGATGTGGGGTACTTGCAACGGCAGACGGATGACCTCACGGCCGTGCTCGCACAACGCGACGCTGGAGCGTCCGTGCAGTCCGTGAACTCGCTCGGCCTCCAACTCGCGACGGTGCGGCGTGACCAGCACACACTGATCGCTGTCCAGGCCGACCCGAATGTGCGCCGTGTCGAACTCGAAGAGACGGGCGCCAGTCACGGTGCGCGGGGCCTCTACCTGTGGAGCGACCAGACGAATGCTGGCGTGCTCTCTGTCCATGGGCTGCCCACCTTGCCTCTGGGGCAAGAGTACAAGGTGTGGCTGGAAGATCGGACCTCCCGGTCGATCCTCGATTCGACGTTTATGCCGGACGAGACCGGGAACGCTCAGGTGGTGCTGGAAGCGAACCGCGTGGTGGAACCGGTGCGCATCTACCTCGTGGCGGGGTCATCGAACGGCAAGGACGGCCCCGTCGTCCTGCAGGGCACGATCTGGCGCGACCAGCCGGTGAAACTCCCCCGCTAAGGTCGTCCTACTTCGTCCCACGCCCGAACCGAGGCATCCGCAGTCCCCTTGCCGGCTTCCCCTCGCGTCGTGACACCTCGGCGCGTGTGGCGTTCATCGACTCTTCGGCGGTCTGGCCCTGCAACCGTCGGTCGGTGTACCAGAACACCTCGCGTGCGATCGCGGCGAGCGGGATGACGATCACGAGGCCCGTGAATCCGGCTACGGCGCCACCCAGCACGAGGAGCACGATGACGACGGCCGGGTGCAGGTTGACCGCGTCACCCTGAATGCGGGGGACGAGGAAGTTGTTCTCCAACATCTGCACGGCGAAGTAGACCAGCGCCACCGGGATCAGCAGGCCGGGTTTCGTGGCGGCGACGATCAGGAGCCCGGGGATGGCGCCGAGCCACGGCCCGATCACCGGGATCAGCTCGGTCACTCCTGCCCAGAGCGCGAGGCCGATCGAGAGTTCCACGCCGATGATCGTCAGCGAGATCCCGACCGCGAACCCCACGATCAGGCCGAGAAAGAGTTGGCCGCGGATGTAGCGTCCGAGGAGATAGTCCGCGATGCGCAGCAGGTTCCGCGCGTCCTCCCGGACCTCAACCGGCACGGCACCCAGCAAGCCGGGGACCGTCGTGGGGCGATCACGCATCACGTAGAACATCCAGAACGGCACAACGGCGAATCCGAAGATCGTGGCGGCGGTCGCCGTGAGGATGCCGACGGTGCGCCGGACGGCGACCTCGCCCGCCTGTGCGGCGGCGGCGGCGGCGTCGTCCGCGAAGCCGTTCAACTGGCGTTGGACTTCCATCGGTGCGCGTTCGCGATAGATGCGCACCCACTCGTCGGTCTGGTCGCGGGCCTCGCGGACGAGGTCAGGCAGGCGTTCTACGAAGTGGCTGACCTGGTCAGCCGCGACGGGGACGAAGAAGAACCCGGCAAGCGTGAGGCCCCCGAAGAACACGAGGTAGATCACCGCGACGGAGAGCGTCCGGACCAGCCCCTTGCGGTCAGCCCCCACGCGCCCTTCGAAGAGGCCGGCGAGCGCGGTCACGACCGGCTCGAGGGTGTACGCAAGGATCGCCCCCACGGCGAATGGGAGCATGGCACCACGAGCACGCCAGACGAGGAAGAAGAAGGTGGCGCAGGCTCCCAGCCAGAGGAAGAGCCGCCAGCGGTTTCGTGTCATGCGGGCATTGTGCCGTATCTACGCCACCCTGCGGCAGTGCCTGGCGGGGCGGCGCAGTACCATCGATCTATGACCAGTACCGCGCAGCAGATCGAGCACGCCATCGCCGGGGCCGGCCGACGCCTGACCGGACCGCGTCGCGTGCTGGCGGAAGCACTGATGACGCTGGGCGACCACTTCGCGGCCGATGAACTGCTGCAGGCTGCGCCCGGCGTAGGGCGCGCCACGGTGTTCCGCACGCTCCGGATGCTGCAGGACTCCGGCCTCGTCTGTCAGGTCGTCCTCGATGACGGGCGGACGGTCTACCGCCTCGGTTCGGAGGAGCACCACCACCACGTGGTCTGCTCCGACTGCGGTGCGGTGGCCGATGTCTCCTCCGCACGCCTCGAGAAGGCACTGGGCGCGATCTCCGTGGAGACGGGCTACGAGGTGGATGCGCACCGGCTGGAACTCTACGGACGTTGCCCGGACTGCCGCGCCGCCGCCCGCTCTTCGCGCTAGGCTCCCGACCGAGGTTGGCGTGCGCCTCCGGCTGGACTACGCTGACCCTTACCAGTTGAGACATGGGCTCAACACCGAACGACTCCGCGATCCTGGAGACGCCATGGCGCTCGAAGGACGACACGTCCCGGCCCGTGAGCCGCTGGCCGAGCACCACCACGCGGTCTCCGCGCTGGAAGTGCGTCACCTGACAGCGGGCTACCCGGGGATGCCCCCCGCCATCGAGGACGTCTCGCTTCGTGTGCCGGTGGGGGAGATCGTCGGCCTGATCGGTCCGAACGGCGCTGGGAAGTCCACGTTGTTCAAGTCGATCCTTGGGCTGATGTCGCCCACCTCGGGTGAAGCGCTGGCCTTCGGCCGCCCGGTACGCGAGGCACGCGCGGACATCGCCTACATGCCCCAAGTGGAGGAGGTGGACTGGGCGTTTCCGGTCTCCGTCCTGGATGTGGTGCGGATGGGCCGCTATCACGGACCCCGGCCGTTCCTCGGGTGGTCGAAGGCTGACCGGGAGGCCTCGATGGTCGCGCTGGAGCGAGTCCACCTGGCGCCGTACGCCTCGAGGCAGGTGGGGCAGTTATCGGGCGGGCAGCGACGGCGGGTGCTGATGGCCCGTGCGATCGCCCGAGGTGCACGGCTGCTGCTGCTGGACGAGCCCTTCGCGGGCCTCGACGCCGCGGTCCAGCACGACCTGCTCGCCATCCTGGACGACCTCGCCTCGGAGGGTCGCAGCATCTTCCTGGCCACGCACGACCTGTCCTGCGTGGCGAACTCCTGTGACGAGGCGGTCTGCCTGAACCGGCGTGTGATCGCCGCGGGGCTGCCCGCCGAGGTACTGACCGAATCGGTCCTCACCGCCACGTTCGAGCGCCACCTCCTCGCCATTCCGCAGGCCGCCGAGGTCGTACAGGTCGCGGACAGCGAGCACTCGCATCGAGGTACGCGATGATCGACTGGCTGCTGGAGCCATACCAGTACGAGTTCATGCGACGCGCGTTGTTGGTCCTCGCGGTGACGAGTGTGGTGATGGGCGTCGTCGGGGGATTCGTCGTACACAAGGGACTGGCGTTCTCGGGCGACGCGCTAGCGCACGCCTCGCTGGCCGGGGTAGCGGTCGCATTCGTGTCCGGTGCCAGTGTGGGCTTTGGCGCGCTGGTGGCGGCCGTGCTGACGGCGCTGGGGATCGGGTGGACACGCGACCGCGCGAGGGTGTCCGCGGACACCGCGATCGGGATCGTCTTTGTGGCGATGTTCTCGATCGGCATCCTCATCCTGTCGCGGCGGCAATCCTATACACCGGACCTGATGTCCTTCGTCTTCGGGAACATCCTCGGCGTGTCGAACGGGGACGTGATCGGATCGGCCGTGCTCGCCGTGGTCCTCCTGCTGTTCGTGGGGGCGTGCTACCGGGAACTGTTGCTGGTGGCGTATGACCCGGCGATGGCCGCGACGACCGGCGTGCCCTCGAAGGTGTTCCAATACGCAACGCTGGTGATGGTGGCGATCGCGGTGGTCGTGGCGCTGAAGGCGATCGGGATCGTGCTGGTGAACGCGATGCTGCTCATCCCGGTGTCGACGGCGGCGCTGTTCCTGCGCCGCCTGCCCTCGATCATGATCGCGGGTGCGCTCATTGCCTTCGGGTGTGCCGCGGCTGGCCTCCACCTGTCCTACTACGCCGGTGTGGCCACCAGCCCCGCGATCGTGCTCGTGGCGTGCGCCGCCTTCCTGGTAGTGCTTGCCGTCACGTCGAGGCATGGTGTGCTGCCCTCGACTGCGATGGCGATGGAGGGGGTGGCCGAGTGACCTCAGACGGCGCACCAGAGAAGGACTGGCTGGCGATGCCGCGGTCGCTCGTGTCGCCGGTCTACGACATCCTCGGCTTCTCGATCACCGACGGCGGCGAGGGTTGGGTGGAGTGCACCCTGGTGGTGCGCGACGAACTGCTGAATGCCTACGGGGCGCTTCACGGCGGTGTGTGGATGATCGTCGCGGACTCCGCACAGGGTGGCGCCGTCCGCACGATGCTGACTGCGGACGAGCAGACGGCGACCGTGCAGTCCGATTTCCGCTGGCTGCGCCGCCTGGAGGGTGACCGCCTCCGCTGCGTCGGCCGGGTGGTGCGCCGCACCCGCCAGGTCTGGCACACGAGCGTCGAGTGCTTCGATGGCACGGGCGGCCTCGTCGGTACGGGTACGGCGACGTTCGTCGTGATGCCTCGATAGGTCGACCGGCAGGACGATTTCACGCAGTTGTCACCCCGTCATGGGTATCGCTGATTGAGCGGGGACTCCACGGGCGGCTATGGTGAGGGGGCAGCGCGCAGATGCGCGTGAAGGGCCCGGCCATGGCCGACGACGCCGTCCCGGCTCCCGAACACGAACGCCCCGATCCGAAGCAGATCGACCGCAAGGCGCGCTTCCAGATCCCCGCGAACCGCCCGCCCAAGCAGGACCCCGCCGAGCGCGTGAAGAACTGGGAGGAAGTCTCCTTCCTCTTCGATCCCGAAATCGCGATGGTCGAGGCCAACCGCTGCATCCAGTGCCCCGCCGCCCCCTGCACGAAGGCGTGCCCGGTCCACAGCGACATCCCCGGCGCGCTCTGGCTCCTCGAACGGCGCGATTTCGATGGCGCCGCGAACGTATTCCGCGAGACGAGTGAACTGCCGGAGATGTGTGGCCGCCTCTGTCCCCAGGAGCGCCTGTGCGAGGGCCATTGCGTCGTCGGGAAGAACGCACTCCCCGTCGCCATCGGCAAACTTGAGACGTTCGTGACGGAGTGGCAGCGCACGAACGGCGCTGCGCCAGTCGCGGTCGAGGTGCCAAGCACCGGCCGCCGCGTCGCCGTCGTCGGGAGCGGGCCGGCTGGCATCGCCGTTGCGGAACGCCTCGCGCGGCGTGGGCACGCGGTCGTGATGTACGAGGCGTGGTCGGAGCCCGGTGGCGTGCTGCGATACGGCATCCCCGACTTCAAGCAGAACAAGCCAGCGATCGACCGCAAGTTCGACGACCTGCACGCGCTCGGCATCGAGGTCGTGACAGGGATGCGCGTCGGTACGCAGATCTCGTGGGCGACTGTGCGCGCGGGCGTCGACGCCGTGTTCCTCGGTATCGGCGCGTCCGAGGGCGCCCGACTCGGCATTGACGGCGAGGATGCGCCGGGCGTGATCACCGCGACGGAGTTCCTGGTGCGCGCCAACCTGCCACCGGAGCACCTGCCGGAGGCGCTGCGCATCCCGCTCGGGTCGCCGCAGCGAGTGGTGGTCGTCGGTGGTGGGGACACCTCGATGGACTGCGTGCGGTCAGCGCGCCGCCTGGGGGCGTCCGAGGTGACGCTGATCTACCGGCGCACCGCGGCGGAGATGCAGGGGCGTATCGAGGAGCGCAACCACGCGACCGAGGAAGGTGTGCGCTTCGAATATCTCGCGGCACCGGTCGAGGTGCTGCGGGACGCCTCCGGACGGGTGAGTGGGCTGCGCTGCCAGCGCATGGAACTCGGCGAGCCAGACGACACCGGACGCCGCCGCCCACAGCCGGTCCCCGGCTCTGAGTTCGACATCGAGGCCGAGGTGCTGGTGACGGCGATTGGCTACAACGTGGAACCGGAGTGGGGACAGATCCTGCCGAACCTCGTGCGAGACCGCTGGGATCGCTTCGTCGCTGACCCGGACACGCTGCAGACGAACATTCCCGCTGTGTTCGCGGGGGGCGATGCCGTGAACGGCGCCGACCTCGTGGTGACCGCACTCGCCGACGGCCATCGTGCCGCCGATGCGATCGACCGCTACCTCGCGGGCCTCGGGCCGCTCGGGGAGCCCACGGCATCGGATGGTGACCCCCGCCAGCGGCTCATCGGGGACTCCTCGCTGCTGGGGTAGCCGTCGGAACCGCCGCTTCCAGCGTGGAAGTGCACATCCAGTAAGTCGCTTCCGAGGGCGTCGGGTGGAAACCCGGCGCTCGCTGGGTTAGCGTGAGGTCACACGGGAGGCGGCCATGGACGCTCGACTGGCCCGCACGCGCGAGGGCGACTACTGCCCCGTCCGCGCTTCCCTTGCTCTCGTGGGGCAGCGCTGGGTGCCGCGCATCGTCTACGAACTGCGTTCCGGGCGGCTCCGCTTCAATGACCTCACGGCGACCGTCGGCGGCTGCAACTCGCGCACGCTGCGTGACCGCCTGCGCGACTTGGAGGCTGAGGGCCTCGTCACCCGCCACGAAGTCACCGCCGCGCCGCCGTGGGTGGAGTACGAACTGACCGATCGTGGCCGTGAACTCGCGGAGGCGCTCCGCCCGCTGGCCTCGTGGGGGCTGCGGCACCTCGCGACGACCGAGGTCGCCCCGGCACCGAGCGTCGAGTGAGCGTGGCCTTCACCTTCGAGACACTGGCCAAGGGCGACGTCATCCCGTTCCCCCTCACCGTCTCCCGTGAGGAGATCGAGGGTTACCTCTCCGCGACCGGTGAGGATGCCGCGCGTTGGACCGCCGCCGTGCCACCGCTGCTGCTGGCGGCGTTCATGGTGGCCGGCCTCCTCGCCCGCGTGCCGATACCCCTCGAAGTCATGCACACCGGTGAAGAGATCGAGGCGCGCCGGGCCGTGCGTCCGGGCGAGCCGCTGGACGTGCGCATCACCGTGGCGGCGCTGAGCCAGCGTCGCGGTGCCACCATCGCGCAGTTCGAGGCCGAGGCGCTCGCCGCCGGTGAGTCCGTATTCGTCTCGCGTATCTCCGTGCTCGCGCCGCCGCCGGCTGGCGCCGCCAAGGGGGCGAGGGCGTGACCGCGCCCGAGGTGCCCTCGGTCACGCGCGTCATCGATCAGGCGCGGGTGGACGCATACGCCCAGCACGGCAAGGACCCGAACCCGATCCACCGCGAGACGCCCGAGGCCTATGCGGGCCCCTTCGGGAAGCCGGTCGCGCACGGCATGCTCGTGCTCGCCCTCGCGTCCGAGGCGATGGCGGGTGCGTTCGGGCGGGCGTGGGCAGAAAACGGCACGCTGAAGATCCGCTGGCGGTCCCCGGCGTTCCCCCCGATCCGTGTGACGGCGCGTTGCACACCGAAGTCCGACCTCGACGGGTTGTTCACCTACGACGTCGTGTGCGAGGACGAGGCGGGCGAACCGCTGCTCACCGGTACCGCCACCGTGCGTCCGTCTGCGGCGTCATGACCTCGACGCCCCCGACCGACCATGCGTTCGCGGACCGCATCTACAATCAGGTGTGCTTCGCGTGTGGCGACCGGAACGGGCACGGCCTGCACATGCGCTTTGAGCGCGACGGGGAGAACGCCGTGCGCTGCACGTACGTGCCGAAGCCCGAGGACCAGGGCTTCCCCGGCGTCCTGCACGGTGGCATCGTCGCCGCGCTGCTCGACGAGTCGATGGCGTGGGCAATGTGGGCATGGGACCGCGCGCTCGGCGTGACTGCGAAGATGGAGACGCGCTACCGAGGCCCGGCGCGCCTCGATGGGCCGCTCGTAGTGCGCGCGCGCGTGGAGTCTGTGCGCGGACGGCGGGTGGAAGTGCGTGCGCACATCGAGGACACGCAGTCGGTGACGGTCGCCGAGGCGAGCGCGGTGTTCATGCGGTTCCCGCCGGAGGAAGAGCAGCGGATGTCCGTCGAGATGGGGCGCACGCCAGCCGCACACGAAGGCTAAACCTTCGCGACTGCCGGCTGTTTCGCGGGTCCCCGACCGACTGTCTCCCGCGCGATCACGAGGAACCACAGGCACGCGGCAGCCATGATCACACCGTTCGCCGCCAGCCCCCACCCGAACGAGGTCGCGTCCGCCAGCGCTCCGAGCAGCGGCGGGCCGATCATGAATCCGACATCTCCGGACGTGCGGAACATCCCCATCGCCAGCCCTCGGAGGTTGGCCGGGGCGATGTCCGCCGTGTACGCGGCAGGCGCTGGCCCGGCCAGCGATGCACCGAGCGCATGCACGAGCGCGCCCGCAAGGAACATCGGATAACCGCTCGCGGATGCCAGCATGAACATCGAGACCGCCACGACGAGGCTGCTCGGGACGATCGACCACTTGCGCCCGTAGCGGTCGGCGATCACCGCGGCCGGTGCCAGCAGGACGACATTGATCAGCGCCATCACGGTGAAGACCGCACCGAGGACTCCCGGCGACATGTGCAGGTTCTCTGCCGCGTACAACGGCATGAGGGTCTGCTTGCCCGCCGTGCGGGTCAGGAAGATCGCCATCACCACGAAGGAGATCGCGACGAAGTCTCGCGAGGTGGCGAAACGGAGCCACTCGCGCCGGGGCGCGACTGGCGCCGGCGCCCCTGGTATCGAGGGCTTTCGCTCCGCTTCGATCTGAGCTAAGGCGAGGTGGCGTGTCTCGGGGATTTTGAAGTAAGCGTGGACCATCGCGAAGAGCGCCGCGATGCCGGTGACGATGAACGGCGCACGCAACCCCCAGAACTCGGCGAGAACGCCGCCCACGGCGGGCCCGACCGACACCCCCAGGAGCAGTGCGCCCTGGTTCGTCCCGATGAACCGAGCGCGGTTGGTCGGGTTCGAGATGTCGGTGAGGTAGATCTGCGCGCCGGTCATGTACATCGCCGAGCCCGCACCCGCGACGAACCGCCACGCGAGGAGGTCGACGATGCCGACGGCGAAGCCCGAACCCACCATCCCGATCCCGGTCACGAGCGGCCCGGAGACCAGCAGCAGCCGGCGACCGTAACGATCCGACAGCAGCCCCAGCGGGATGTTCAGGAGCAGGCGCGCGAGCGCGAACGAGGACAGCGTCAGTCCGATCGCCGCAGAGCCGACGCCGAACTTTGCCGCGAACAGCGGCAGGACCGGCGATATCACCCCCTGTCCCGCCATGACGAGCACGGTCGCGATGCTGATCAGCAGCAGTTGGGGGTATTCGAGCAGTGGCCCCAGCGGTCCGCGCAGCCATCGAGGGAGCCGCTCGATGAGCGGGCGTTTCGGGGGCGCGGTGGTAGCCACCGCTACACGCCCATCGCCTGGCCCAGCGGTACGTACGGCCGTCCGAGCGCCTTCGCGACGGCTTCGTGGACGACGTCGCCGCGCCAGACGTTCACGCCGTGCTGCAGTGAGGCGTCGCGTCGCACCGCCTCGACCACGCCGAGGTTGGCGATCTTCAGGACGTACGGCAGCGTGAGCGCCGCGAGCGCACGCGATGAGGTGCGGGGGACGGCACCCGGCATGTTCGGCACCGCGTAGTGGACGACACCTTCATCGACGTAGATCGGCTCGCGGTGGTCAGTCGCGCGGATCGTCTCGACGCAGCCGCCCTGGTCGATGGCGACGTCCACGATGACCGCTCCGCGCGGCATCGTGCGCACCATCTCGCGCGTGACGACGACGGGGGCGCGCGCGCCCTCGACGAGGACGGCGCCGATCAGGAGGTCGGCGTCACGGACGGCCTCAGCGAGTCCGGCGCGCGAGGCGTACAGCGTCTCGACGCGGCCCGCGTAGCGCTGGTCTAGCGCGCGCAGTTGTGTCTCGTCGATTGAAGCGACAGTGACGCGCGCGCCCATGCCGACCGCGAGGCGCACGGCGTTGCTGCCGACGGTGCCCGAGCCGATCACGACGACGTGCGCGGGCGGCACTCCGGCGACGCCGCCGAGGAGCATGCCGCGCCCGGGCCCCGGTCGCTTCAGGTAGTGCGCGCCGACCTCGACGGCCATGCGGCCAGCCACCTCGGACATAGGAGCGAGCAGTGGGTGGGAGCCGTCCTCGCGGCGGACCGTCTCGTAGGCGATCGCGATGCAGCGGCTGTCGATGATCGCCTTCGAGGCGTGCGGCTCGGCTGCGAGGTGGAGGTACGTGAAGATGATCTGGCCCTCGCGCATCAGGCCGTACTCGTTCGGCTGCGGTTCCTTCACCTCGCACACGAGGTCGGCGTGCGCGTAGACCTCCTCTGGTGTCGCGATGATCTGCGCCCCAGCCGCGAGGTAGTCGTCGTCGAAGTAGTGGGAACCCGCGCCCGCGTTGGTCTCGACGAGCATCGTGTGGCCCGCGGTGACGATGTCCTGTGCGCCGTCGGGCGTGATCGCGACGCGGTACTCCTCGAGCTTCTGCTCGCGGACGCAGCCGACGATCATGGCAGACGCTCGAGCAGGTCGCCGGGGCGAAGGACCTCGCTGGCGGTGGCCTTCGGGTGTCCTTCGCGCTGGACGCTCCCGATGGAGATCGTGCCGCCGATGGCCGCGATCTCGACGGTGGCGCCGATGGCGGCGAGGACGGTGCCGGGCGGCTCACCGGGTGCGCCAGGGCGGTACTGGCCCTCGAACAGCCGCACGGTCTCGCCGCGGAGGCTGGCGGCGGCGCCGGGCTGAGGGTCGCAGCCGCGGATGAGCGCGCCGACGACGCGCCCGTGCTGCATCCAATCGATCTTCGCGTGCTCGGGCCCGCAGGGCGGCTCGTACGTTGCCTGGGCCTCGTCCTGCGGGACGCGTTCGGCGATGCCTTCACGTACGAGGCGCACCCCCTCCACGAGGGCTTCGACGCCCATGGGGTACAGGTGCTGGAAGTACAGCGTGCCGACCGAGTCGTCATCAGCGATGTCGACGGTGTGCTGGAGGACGATCGGGCCCGTGTCGATGCCCTCGTCGACCCAGAAGATCGTGAGGCCAGTCTGGTGCGCGCCCGAGATGATTGCCCAGTTCATCGCCGTGCGACCTCGATGTAGCGGGAGCAGCGACGGGTGGAACTGGATCGCGCCGTGGGTGGCGGCGTCCAGCACACGCCTGCGCACGATGTCCGTGACAAAGGCGAAGACGAGGAGTTCCGGCTGCCACGCGACGAACTGCTGGAAGGGGTCGTCCTGCCGCAGCATCGGTGTCTCGATGACGGGGATACCGGCCTGCGAGGCGGCCTCGAAGAGCGGGTCGGGACGGGCACCCTGTCGAGGCGTCGAGACGCCTACGACGTCCTCGCCGGCGGCGCGCAACTGCTCGAGGACGTCCTTACCGAAGGCCGCCTGGCCGAACAGGACGATGCGCATGCCGCCTCCTCCACGCGCCGCCCTGCACCGCTCTGGGCGGGGGCCTCCGAGTATAGGCGCGGACCTCGCTAGAGGCCGGGTGGGAGACGGCGTTTCGAGCGCTAGTCCGGGTCCTGCGTGTCGATGGCGCGGTACATGTACCAGGCGCCCACGGAGCGGTAGGGGGCCCACGGTGCGCCGATGGCAATCGCTTCCTTCGGCGTCGGTGTCTTGGGGAGGGCGTACGCGATCTTCATGCCGTTGCGGATGCCGAGGTCGCCGACGGCGAGCACGTCCGGGCGGCCGAGGGTGAACATCATGAACATGTGCGCGCTCCATTCGCCGAGGCCTTTGACGGCGGTGATGCGCTGCGCGATTTCGTCATCGGTCATGACGTCGAAACCACGGAAATCGAGGGTCTTGTCGAGCGTCTTCGCGGCGAGGTCGCGGAGATAGCCGGCCTTCTGGCGTGAGACGCCGGAGGCGCGGAACTGCTCGTCGGTGGTCTTCAGGACTTCCTTTGGCGTCGGCGGTCGGTCGTCCTTCGAATAGAGCGCGAACCACTTGCGCTGGATCGACCGCGCGGCGGGGCCGGCCAACTGCTGGAAGAGGATCGTGCGCTGGAGGGACCGGTAGTACGCCTCGGGCGTGGTGTCTTCGAGGGGGCGCGGCTGGTACGGCCCGTGGGCCTCGATCAGCGCACCAAGGATGGGGTCGGTCATGCGGAGGTGCGAGTACGCGCGGGCGAGCGAGAAGCGGACGCGAGCGGCCATCGGTGTCTCCCTCGCGGGATCGTAGCGGAGACGCCTCGGCTAGTCGGGGACGTCGAGGACTGACGTCGCGACGGCGTCGACGAAGCGCGTGACTTCGGCGGGAGTGCGGAGGCGGTGGAAGTGGATGTGCGACCAGCGCGGGTCGGCCTGCCAGCCCTCGAATTGCTTGCGGCGACGTCCAGTGGTGGTGATGGCGAAGTGGATCAGGGAGTTGCGCGACAGAACTTGAGCTGGGGCCAGAAGGTCTCGGTGTTCGTGCCCCAGAGCAGGACGCCTCGGCGCCCTCACGATCGAGTGAGGACGCGGCGCACGAGCAGCGGCGTGGACAGGTCGAGGTAGATGACGGTGTCCGCGCGCGTCCAGACGAGGTCTTGCGCGTCGGTGATGTAGTTGCCGCTGGTGACCCAGCCGTCACCAGCGAGCGCGTGGCGGATGCGGTCGCGGAACACATCGACGTGCGCTTCACGCCAACCGGGCTCCCAGATCAGGGCGTCGAGGTCGACGGGGGTGATGTCGAGTAGCGCGCCGAGGCGCCCCGCCAGCGTGGTCTTCCCGCTGGTGGTGCTGCCGATGCAGGCGATACGCCGTCCGACGAGCGGGCTGGATTTCATGCGACGCATCATGCAGTGCAGGCCGTGCCGAGGGAAGGGTGGGGCGAGGGCGAAGGCCCCCGACGCGAAGAAGCCGCCCGAAGGCGGCTTCTCGCGACACCTCGGAAGGCGTCCTACATGTACTGGCCGCCGTTGAGGCTCATCTGGGCGCCGGTGTACCAGGCACCCGAGGGCTTGCAGAGGAACAAGACCGTGTCCGCGACCTCCTCGGCGGTGCCGAAGCGGCCGAGGGGGATGTTGCCGATGAGGGTCTTCTTGATGTCGTCCGAGAGGGCGGCCACCATGTCCGTCTCGACGAAGCCGGGGCAGACGGCGTTCACGGTGACGTTGAACCGCGCGAGTTCGCGTGCGGCCGACTTCGTGAAGGCGATCATGCCGGCCTTTGCCGCCGCGTAGTTCGACTGACCGATGTTTCCCATCTGGCCGATGATGCTGGACATGTTCACGATGCGGCCGTAGTTCCGCTCGCGCATCCCGCTGACCGCCGCCGAGGTCGTGTAGAAGATCGACGAGAGGTCCGTCTGCAGGACGGCGTCCCAGTCGTCCGCGGACATCCGCTGGATCGTCTTGTCCTTGTTGATCCCGGCGTTGTTGATGAGGATGTCGACCTTGCCGAACGTCTTCTCGGCCGCCTCGATCAACGCTTTCGCCTCGTCCGCCTTGCCGACGTCCGCCTTGAAGACGAGCGCCTTCACGCCGAGGGCTTCGATGGCCTTCTGCGTCTCCTTCGCGGCGTCCTCGTTCGAGGTGTAGTTCACGACGACGTTCGCGCCCTCACGGGCCAACGCCACCGCGCACGCGCGGCCGATGCCGCGGCTCGCGCCCGTCACCACCGCAACCTGACCGTCCAGTGTCCCCGGCATGTCCCCCCCCCTCCACCTTCTTCGCTGCTTGTGTCCTGATACCGCGGCTCGCGCGACAGCGCCTGCTTAATCCCGCCTAGACGACGGTCGGTGGGACGTACTCGCCCCATTCGTCGCGCAGGACGTCGCACATCTCCCCGAGCGTGGCGTACACCCGCACCGCCTCGAGGATGGGCTCCATGAGGTTGACGTCGCCTCGCGCCGCTTCACGCAGGCGCGTCAGCGAGGCGTCCACAGCGGCCTGGTCGCGGGTCTCACGCATGCGCTTTAAGCGCGCCAACTGCGATTCCACGACCTCGAGGTTGGGCCGGAAGATCGGCGTCGCGTTCTCGTTCGGGTCGATGAATTCGTTCACACCGACGATCACACGGTCGCCTGACTCGACCTCGCGCTGCCATTGCACGGAGGCTTCCTGGATCTCCGACTGCATCCAGCCGCCCTCGATCGCCGCGACGGCGCCGCCCATGTCCTCGATGCGCGCCATGATCCGCGCCGCCTCGGACTCCAGCGAGTCGGTCAGGGCCTCGATGTAGTACGAGCCGCCGAGGGGGTCGACCGTGTCGGCGGCACCGGACTCGTGGGCGATGATCTGCTGGGTGCGCAGGGCGATCTGCTGCGCTTCCTCGGTCGGGAGCGCGAGCGCCTCGTCGTAGCAGGAGAGCGCGAGCGACTGGACACCGCCGACGACGGCCGCGAGCGCCTGGATCGCGGCGCGCGCGATGTTGTTCTTCGGCTGTTGCGCCGTGAGCGTCGAGCCGCCGGTCTGTGTGTGGGTGCGGAGCATCTGCGCGTTGGCGTTGGTGATGCCGTAGCGGTCACGCATGAGCCGTGCCCACATCCGGCGCAGCGCGCGGTACTTCGCGACCTCTTCGAAGAAGTGGTTGTGCGTGTTGAAGATCCAGGAGACGCGCTGGGCGACATCGTTCAGGTCGGCGCCCTGGCGCTGGCACTCATCGAGGTAGGCGCAGGCGTTCGCGAACGCGAAGCCGATCTCCTGTGCGGCGGTGCTGCCGGCCTCGCGGATGTGGTAGCCGGAGACGGAGATCGAGTTGAAGCGTGGCGTCTCCGCGGCGCAGAAATTGATCAGGTTCGCGGCCAGGCGGACGGACTGCTTCGGCGGGAAGATGTAGGTGCCGCGCGCCACGTACTCCTTGAGGACGTCGTTCTGCGCGGTACCCGTGATCACGCTGCGCGGGTGCCCCTGCTTCTCCGCTGCCACGATGTACATCGCGACGAGGATGGCGGCCGGGGCGTTCATCGTCATCGAGGTGGAGATGTCCGCGAGCGAGATGCCCTCGAACAGCGTCTCCATGTCGGCGAGCGAGTCGATGGCGACGCCCACCTGGCCGACCTCGCCGAGCGCCATCGGGTTGTCGGAGTCGTAGCCCGTCTGCGAGGGCAGGTCGAACGCGGTCGAGAGGCCGGTCTGGCCGTTCGCGATCAGGGTCTTGAAGCGACCGTTGGTCTCCTCGGCAGTGCCGAAGCCGGCGTACTGGCGCATGGTCCAGAGGCGCCCTCGATACATCGTGGGCTGCACGCCGCGCGTGAAGGGGAACTCCCCTGGGAAGCCGAGGTCGTCGACATAGTCGAGGTCGGGTGTGTCGAGCGGGGTGTAGACGCGCCTGGTCTCGACGGATGAGGACGCGAAGGTCGCGCGCCGCTCGGGGAAGCGCTGGAGCACCTTCGCGACGGTGCCCTGCTCCCAGCGATCCGCGGCAATGCGGAGCGAGGAGTCGTCTCCCGAGCCGGGCTTCATCATCGTCGGAGTCCTCTTCGTACGCGTCGGGTGGGCGCTAGCCGAGCGCCTCCACCATCACCATCGCGTCGCCGCGGATGACCTCCGTGCCATCCTGCTTCGTCACTACTGTATCGAGCGAGAGCCGGTTGCGCTCCGCGTCGACCTTCGTGACGGTGCAGGTGGCGGTCAGCGTGTCGCCCGCCATCACTGGCGCGCGGAACTGCAGGTTCTGGCCGAGGTAGATCACGACGGACGTCGGGGCCAGCTTCGTGCCGAGGGCGGCCGAGATGATTCCGGCGCCGAACATCCCGTGCGCGATCGGCTGCTTGAACCGGGTGCGGGCGGCGTATGTGGCGTCCGAGTGCAGCGGGTTGTTGTCGCCGCTGACCTCTGCAAATTTCAGGATGTCCTCAGCGGTGACGGGCTTCGAGAAGACCGCCTGTGAGCCAATCACCAGACCCTGGACGTCATCTGCCACCGTTGCACCTCCATGGGGACGCCCTAGGGGGCGCCGTGTTCGAGCCGTCGGGCATCGTACGAGGGCCATCCGGGGCGGACAAACCGGGGGTACGGGCCGGCTGGTCTGGACGCGACGTATTACATCGAATAAAACTGCAAAAACGTTGACATTGGGCCGAATCCGCGCGTACGGTGGATTCACGCGGATTCACGACTCGACTGCCCTGAATGGGCGTGGAGCGTCGCGCGGGGGTGTGACGTGGAACGGACCCGAGACGAACTCGTCCGGCTGCTCTCAGAACGGGGCGAGTGCTCCGTGGCGGAGCTGGCTGTCGAAATCGGCGTCTCCGCCGGTTCGGTGCGGCGTCACCTCGACCTCCTCGTGGCGGAAGGCATGCTCGTCTCGCGGCTGGAGCGCCAGGCCCGCGGTCGCCCCCTGGCCCGCTATGCGCTGAGCGCACAAGCCGAGGAGCGCACGTCCGCGGAGCACTACCAGCGCCTCCTCGCCCGCCTCTCGCCAGCACTTCAGTCGTTGCCCGCCGGTGAGATCGAGGGCCGCAGCGGCGCCGAACTCGTCGACCGGCTGTTCGACCAGGTGGCGCAGGCGGTCGCGGACGAGCATCGGTCCGCGGTGAACGGCCGGACGTTGCCAGAGCGCGTCACGCAGACGCTGCGCGCACTCTCGACCGAGGGCATCCTGCAGGAAGTGGAAGACGCCGGCGAGTTCTTCCGCCTGCGCAACACCGCCTGCCCGTTCCGTAGCACCGCGGTGGACACACACGCATGTTGCTCCGCCGACCGCCGCACCATCGAGTTGTTGCTCGGAGTGCCGGTTGAGCAGGTCACGACGGTGGCCTCCGGTGGCCACGAGTGCGAATACCTCGTACGCAAGGATGACGACCACGGGATCCCTGCCGGCAGACTGCTGCCGGTCGTGGGACAGCCCGTGGTGAGACAGCAGAGCGGTGTGCCGGTGGGCGGTACACGATGAGTGGAGATCCGATGACTCAGCCGATCCTCGAAGTGCGTGATCTCAAGATCAGCATCACCGAGAAACCCGATATCCAGATCGTGAAGGGGATCGACCTCACGATCCGTCCGGGCGAGATCCACGCGCTCATGGGGCCCAACGGCTCCGGCAAGAGCACGCTCGCCTCGACCATCGCGGGGAGCCCCACGTACAAGGTGGACTCCGGATCGATCCTGTTCCGAGGCGAAGACGTGACGGCCGCTACGGCGGACGCGCGCGCCCGTATGGGCATCTTCCTCTCGTTCCAGTACCCGACGCCTATCCCCGGCGTGACCATGGTCAACCTGATGCGCGAGTCGCTGAAGGCCCGCCGCGGTGCCGAGGTGCCGGCGCGGGAGTTCCTCGCGGAACTGCGCGCGACCCTCGCGAAGTTGAAGATGTCCGAGGACATGGCGCGCCGCTATGTGAACGATGGCTTCTCCGGTGGCGAGAAGAAGCGCGCCGAGATCCTGCAGATGGGACTTTTGAAGCCGGACCTCGCCATCCTGGACGAGACCGACTCCGGCCTCGATGTGGACGCGCTGCGGACGGTGTCGGAGGGCGTGAACGCGCTCCGGACATCGGACATGGGCGTCCTGATCATCACGCACTATGAACGCATCCTGAACTACATCGAGCCGGACTTCGTCCACATCCTCGTCGGCGGTCGCATCGTCACCTCCGGTGGCTTCGACCTCGCGAAGCGGGTGGAGCACGAGGGCTACGACCCGATCTTGAAGGAACTGGGAATCGCCTCGGCGGAGACACCCGTCGCGGAAGGGGCCGCTCGATGACCACCACGGACGCACGCAGCACCGTCGG
>CANFFZ010000039.1 GCA_947446155.1 Chloroflexota bacterium | reverse complement strand
CTCGTGGCCGGCGTAGGCAAGGCGATACGCGAGGCCGACGGCGACCGTGGTCGCGCCTGCGCCGGGTGTACTGGCGGCAATCAGGATGCGGGTCATCCGCCGTCCATCCGCAGGCCTCGGAGCGTTCCCACCGAGGAAAGGTTGGTGCCGAGGGCCGGACTTGAACCGGCGACCACGCGATTTTCAGTCGCGTGCTCTACCAACTGAGCTACCTCGGCTCGGCCCGTACCGTATCCGACCCCGGAGTCGGAGGAAAGTCCGCGCCAGATTCCTCGAACGTGATGCGGTAGGTGATCAGTTCCCCACATTTGGTCATAGTTCGTGGACCTTTCTGACGGCCCGGGGGTTCCCAAACCCGTAGCGGGGCGGCTACGGTTTTCGGGATGTTAAACAACTTCGTACATCTGTTCGCACCCCGTCACCGGCGGATCTCCGCCGGTTTCGTTGTCGCCGCGCTGCTCGTTGTCGCCCTGGCGGCTGTGCCGCCGACCATCGAGGCTGCCTCGAACCTCCGGGTGAGCGCGCAGGGCGACTGCCTGCGGATGCGTGCTAGCGCTGGCCTCGTTGGCCCCGCCATCGGCTGCATCCCGGACGGCACGCTGGTGGTGGACGCCGGGCAACAGGCCACGGCGGACGGCCTCACGTGGACGCTCGTCCGTTGGGGCGAGACCGTCGGGTGGTCGGCGGCGCAGTACCTGACGGCGGATAGCGGCACCCCGGTGGCGACGCCCGTCCCGACCGCGGTGACCTCAGTGGCAACCCCGGCAGCGACCGTCACCGCCAGCCGGGCCAGCATCGCCCTGCCGAGCCGCCTACCTCCGGCAGGAGGGCTGACGGTTGGCCTCGTGAGCGGACTGTCCCCTCGCGCGGTGGTCGCCGCCCAGGCGTTCGAGGTCACCTCGCTCGCCGTCTACGACACGGCTACCCGGCGCTTCCTGACGTATATCCCCGGTTCCCCGTTCAACACGATCGGCGAGGACCCGTTGCCGCTGAACAGCGCCGTGTTCATCCGCCGTCAAGGTGACCTCCCCACGACGCTCCCGGCGCCCGTTGCGGCTGCCTCGGGCGGTGGGATGGCTGTCGCCTTCACGGCCCCAGCGGTCAGCGGCACGACCGTCGGACTGGCGGGGACGAGCGACCTCGCCGCTCTGGTGGGCGCGCAGACCTTCCCAGTGGAGTCGGTCAGCATGTGGGAGCCGGGCAGTCAGCGCTGGCTCTCCTATATCGCGGGTGCCCCCGGCTTCGCCAACTCGCTGACCAGTGGCTTGCTGGCCGCGGATAGCGTCGTGTTCGTGAGGCGCACGGGCGCCCCTGCCTCGATCGCCCCTGCGATCTCCACGCCAGCGCCCACCGCGAGTCCGACCCCGGTCCCCGTGGCAGCGCCGGCTCCCGCGACGACGCCGAACACTGTTTCGTACGGGGTCGCGACCGTCACGTTCTACTACTGCGCACCGGGGGTACGTTCCGGCGCTGTGGGCGACGGCGGCGGCTTCTGTGGCTACATGGCGAATGGCGAACGCGTCCACGCCGGCGCCGCGTCGTGCGCCTCGGCCTATATGGAGCAACGATTCCTGATCGTGGGAGACCCGCTGAACCGGGTCTATACCTGCAAGGACACCGGCGGCGCGGTCACCAAGGGGCATCGCGACATCTGGTTCGCCAGCGCTGACGAGGGTGGGGACTGGTGGCATCAGGTCGGCCACAGTGCCGAGATCCTCGTGCTCACGCCGTAGTCGAGGTCAGTCCAACCGAAGCGGCAGTCGCGTTATCGCGAGCGCTTCACCGGCGGCAGTTCGCGCCGCATGTCTTCCTTCTCCACGGCCGTCCCACCGTCGACCTCGTAGACCCGCGTCGCCACGCGTTCGAGGATCGTGGCATCGTGGCTCGCGCAGATGATCGTGCCGTCGTAGCCCTCGAGGGCGTCGAGCAGGCGGCGGCGGGTCCCCACGTCCAGGTGGTTGGTGGGCTCGTCCAGCAGGAGGACGTTCGAGGGCTCGATGAGGAACTTGGCGAGCGCAACGCGGCTGCGCTCCCCACCTGACAGCACGGAGATCGGCTTGTAGACATCGTCACCGCGGAACAGGAAGCGCCCGAGAATATTGCGCAGGCGCTCGTCCGGTTCGTCCGTGGCGACCGCACGCACTTCCTCGATCACCGTCCGCCCGGACTCTAGCGCCTCGTCCTGGTGCTGGTCGTAGTAGCCGAGGCGTGCTCGGTTCGACCATACGACGGCGCCGCCGGTCGGTTCGAGGAGCCTCGCGACGATCTTGAGCAGCGTGGACTTCCCGCTGCCGTTCGGGCCGATGAAGACGACGCGGTCGCCGCGCTCGACGTGGAGCGTGACGTCCGTGAGCACCTGGTGGTCGCCGTAGGCGTGGGCCACGTTCGTGACCGCGAGCAGGTCGCGTTCTGTGCGACCGGTGGCCTGCAACTGGAAGGAGACCGTCTGCTCGCGCTGGTTGGGGCGCTCGATGCGTTCGATGCGCTCGACGGCCTTGATGCGCGACTGCACGGCGGTCGCCTTGGTCTGCTTGTAGCGGAACCGCTCGATGAACTTCGTCTGCTTGTCGATCTCGCGCTCTTGTCGCGCGGCTGCACGGTCCTGCTGCGAGATGCGGTCGGCCTTCTGGCGCTGGTAGTCCGTGTAGTTCCCCGTGTACGAGGTGATCGCGCCGTCCTTCAGTTCCAGGATGCGGGTCGCGACGATGTCCATGAACTCGGTGTCGTGCGTGACGATCAGCACGGTGCCGCGGTACTCACCCAGTTCCAGCGCGAGCCAGTCCCGCGCGGCAATGTCGAGGTGGTTCGTCGGCTCGTCCAGCACGATGTTCGGCGGTCGGTGGACCAGCACCTTCGCCAGCGAGACGCGCATCTGCCAGCCACCGGAGAAGTCGCCGCACAGTTTCTCGCGGTCGGTGACCGCGAACCCGAGGCCGTCCAACACGCGCCCGATCCGCTGGTCGATGCGGTACCCGTCCAGCGCCTCGAACCGCTCGAACAGCGAGGTCTGCTCTTCGATGAGCGCATCGAGGTCGCCGTCGCCCGCCTCGATCTGCGCGGCGACGGAGGCGAGGTCGCGCTCGATGGCGCGGGCTTCCGGGAAGGCGGTCCACAGTTCCTCGACGAGGGTGCGCTCGGCGGCCAGGCGGGCCTCCTGGTGGTGGAAGCCCATGTCGCCGCCACGCCAGCCGGCCTTGCCGCTGTCCGCCTCTTCCTCGCCCGCGACGATCTCGAGGATCGTGGACTTGCCGGCCCCGTTCGGGCCGACGAGTCCCACCCGCTCCCCGTCGCCGATGATGAAAGAAGCGTCGCGCAGGACACGCGCTCGCCCGTAGGACTTGGACAGGGACTCCGAGAAGATCATGAGGACAGGCTACGGTGAGCCGCCGTCGAGGGCGAACGCGGCCCTGTCGTTCCTCGCCTATCCCTCGCCCAGCGCCCAGAGCGCCGCGCCCAGCAGGCCGACCTCGTCCCCAAGCGTGGTGCGCTCGACCGGGACGCCCGAGGCGTAGCGAGGCAGCGCGCGCGTCTGGATCGCGGCGATCAGTGCGTCCCAGCGGGTCACAAATCCCTCCGCGACCCCGCCACCGAGGATGATCACCTCCGGGTCGAAGATCGCGAGCAGGCCCGCAATCCCCGCCGCAAGGTGTCCCATCGCCCCCTCGACCATCGCGTCCGCGAGGCTGTCTCCCGCCTCCGCGGCGGCGAACACGGCAGCGGCGTCCGCGTCCGGTGTCAGGATCGTGTGCGCTCCACCCTCGATGGCGACACGCGCAGCGAGGGCGATCGCGCGGCCGGAGGCATTGCCTTCGAGGCAGCCGGGGCAGCCCGCTCCGCATGAGGCGCCACCCGGCGCCACGATCATGTGGCCGACCTCGCCAGCGCCGCCGGAGGCACCGGTGACCGGCCGCCCGTCCACGATGATCCCCGCGCCGATGCCGGTACTGACGGTGACGTACAGCAGGTGCTTCGCGCCGGAGCGGTGGCCTCAGCGCGTCTCAGCCAGCGCCGCAAGCGTGGCATCGTGTCCGACCCGTACGGGCATCCCCAGGTGGTCGGTCAACAGAGGGACCATCGAGCGGCCGTCCCAGCCCTCGAGGTTGGGCGGGTGGCGGTAAGTGCCGTCCGTGGCGTCGACCGGGCCTGCCGTCGAGATGCCGATGGCGAGGAGGTCAGGCGCGAGGGCGCGTGCCGCGACCTGCTGGAACAGCATCGCGAGGCGCTCCGTGGCGGCATCGAAACCCTCGCCGGGCAGGGTGGGCGCGCTGACCCGCGCGAGGATCGCGCTGTCCTCCCGCACGACGGCGGCGCGCATGTGCGTCCCACCGATATCTGCCGCCAGCACGTGCCGCATCGAGCCCTCCCCAACCGGAGGAGCGTAACGCCCGGCGCGGTACGATTGCCTTCCCACCGCCGATTGAGGACGCCGTGCCGCACCGCCCTGCCATGCTCCTCGTCGCCACGTTCGTCGCGCTCCTCGCGGCGTGCGGCGGCGACACGATGAAGCGCGTGCAAGACCCGTTCTCCGGCGGCTTTCCGATGTACCGCGACGAGGCGAGCGGCCTGGACGTCCTCTTCGGCACGCCGGACCTCGGTACTGGTGTGCAGCGGATCGCCTTCGCCATCACCGCGCGAGATGCGCTGGTGCGCGAACCGGCTCTCGAGGTAGTCGTGCGCAAGAGCAACGACCGCCAGACACTCACCGCTCGCTATCACCCCTTCCCCGCAGGTACCCGAGGCGTCTACGTCACGCAGGCGACCTTCGCGAAGGCTGGCGACTACACCCTCGATATCGCCGTACCTGTCAACGGGAAGGCGACGCGCCTGACGTTCCCTGTGCAGGTCGCCGCAAAGCCCAGATCGCCTGCCATCGGTGATCGGGCGCCCGCCAGTCGCAATCGAATCGCCTCGGACGTCGGTGCGCTCACCGAACTGACGACCTCCATCGAGGCCGATCCAGCGCTGTACCGGGCACGCATCGCGGATGCGCTCGCTGCCGGACGGCCGTTCGTGGTGGTCTTCGCCTCGCCGGCGTTCTGCACGACACCGCTCTGCGGGCCGCAGGTCGAGGACCTCGGCGCACTCGCGAAGCAGTACACCGGGCGGGCGGAGTTCATCCACGTCGACATCTACGACAACCCGCACGAGATCAAGGGCGATCTGTCACGCGCCCGCCGCTCGCCTCTCCTCGCCGAATGGGGCCTCAGCACCGACGAGTGGACCTTCGTGGTCGCGTCAAATGGGCGCGTGGCCGCACGCTTCGAGGCGTACGCAGCCCGCGAAGAGGTCGAGGCCGCCTTGAAGGCCGTGCTGGCGCGCTGAGGCGTCAGTTAGGCGGCGAGCGGGCTCGTGCAGTGGCCGCAGCGCTTCGCGGCGCGCGGGACGTCCATCAGGCACTCGGGACACTTCTTCAGCGTCGGCTCCGCGGGGGCCTCGGTGCGTGCGCGCGCCGTCATTCGGTTCACCGGCGTGACGATGACGAAGAAGACCACCGCTGCGACAACCAGGAACGAGAAGATTGCGTTCAGAAGCAGTCCGACCTCGATCCGGCTCTCGTTCAGATTGAAACCAATCGACGAGAAGTCCGGCTGACCGACGACCGCGGCGATCAGGGGCGTGAACACGCCCTCGACCAGCGCGGTGACGACACCGCCGAAGGCGACGCCGATGATCACGCCGACGGCGAGGTCAACGACGCTGCCCCGAAGCAGAAACTGTTTGAACTCTGCGAGCATGCCCCACTCCTTCGTAGTGGCGCGCTCGGAAGGGGTCTACGGGCGCGCGGCTGCGATCAGTTGCGAGACGGTAACAGCACGCAGTCCCAGCCGGGCGGCTGCATCGAGGACGTCTGGCAGCACCTCGACGGTGCGCTGGCGATGCTTCCGGCCGTCGTGCAGGATCACGATGCGTCCGGGCTCCAGCATCTGCTTCAGCGCCCACTTCATGTAGGAAGCCGGCGGGTACGTAGCGTCGGAAGTGTACGCGCTGCCGATGACGATTTGGTAGTTCCGCTCCCCCAGCAGGCGGCGCTGCTCTGCTCGGATGAACCCGCTGGCGGGGCGGACGAGGCGGGCGGGATTCGCGTCCTCGATCAGCGCCGCAGTGCGTTCGAGGGAGGCGACCGTTTCATCGCCCGTGAGCGTGACGCCGACGCGGTCATCCCAGAAGTGGTTTCCCACCTCGTGGCCCTCCGCGATGATGCGGGCGAACGTGGCGGGGTGGCGCTCGATCTGCTCACCCATGCAGAAGAAGGTTGCCTTCGCGTCGTGCGCCGCGAGGGCATCGAGGACGGCGTCGGTGTACGGGGGGTGCGGGCCGTCGTCGAACGTCAGGGCGAATAGCGGTTCGTCCGTGTCCACCTGGAAGAGTGCGCCGTAGCCCCAGCGCTTCTGCATCGCACGGGTGAGTGTCCTCGGCTGGTAGTACCAGGGGGCGACCGTCGCCGCCGCGATCGCAGCAGCCGAGGCGATCCCCGTCAGCAGGGCGGCACGCGTGAGCGAGTTCATGCCTCGATCCTACGCGCTCGGCGGGCTGGCCATCCTGTCAGCGAGGCTGCCAGACCGTCCTCACCACTACCGTGTGAGGGCAGTACGATCCCTCGCACAGATTCGAGGAGCCCTCGCTGGGCTCACATCGAGGAGTCCTCGTGACCTCAGGCCTCGACACCGCCGCCTCGTTCCAGGTGCCCGTCGCGCGGATGACGCTCGCGAACGGGCTGCGCGTGGTGGTGTCCGCCGAGCACAGCGCGCCGGTGGTCTGTGTCGCTGTCTACTACGGCGTGGGGATGCGCCTCGAACCGCGTGGGCGGACGGGGTTCGCGCATTTGTTTGAGCACCTGATGTTCCAGGGGTCGCCGCAGATGGCGAAGATGGAACTCGTGGGCCTCGTACAGGCGAACGGCGGGCTGCTCAACGGCTCCACTCGCACCGACTTCACGAACTACTTCGAGGTGATGCCCTCACACACCCTCGAACTGGCGCTGTGGATGGAAGCCGACCGGATGCGCGGCCCGGTGATCACGCAGGCAGAACTGGACAACCAGCGCGACGTCGTGAAGAACGAGATCCGCGTGAACGTCCTCAACCGCCCGTATGGCTCGTTCCCCTGGATCGACATGCAGGAGCGCGCCTACACGAACTGGCACAACGCCCACAACGGCTATGGCGACATGGTCGACCTCGATGCCGCCTCGATGGCGGACGTCCGCGCCTTCTTCGACGCGTACTACTCGCCCGCGAACGCCGCACTGGTGGTCGTAGGCGATGCCGAGCCAGCCGAGGTCTTCGAGATGGCACAGCGCTACTTCGAGGGCATCCCCGCCGCGCTGGCACCCCCTCAGGCCGAGATCGATGAGCCGCCGCAGGAAGAGGAGAAGCGCTTCACCCGCGTCGACCCGCTCGCGCCGACACCAGCGATCGCGATCGCCTACCACACGCCGCCGGCCGGGACGCCCGAGTACTACGCGCTGGGACTGCTGCACGAGGCGCTCGCCGAGGGCGACGATGCGCTGCTGCACGCCGAACTCGTCTCGAAACGTGGGTACGCCTCGGAGGTCGACGGTGGGATCAACTTCCTCGGTCACATGCACAACGCGCGGACGCCGTTGCTGTGGTGCGTCACGCTCGTCCACGACGCCGAGGTCACCGCTGACGCCATCCTCGAAGCGTTCGACGCGGTGATGGAGGGCGTCCGCGAGCATGGCCTGGACGCAGGAGCGCTCGCACGGTCGCGGACGAAGGCGCGCGCGTCGCTCTTCAGCACCATCGCCGGGTACATCCCCGGCTTCGGCCTCGCCGACCTCCTTGCTTCCTTCGAACTGATCGAAGGCGACGCGAGCCGCGTGAACGACCTCGATGCTCGCTTCGCCGCCGTCACGCCGGAACTCGTAGCGCAGGTGGCCCGCGACTATCTGAAGCGGGAGAACCGCGTGATCCTCGAACTCCACGCCGGAGCCGCGGTGGCCGCCGAGGGCGAGGCAGATTCGTGACCATCGAGGCCACACTCCCGCCGCGCCCGACCCTCGGCACGCCGCGTCCCACGGTGCTGGCCCCCCGACGGCGCGAGGTGCTGCCCTCAGGGATGCGCACCGCGCTCGTGCAGAGCGGGAGTGTGCCCATCGTCGCCCTGCGCCTGGTCGTCGAGGTGGGCTCGGCACACCTCCAGCCCGGCCAGGCGTGGCTCGACCGTCTGCTGCACGACTTCCTGCGCGAAGGCAGCGCTACACACGACCGTGCCGCATTTGCGGATGCCCTCGCCGCGATGGGCGGCTCACTGGACGTCGACGGTGACGAACACACCACGGTGCTGCGAACACAGGTGCTTGCCGAGCACGCTGCCGAGGCCGCATCGATGCTAATCGGGCTGGCGCGCACGCCTCGCATCCCGGCGGAGGAGACGGCGCGGCTCGTCGCCGACCAGCAGCGCTGGGCCGAAATCATGGCGCAGGAGCCTGCATGGCGGGCCCACGCGACCTTCCGCGCCTCGCTCTATCGCGGTCACCCCTACGGTACGGTACTGCCGCAGGCGGAGACGCTCGCCGCGTTCACCGCCGCCGACGCGCGCGCGTTCTGGGAGCGTCACACCGGGGCGGGCCGCGCCACCCTGATGGCGGCTGGGAAGTTCGATGTCGGTGCCGTGACCGAGGCTGCCGCGCGCGCCTCGGAGGGCTGGGCGACACCCGAGGTGGCACCCGTGCAGCCCGCCCATGCGAGCGGAAACCGCGTTGTGCGATTCGTGGCGCGCCCGGGCTCGGAGCAGACGACGTTGCGCGTCGGCGTCCCCGTGCCGCCCCCGGGCCACGGTGACTACATCGCCCTCGAAGTCGCCAACTCACTGCTCGGCGGGTCGTTCAATTCACGGATCACGCAGAACATTCGCGAGCAGAAGGGCTACACCTACTCACCGAGTAGCCAGATCTCAACCCGCCCGCGCGACGCGTACTGGGTCGAGTCTGCCGATGTCACCACCGCAGTCACCGCCCCAGCGCTTGACGAGATCCTCGGGGAGATCGACCGCCTGCGGGCCGACGCCCCACCCGAGGCCGAGGTGCTGGGCATCACGAATTACGTCGCTGGTATCTCCGCCATCCGAGGCGCCACGTTCAACGGACTCCTCGACCACCTCGAGTTCCTCGCGCTGCACGGCCTCGACGACACCTACACGGCGATGTACGAGGCGCGCGTGCGCAGCGTGACACCGGCCGACGTGTGGCGCGTGACGCGCGACTATCTGCGTCCGGAGCGCCTGACGATTGTCGCGGTGGGCGACGCCGAGGCGGTGCGCGGTGACCTCGGTCGGTTCGGGGTCGTCGTCGAGGGCTAGCCGGGGCGCGGCTCCACCGGGGCGCGCTTCCGCTTGAGCGGTTCGGCGACGAAGAACATCAGCACGATGGCGCCCAGCGCTCCGAGGCCACCCGATGCGACGATCGCGCCACCGAGCCCGATCGGGCCTGCGAAGCCCCCGATCACCATCGGTCCAGCCGCCCCGCCGATGTCGCCCACCAGCCGCCAGACACCGAGGAACTCGTTGCGTCCCACGGCCGGGGAGAAGTCGGCGCCCAGGGTCATCGCAATCCCCGCGCCAAAGCCGTTGCCCAGGCCGGTGACCATCCCCGCGAGCAGCAGGCCCGTGAACGAATGGGCGAAGGGGAACAGCATCAAGCCGATCGCCATGAACACGAGGCACGGCACGCCGGTCCACTTCCGGCCCCAGCGGTCCATCACGATCCCCGTCGGGTAGAACAGCAGCACCTCGATCAGGATCGAACCACTGAGGATGAAGCCGATCTGGCTCGGCGACATGCCAATCGAGTCGCCCCACAACGGGATCGCGGCCTCGCGGGAGCGGCGCAGCACCTGGATCGCCACGGTGGCGAGGCCCGCCGTGAGGAACACCTTCCGGTGCTCCACGACCACCGTCGCGAAGCGTCCGTAGATACCGCTGTGGGACATCTCGGCAGGGGCGTGGTCGTCCGCACGCACGAGGAGATACATCACTGCCGACGCGGCGACGGAGAGCGCTGCCTGCAGCCAGAAGGCGGTCTCCAGCCCGTAGGCCTCGGCAGCCACACCACCCACCAGCGGCCCGATCAGGTTGCCGACGCGGTTCGTGCCGCCGAGGAGCGACAGCGCCCGTCCGCGCACCTCGAGCGGTGCCCGTTCGGTGACGTAGGCGAGGCGTGCGAGTTGCCAGATGGCAAACGAGCAGCCCATCACGAACACGAGCGCCGCGAACACGATTGGCGAGCGGCTGACGAGGATGATGAATGGCATCACTGCCAGTGCGATCGTGCCGAAAAGCATCGACCGCCGCTCGCCGAAGCGCGCGATCATCGCGCCCGCCGGCAGGTCGAACACCATCGTGCCCCACCCGCGCAGGCCGACGATGGTGGCGGCGAACGCGACCGAGGCGCCGAGGTCTTTCGCAAACAGGGGGATCACCGGCAGCGCGGCACCCTGACCGATGGCGAACAGTACCGTCGGCAGGTAGACAGACAGGCCCAGCGAGCGCAGCCGGAACGGGGCTTCTGCCTGGGCCATCGCCGTCCTCGTGCCCTGAGGGCCGAATCTGGGCACTGCTTGTCCGAATCCGAGGGCGGCATCGTACCGCTGCCCTGCCTACCGGCTAGCCGCCTGCTTCAGCCTCGCGCCGGTCTGCCGATAGTGGTGACGGGAGCCCCTGCCCGGCACCCATGCGACAGCTGGATCGCGAGTGGAGCCAACGATCGCCTTCGGACGCCTGCGCCAGATCGCGGAGATATGCCCCCGGTGGCCGGAGGTTGCGACGTACGTCCTGCTGTTCGCCGGGGCTGCGCTCGCGTCCGTGGGGAACTGGGCGATCTCGCCGCTCGCAGCCGCTCCTGGCCTGGCCGTGGCGGGCGGTGCGACGCTCCTCGCGTTCCAGGGTGCGGTCAGCCGGAAGCGCCAGATCGGGCTCCTCGATGGCTGGGCGCGCATGGTCAGCCGCGAACTCCCGGACATGATGTTCGAGATCGCAGCGTCAGGACGCATCGTCGGTGTGTCGCGCGCATCCCGATCGATCCTGGGACGCGCTCCGGAGGATCTGAATGGCCGCCTGATCTGCGAGATCAGCCCGGACCCCGTCCCGTTCCTTGACGGCGCTGCCCTACCGGGCGATTCCGGCACCTGGAGCGGGCGGTGGATCCACGCCAACGGCGAGGCTATCCACCAGATCGCCCTCATCCGCGCCGTGCGCGACAGCGAGGGCAACCTCCTCAGCATTCGAGGTGTCCTCCGCGACCCCGGTGATCAGCAGGAAGCGCAGGCCGCGCTCCGTGCCTCGGAGGAGCGCCTCCGCCGCTCCCTGGAGGCCGCGCAAAACGGCATCATGCTCGTCGACCACGACGGGTCGCTGATCTTCGTGAACCGCTCGCTTCGGCGGATGCTCGGCTACGGCCGCGGGGTCCCGATCCACCTCGGCCAGGTGACGGCACCGGAGCGGCTCGACCAGTTGACCGGCCTCGTCGCCTCGCGCGCGTGGGCCGATGTCGGCGGGGGGCTATTCGAGACCGGTCTGCGGCACCGCGACGGCGCCACTGTCGAGGCGGAGATCGCGCTGTCGGCGCTCCGAGAAGACGCCGGCACCGTCGTGCTGATCGAGGTGCGCGACCTCACCGAATCCCGCCGCGCCAGCGACGCGATCCGGCAGATGGCCGACTACGACCGTCTCACCGGCCTGCCGAGTCGCGACCTGTTCGACCGGCACGTCCAGCGCGCGATCCTCGATGCGCGTCAGGGCCAGGAGTGCGTGGCGGTCATCCTGATCGACCTCGACCGGTTCAAGTTGGTCAACGACACCCTGGGCCACGCCTCGGGCGACCGCCTGCTGAAGGCCGTGGCCGACCGGCTGCACGAGTACCTCCCTGCTCCACACGTCGTCGCGCGGTTCGGCGGCGACGAGTTCCTCGTGCTCGCGCCGGCCCTTCCGGTCCCCGCGGCGGCCGAAGGCGTCGCACGTCGCGTCCTGCAGGCGCTCGTCAAGCCGTTCCCACACGACGGTCGTTTGCTGAAGGTGGCCGCGAGCGCCGGTGTGGCGCTGTTCCCTCAGCACGCCCAGGACCCCGAGGCGCTCATCCGCATCGCGGACGGCGCGATCCACCTCGCCAAGGACGAGGGCGGCGACGGCTTCCGCATGGGCACCGCCGCGGAGAGCGACAGCGCGCGTGACCGGCTTTCGCTGGAGGCCGACCTGCGAGAGGCCGTCGAGCAACACGCCTTCGAGATCTACTACCAGCCGCAGATCGACCCGGTCAGCTAGGAATTGCGGGCCGTGGAGGCGCTGCTGCGCTGGCGACACGCGGTGCGCGGCTCGGTGCCCCCAATGGACTTCATCCCCCTGCTGGAGGAGACCGGCCTGATCGTGTCCGTTGGGGAATGGGTCCTGGAGCAGTCCTGTGCGCAGATGCAGGCCTGGATCGACGAAGGCATGGCGCCCGTGCGCATGGCCGTGAACCTGTCGCCACGCCAGTTGATGGTGCCCGGCCTCGGCCGCATCGTGCGGGGCATCCTCGATCGCACGGGCCTGCAGCCGGAACTACTCGAACTCGAACTGACCGAGACCACCGCCAGCCTGACGATGGACGCCGTCATCGAGGTGCTGCACGAACTGCATGCCATCGGCATCACGACGGCCATCGACGACTTCGGGATCGGCCACTCCTGGCTCGGGCGGTTGCGTCACTTCCCGGTGCAGACGCTGAAGATCGACCGCTCCTTCATCCAGGGGATGGACCAGTCCGCGGGCGATCGCGCCATCGTGGAGGCGCTGGTCGCCCTGGGCCACGCCCTCGGGCTCACGGTCGTTGCCGAGGGCGTCGAGCGCGAGCGTGACCTCGACCTGGTGCGCGAGATCGGCTGCGACCTCGCGCAGGGCTACTACTACTCGCCCGCCGTGGACGCGACCACAATGGCGGCCATGATGCGCGCGGAAACCGCCCACCGCGCTGCGGCCTAGCCCTCATCGAGGCGCACGCGACCGGTATGATCGCGCGCATGCCACGTCGCCCACATTCCTCGCTCCCTCACGCGCCACTGGCGCCGATCGCCGCCGCGTTGCGCAGCGGCTCGCTGCCCGTCGAGCGTCACGTGATCGAGGCCTGCGACCGCCTCGACGCCTTCGATGGGGCGACGCGTGCGCTGCTGCCCGAGGTGGGGCGTCGCGAGCGTCTGGTCGCGGAGGCAGTGGCACTCGCCGCTCGTTACCCGGACGCAGCCTCGCGACCGCCGCTGTACGGCGTCCTGGTCGGCGTGAAGGACATCATCGCGGTGGACGGCATGCCGACCCGTGCTGGCTCCGCTCTGCCGGCCGAGGCGTTCCCGCTCACCGAGGGCCCCGCTGTCCGTCGCCTGCGTGAGGCCGGCGCGCTGATCCTCGGCAAGACCGTGACCACGGAGTTCGCCTACTTCGATCCGGGGGCGACGACGAATCCACACGACCCGCTCCGGACGCCGGGCGGATCGAGCAGCGGGTCCGCCGCCGCCGTGGCTGCCGGGTACGCCCTCGTGGCGCTCGGGACGCAGACGGTCGGTTCCGTGATCCGTCCGGCGGCGTTCTGTGGCGTGGTCGGCTTCAAGCCAACGTACGGGCGCATTCCGAGCGACGGCGTCCTCTATTACTCACCCTCGGTCGACCACGTCGGCGCGTTCACGCAGGACTCCGCCGGGATGCGCCTCGTTGCCGCCGTGCTGCTCGATGGCTGGCGCGAGGGGGTCGAGGCACCCGCCGCGATCACGCTCGGCGTGCCGGACGGGCCTTACCTCGACCAGACCGAACCCGCCGCCCGTGCCGCTTTCGAGGAGTCGCTGCGCACCCTCGAGGCCGCTGGCGTCACGATCCGACGTGTCCCCGCGCTCGGGGACATCGAGGCGATCAACGAGCGGCATCGCAACCTCGCCACAGTCGAGTTCCGCGAGCAGCACCTCGAGCGGTTCGCGCGCTGGGGCAGTCTCGTGCGCGCGGCGAGTTCCGCGCTGTTCGACGCAGGCGCCCTCGTCACCCCCACCCAGCGCGCCGAGGGCCTGTCGGGCCGCGAGGCGCTGCGCACTGCCCTCGAAACGCTGATGGACGCACACGGTCTCGATGCGTGGGCCTGCCCGCCGGCGACCGCGCCCGCACCGCTCGGCCTCCGCTCGACGGGCGACCCAACGATGAACCTGCCGTGGACACACGCGGGGATGCCAGCGCTCACTCTCCCGGCTGGTCGCGTGGACTCGATGCCCCTCGGCATGCAGGTGGTGGCACGCTTCGGGCGCGACGAGGAACTGCTGGCACTCGGCGAAGTGCTGGAGCCGCTGCTGTGACCTCCAAAGCGGCCCCGTTCAGCGTCGGGGACCTGACGACCGCCTGGGTCGATGCATCCCTGCATGCCTCCGGAGCACTCCCAGCGGCCTCACACGTCGCGAGCGTGTCCGCGAAGCCGGTCGGCGAGCGCGGCGGGGTCAACGGCGACGCGTTCCACCTCGCGCTCACGTACGAGGGCGAGCCGGGGCCGGTGCGGCTCGTCGCGAAGTTCGGGACGCCCGGTGTGCGCGGCGTCGCCGTCTTCCAGGGCTGGTACGAACGCGAGGTGCGGTTCTACGAGCAGTTCGCGACGCGGACGCCGCTCCGCACACCTCAGGCGCACGCGGTCGTGCTCGGTGGGCCGGGCGAGTGCGTGCTGCTGCTGGAGCACCTCGACCCGCTCGTGCAGGGCGACCAGGAGCGCTCCTGCACACCGGACCAGGCGCTCGCGGTCGCCCGCGCCATCGGTGCGCACCATGCGACGTGGTGGAACTCCCCCGAGATCGAGGTGGCCGAGTGGTTGCCGGACACCACCGTGGGTCTCACGCGTGCCTCGCGCGTCGCCGGTGCTTTCGCACGCGCCCTCGATGTCGCCGGGACGCTGCTGACGCCGAACGTGCGCGCCTCGCGCGGGCGGCTGGCCGAGGCGTATGTGCCATTGCTGGAGGCGATCGCACGGCCACCTCGGACGCTGACGCACGGCGATTTCCGCCTCGACAACCTGTTCTTCAGCGGGGACGCCCTCATCGAGGTGGCCGCGATCGACTGGCAGTTCGCCTGCCGCACGCGAGGCGCATACGACCTCGCCTACTTCCTCGGGTTGGACCTGGAGCTCTCGGCGCGCGCCGTCGTCGAGGGGCCGTGTATCGAGGCGTACCTCGAGGCGCTGGCCGCAGGCGGAGCGACGTACGACCGCGCGGAGTTTGAGCGCGACTACAACATCGCGCTGCTCGCCTCACTGGCGGTGTTCACGATCGGGGCCGGTTCCCCGTCGCCCAACCCTCGGATGGACCGTGTCCACGCGCAGGGGATCGAGCGGCTGTGCGCGGCGATCGAGGCACGGGGAGCGCTCGGCGTCCTCGACAGCCTGGGCTAGCGGTACTCCCCCAACACCGAGGCGAGGAAGGCGCGCGTCCGCTCCGCCGAGCCATCGCCGGCGTCGAACAGCCCGCCGACGAAGGTCGTTGCCCCGGCGTCGCGCAGGTGCCCGAGTTCGGCGCGCAGGGTCGCCTCGTCCCCCACGATCGCGACATCGCCCGGGCCTTCGACGCCCTCCTTGTCGAGCATCGCGCGGTACGAGGGCAGGCGGCCGTAGTTCTCGAACTGGCCGGCGGCCTTCGCGCGTGCCTCGACCGGGTCGGAGGTGAGCGCGATCGGCAGCATGCACACCACCTCGGGCGCCGGCCGGCCAGCAGCGGCTGCCGCTCGCGTGATCCGAGGGACGATGTGCTCACCGACGGCTCGGCCACCGGTCATCCAGAGGATGGTGCCGTCGGCCATCGATCCCGCGAGGTTCAGCATGACCGGCGCCATCGCGGCGATCAGGCAACGGACAGGGGTGGTGTCATGCGTCCGCAGCGTGGCACGGACGTGGTATCGCTCGCCGTCGAACTGGACGGGCTCGAGGTGCAGCAGCGGCATCAGCACACTCAGGTACTCGCGCATATGGACCGCGGGGCGGTCGAACGACAGCCCGTAGCCACCCTCGATCGTGACTTTGTGCGAGAGGCCGATGCCGAGCGTGAACCGTCCGCCGCTCGCTGCCTGCGCGGTCAGCGCCTGCTGCGCCATTGCCGTCGGGTGGCGCGGGAACGTCGGCACGACGCCGGTGGCAAGCCGGATGCGCGAGGTGCGGGTGCCAGCGACGGTCATCGCGCCGATCGCGTCGTGGCCCGCGATGTTCGCCATCGTGAACATCGCGAAGCCCTCGTCCTCCGCGCGGACGGCGTCGCCCACGATGGTGGCGAGGCGTGAGCCGAAGGTGAAGAGTCCGAGATCCATGGTCGCGCTCCCTCGATCGTGCTCAGGTGCCGGTGACGCGTATGTGACCGCGGTCTGTGACTTCCAGCACATTCGACATCGGCGCCTCCGCCCAGAACTGGGGCGGAGGCGCCATCCTATCCGCGCACTCGCCTTGTCGGTGTAGACTCGCGCTGCCCCAGCCTGGAGGGAGCGACGGTGGCTTCACTCGATGGCATGCGCGTCCTCGATATGACGCAGTACGAGGCCGGGCCCTCGTGCGCGCAGTACCTCGCCTGGCTGGGCGCCGATGTGATCAAGATCGAGCGTCCTACCGGCGACGCCGGTCGGTACACCGGCAAGGGCCTCGGCAAGTTCAAGGCCGATCCCCAGTACTTCATGAACTACAACGGCAACAAGCGCAGCGTCGTCCTCGACCTGCGCCAGCCGACGGGCCGGGAGGCCTTCCTTGAACTAGTCGGCAAAGCCGACGTGCTCGTGGAGAACTTCGGCCCCGGCGTCATCGAGGGCATGGGCCTGACCGATGAGGTCCTGCGGCCGCTCAACCCTCGCCTGATCTACGTACGGATCAAGGGCTTCGGCCTGAGTGGGCCGTACAAGGACTACAACGCCTACGACTGGGTGGCACAGGCCGCGGCCGGTTCCTTCTCCACCACCGGCGATCCCGACGGCCCCCCGATGATCGTTGGGCCCACCATCGGCGACTCCGGCACCGGCATCCAGGCCGCCCTCGGCGTGGCCGCCGCATACGTCGAGCAGCAGCGCACCGGCCTCGGCCAGATGATCGAAATCTCGATGCAGGAAGCCGTGACGATGTTCATGCGCACCCTGGATCCGTCATTCTGGGAGCAGCAACCCGCCGAACGCCACGGTGTGCGTCGGGGACGCGCTGGGGGTGGCCTCTACCCGTGCAAGGGCGACCAGCCCAACGACTGGGTATTCATCTTCCCGGCCACCACGCAGATGATCGACGCGCTGTGCATCGCCATCGGACGCCCCGAACTGCTCGAAGACTCGCGCTTCTGCTCGCCCACGGCGCGCGCGGAGCACTCCGAGGAGTTCCGCGAGGTGATCCAGGAGTGGACGTTGCAGCATGACAAGCACGAGGTGATGGAGATCATCGCCGGAGCGGGTTGTCCTGCCTCGTACGTCTTCGACACGGAGGACCTGTTCACCGACCCGCACCTGAAGGCGCGTGGCTTCATCCAGTACGTCGACCACCCGGAGAACGGCCGCGTGCCGCTGATGCGTCACCCGCTGCGCATGCGCGGCGCCGTCAAGCAGGGGCGCTCCCCACTCCTCGGCGAGCACACGGACGAGGTGTTGGCGGAAGTCCTTGGTTATGATCAGACGAGACTCGACGCACTCCGGGCTGCCGGAGTCACCGTCGGCCGTTTGCTTTCGTAGGAGTGCCATGAGTCCCGTGAGCGTCAGATACATCGTGAACGATGTGGATGCGGCGATCCCGTTCTACAGGGATCACCTCGGATTCGCGGTGGAACAGCATCCGGCCCCCGGCTTTGCCATGCTCTCGCGTGGCGAACTCCGACTGCTGCTGAACCGCCCCGGCGCTGGTGGTGCGGGCACGTCCATGCCGGACGGGAAGGCTCCCGCGCCGGGTTGTTGGAACCGCATCCAGATCGAAGTCAAAGACCTTGATGCCACCTTCGCCCAGATGAAGGCTGCGGGCTGCTCCTTCCGGAGCGACATCATCATCGGCAACGGTGGCAACCAGGTGCTGGTAGACGATTCTTCAGGCAACGCGATCGAACTCTTCCAGCCGGCCGCGCGCCCCGCCTGATCGAGGGCAGCCCACCTCAGATGCCGTCGACGCGGAGCCGGCCGGCGACCTGATATCGGCAGTTCGTATACTGCCGCATGGCAACAACACTCCCCACCCGGCAACGTGACCTGACCCCCTGAAACAGATCCACCGCGAGCGAGAGAATCGCGGTGGACAGGAAGGGGTCTTGGGATGGTTGCGAAGCGGAAGCGGTACGGGGCCGAGGAGATCATTGGCAAGCTGCGCGAGGCG
>CANFFZ010000038.1 GCA_947446155.1 Chloroflexota bacterium | reverse complement strand
GCTCCGCCTCCGCCAGACGGGCGTTCGAGTTATCCACAACCAGCCGCCGCACGGCGCCGATTGGCCTGACACCGGATGTTTACCAAGCGGATCGGCATCGACCTCGGCACCGCCAACGTCATCGTCTTCGAGCATGGCAAGGGCGTTGTCCTCGACGAGCCCGCCGTCGTCGCCATCGCCGAGCGCGACAACACCGTCGTCGCCGTCGGCGAAGAGGCGCGCGCCATGGTCGGCCGTCACCCCGGCTCGATCCAGGTCATCCGTCCGATGCGCGCCGGCGTGATCGCGGACTACCTGATCACGGAGGCCATGCTGCGCTTCTTCATCCAGCGTGTCATTGGCCGCTTCAACATCGTGCGGCCCGAGGTGATGATCTGCGTCCCGGCTGGCGTGAACTCCGTCGAGCAGCGTGCCGTCCGCGACGCCGCCGAGGCCGCCGGCGCTCGCCGGCCCGCCCACCTCATCCCGGAGCCCCTCGCTGCCGCGATCGGCGCGGAGATCCCGGTGGGGTCACCTCGAGGGCACATGGTCGTCGACATCGGTGGTGGCCGAACCGAGGCAGCCGTCATTTCGCTGTTCGGCATCGTCGCGGCCGAGTCCGTGCGCGTGGCGGGCGACCGGCTCGACGATGCGATCGCGCAGTACATCAAGCGCCGCTACAACCTCGCGATTGGTGAGCGCACGGCTGAGGAAGTGAAGATCCAGATCGGCTGCGCGGTCCCGATGGACGTGGAACTGGTCGCAGGCGTGCGCGGCCGCGACCAGATCACTGGCCTGCCGCGCACCGTCTCGCTCCGTTCGTCCGAAGTCACCGCCGCTATCCAGGAGCACCTCGCCACGATCGTCCAAACTGTGCGGCGCGTGCTCGAGCGCACCCCACCGGAACTGGCATCGGACGTGATCGACCGCGGGATCGTGCTCACGGGCGGCGGCGCGCTGCTGCGCGGCATTGACGACCTGATCCTGCAGGAGACGGGCGTGCCCGTACACATCGCCGAAGACCCGCTGCGCTGCGTCGCGAAGGGCGCCGGCATGGCCCTCGACTACATCGATGTGATCGAGCGTTCGCTGCCGACCGAGGAAGAAGCGCTGATCGAGAGTTCGTCGCGGTAGCAGCGGACGAGCGCGAGGGCCGCCGGTCTAGCCGCGGCTACGCTGCTTCAGGTGGTAGGTCATGCTCTGCAAGAAGAGCACGGGGTTGATGTGACGCACCTCGACGCCGGGCGGCGTCTGTATCCGGTTCGGGGTGTAGTTCAGGATCGCGTGTACCCCGGCGTTGACCAGCGTGTCCACGACGTCCTGCGCGAACTCCCCCGGCACCGCGACGATGCCGATGTCCACGACTGTCTTTTTCAGATCGGGCTGCAGCGTGGCGATACCGCGCACGCGTTGGCCTTGGATCTCAGTGCCGACGAGCGCCGTCGAAGCGTCGTACATCGCGATGATGTCGAAGCCCTGTCCCTGGAATCCCGGGTAGGAGGCGATGGCGCGACCGAGGCGGCCGACGCCGACCACGGCGACTTTCCACCGACGGTCGAGGCCGAGGATCGCCTTGAGTTCTTCCATCAGCCGGCTCACGGAGTACCCGCGGCCCTGCTTCCCGAACCGTCCGAAGTAGGAAAGGTCTTTCCGGATCTGCGCCGGAGTGATGCCGAGTTCTGCGCCCAGTTCCTGGGACGAGACGACGGTGCGCCCCTCTGCGTCGAGCCCCGAAAGCAGCCGGTAGTACAGCGGCAATCGGTCGATGACAACGTCAGGGATCTCGATCGGCACGTTTACCCCCGCCTTGGCCGCGCAGTGAAGTCTGATCATGTCTGTTTGCGCGCATGTGCGCAATTTCACAGCCGTGACAGAATAGTCCTACCTCAGCCTCGCACTCGGGATAGCATCACTGTATGACCGTTCCTGCGGCTCCCGCGCTCGACCCGCGGATTCTGCGCCTTCTTATCGAGGGCCCCACCGCGACCATCTTTGTGCCCGTACCCGGCGGCGAATTCATCCTCGGGTCCCGCGAACGTGCGGATGAGCAACCGCTCCGCCATGTCCGCGTGCGCCCCATCGAGGCGGCCCTGACTCCGGTGACCAACATCGAATACGCCCACTACCTGGATGCCACCGGACACGAGCCGCCGAAGTTCTGGGACGACCCTCGATTCAATACGCCGGAATGTCCGGTCGTCGGCATCTCCTGGGTCGAGGCCGTCGAGTACTGCGCGTGGCTCTCGACGCTCCTCGGCCGCCCCTGTCGCCTTCCGACCGAGGCCGAGCGCGAGTGGGCCGCCCGAGGTGGAGGCGCCACGCGCTACCCCTGGGGCGACGAGCCGTGGACCGAGGGCGTCCACGGCCTCGGCTCGGCCGGAAACGACCTCGGCTCGGCCGGAAACGACCGGCCGCACGTTGTCGGCACCACGCCGCCGAACGGCTACGGGCTCTACCACATGGGCGACAACGTCCACGAATGGTGCAGCGACTGGTACTCCCCGAGGGCCTACGACGCGTTCGAGGGCGACACCGTCGACGATCCGCACTACCGCGAGGAGACCGCGCGGCGGGCCTCTCGAGGTGGCTCGTGGCGGCACCACGTGAAGGTCTCACGTGTCGCCGCGCGCTCTTCACTTTCACCCGACTTTCAGTACAACGACTACGGCTTCCGTGTCTACGCGGATCCAGTCGCGGAGGCGGCCTCGTGACCGCGCCGATCGCCGTCGAGCCGTGGCTCGCGTGCGACGCGGCTGCCGCGGCGGCGCGCCTCCGAGGTCGGCCCGGCCTCGCGTGGCTCGACTCCGCGTTGGTCGAGGGCAACCTCGGCCGCTGGTCGGTCGTCGCCTCGGACCCGCGCTGGACGCTGACGGCCTACGAGGACGGCGTGCTGCTCGAATGTGCGGGTGGCCCTCGACGCCTCACGGGCGGCGCGCTGCACGCCTTCGCTCGCCTCGTTGAGGCTGAACAGCCTGCAACGCTGCCCGCGCATGCGCCGGAGGGCCTGCCGTTCGCCGGCGGCGCCATCGGCTACCTCGGCTTTGAGTTGGGGCGTGAGGTCGAACGCGTGCCCTCAACGACGCGCGACGACACCGGCGCGCCCGTGCTCGCCTTCGGCTGGTACGACGCCGCACTCGTCTGGGACGGGGTCACGGAGCGTGGCTGGCTCGTTGGTCGCCCCGAGGCAGTCGCAGCCCTGCGCTGCCGCCTCGAAGCCGCCGCTGGCCATGAGACGGATGTACCGCGCAAGGGCTCGGCCGGGCTGCTCCGCACCAACATGACGAGGCAGGCCTACCTCGCTGCCGTGGAGCGCGCGCGCGCATACATCGCGGCGGGGGACATCTATCAGGTCAACCTGACGCAGCGCTTCTCCGCACTCACCGACTACGACGGCTTCGACCTCTACCGCCGCCTGCGCGCCGTCAGCCCAGCGCCGTTCGCCGCCTACCTCGATGTGCGAGGCGCGTTCGGAGGTGTCGAGGTGCTGTCGTCTTCGCCGGAGCGCTTCCTCCGCGTCGACGGCTCGCGTATCGAGACGCGCCCGATCAAGGGCACGCGCCCGCGTGGCGCGACACCCGCCGAGGACGCACGCATGGCCTCGGAACTGCGTGCGAGCACGAAGGACCTCGCCGAGCACGTGATGATCGTGGACCTCGAACGGAACGACCTCGGACGGATCGCCGTGCCGGGCAGCGTGCGGGTGCCCTCGTTCGCCGCGCTCGAGTCATACCGGCAGGTTCACCACCTCGTCTCCACCGTGGAGGCAGAGCGCGCTCCGGGTGTGGACCTCGAGGCGACGCTGCGGGCGACGTTCCCCGGCGGTTCGATCAGCGGTGCCCCAAAAGTGCGCGCGCTCGAGATCATCGACGAACTTGAACCGACGGTGCGTGGCGTCTACTGCGGCAGCATCGGCTACGTCTCCGCGCACGGACGGATTGACCTGAACATCGCGATCCGCACGATCACGCTCGCGGACGGCGTCGCCCACCTCCACGTCGGTGGCGCGATCGTGTACGACTCTGACCCGGACGCGGAGTACGACGAGACACTGGCGAAAGCCCGAGGTATGGCCCGCGCCCTTGGTGTCGCGCTTCCGGACGAGGCGGCTGCCGTCGAGTACGCGCCCGCCCAGGCCCCCCGTCCGCCCGTGACCGCGACGCCCGGGCGGCCTGCTCAGCCCTCGATGGCGTGGGTGGGCGACCGGCTCGTCCCGCGCGACCAGGCGACCGTGCCGCTGGACGACTTCGCCACCCGCTACGGCGCTGCCATGTTCGAGACGATGCTCGCGCGTCACGGCCGCGTGTTTCGATTGCAGGCGCACCTCGACCGCCTCGCGCGCGGCCTGCGCGGGATGGGCGTCGAACCGCCGCCGTTCGAGGCCGCCCGCGCCGCCATCGATGCCACACTCGCCGCGAACGGACTGCGGGACGCTTCGCTGCGGCTGGTGGTGAGCGCAGGCTCGGGCCGCGCTCCGAACCTCGAGGCGGCCCACGCGCCGCTGATGACGCTCACCGCCGACGCGCTGCCTGCGGTTGTGCCGAGCGCACCTCGGCTGCGCGTGGTCTCGGTGCGGCTGGACGAGCACCGTCCGCTGAGCGACGCGAAGACGGCGAACTTCCTCACGTACCTCCTCGCGAGGCGCGAGGCGCGGCTCGCTGGTGCAGACGACGCCCTGCTGCTCAACCACGCGGGCGATGTCGCCGAGGCTGCCGCCGCCAACCTCTTCGCGCTCCTCGACGGCGTCCTCGTGACGCCGCCGCTCGAGGCCGGCCCGATCGCGGGCATTACCCGCGCGGCCGTGATCGAGGTCGCGCGGGTCCTCGATGTCCCGGTGGCAGAACGCCGGATCGCGTTGGGTGACCTCATGCGTGCGGAGGCAGTACTGCTCACGAACAGCATCGCCGGGCCGGTCTCCGTCGCGAGCGTCGAGGGTGCGCCGCCCGCCTCGCCCGTCGCTGTGGAATGGCGGGCGCCAGCCTCGGAGCCACCGGTCGTGGCTCGGCTGCGCGAGGCGTATCTGGCGCTGGTGGAGCGGGAATGCGCGGTTGCAGGGGCGCACAGCGAGGCGTAGACCCTACCTGGGGCACGCCGCATCGGAGCGCGTGCGGAAGGGGACATTCCCATGCCACTGATGGACCTCGGCGACGCGAGCATTCACTACGAGGTGCGCGGCTCCTGCCCCCTCACCTTCGTCTTCTGCCACGGCCTCGGTAGCAACGGTCAGGGCTTCGAGCGCGATGACATGGACTGGTACGCGCAGCACTTCCGCACCATCTCATGGGACAACCGAGGCCTGGGCCGCTCTGGAGCGTCCGCGAAGTACTCGCTCCCCGCATATGCGGGCGACCTCGCGCGGCTGCTGAAGAAACTCGATGTCACCCAGGCCGTCGTGATGGGCGTGTCGTGGGGTGGCGTGGTCGTGCAGCGCTTCGCGCTCGACTATCCGGAGATGTGCGCCGCAATCGTCCTCGACTCCTCCTCCAGCGAGAGCAACCCGAAGGCGAGCGACAACTGGTACATGCGCGGCGAGGTCGCGCGTCTCGGCCCGGCAGCCCTCGAGGGCAAGACGATGGCGCCGGCGTTCGCGGGCCACGCCACTGTCGGTGGCTCGCCGGCGGCGACACCGCAGGTGAAGCCGGAGCACATCGAGTCCTACGTGGCCCAGTCGCGCGCCGTCGCCGGCCTGCGTGAGCACCCGATGACGCCGTACCTCTCGAAGATCAACATGCCGACGCTGGTCGTGGCGGGCGGCAAGGACGCCGTCGCGGGCGTCGGTGGCTCGGTGATCCTCTCGCGGCTGATCCCACGGGCACGCCTCGAAATCCTGCCCGAGGCCGGGCACGGCGTGTACCGCCAGGCGCCGGACGAGTTCCGTACGATCCTGCTCGACTTCCTGCGCCAGCGTGGCCTGATGTCGTAGGCGCACATGACACGACCCGGCCCTGAATACGACCGCTACTTTGAGGGCAATCGCGCCAACTGGGATGAGCGCGTGCCGATCCACGTCGCGTCGCAGGGCTACGACCTGCCCGGCTTCCTTGCAGGTGAGAAACACCTCACGCGCATCGAGCGCGAGGAGATGGGAGACGTGCGAGGCAAGCGGTTGCTTCATCTCCAGTGCCACTTCGGGATGGACACGCTGAATTGGGCCCGCCTTGGCGCGACCGTGACGGGCCTCGACCTCTCCGGCGTCGCGATCGAGGCGGCGCGAGACCTCGCCACGCGCGCGGGCATCGAGGGCTCTCGGTTCATCGAGGCGAACGTGTACGACGCCCCTCAAGCCCTCGGTGGCGAGACGTTCGACATCGTCTACACGGGCATCGGGGCGCTGAATTGGTTGCCAGACATCAAGGCGTGGGCTGGCTCAGTCGCCGCGTGCGTCGCGCCGGGTGGCGCGTTCTATCTGTTCGAGTGCCACCCAATGCTCTGGACGCTGGACAACGAACGCGCCGATCCCGCCTTCATCGTGAAGTACCCCTACTTCGAGACAGTGGAGCCGGGGTTTGTGGCAGCGGATGCGCAGACGTACACCGACGGTCCGCTGCTCACCGAGTCGCCGGTCTCCTACGAGTGGAACCACGGCCTCGGCGAGACGATCGACGCGTTGTTGCAGGCCGGCCTGCACCTCGACTTCGTCCACGAGCACCGCGAGGTGCCGTGGCAGGCGTTGCCGTGGATGGTGCCCGGCGACGACCCGAGGACGTATGTGTTGCCCGAGGGGCGCGACCTCGTCCCGCTGATGTACTCGCTGCGCGCGTCGAAGCCGGCCTGACGCTGGCGGAGCCTGTCGAGGGCCTCTGCTACGCTAGGGGTATCCGCCGTGGGCTCACGGCGGTCGGAGCCTGAAGTGACCTACGTCATCCTGTTGGTGGTACTGGTCGCGCTCTCCGCGTTCTTTGCCTCCGCCGAAACCGCCTTCCTTTCGCTCCAGCGCATGCGCCTCGCGCACATGGTGTCTGAGCGTGTGCCTGGCGCTGCGCGTGTCCAGGCACTCGTCGAACGCCCTCGGCGGCTGCTCTCCGCGATCCTGCTCGGGCAGAACATCGCCAACACGGCAACCGCGTCTGTCGGTACCGCACTGATGACGCAACTGATCACGGACGACGGTCGCGCCATCATCATCGCCACGCTGGTGGTCGCGCTCGGACTGGTCGTCTTCGGGGAGGCGGGCCCGAAGACGCTCGCGCTGTCGCACGCTTTCACGATCAGCCGCATCTTCGTCTGGCCGATGACCATCTGGGTCATCGTGACCCGCCCGGCGTCATCGCTGCTCGATCTGGTCGCGCGCGGTGCGCTCCGTCTCTTCGGCGGTGGGATCGAGGACGCCGATGCGGCGCTCACCGCCGCCGAACTGCGCACCGCGATCCGCCTTGGAGCGGAGTCCGGCTCACTGGAGGAGGAGGCGTCCGAGCACCTGCTGGGTGCGCTGACGCTGCAGCATCGCCAGGTGCAGGAGATCATGGTGCCGCGCGTGGACATGGTCGCCGTGGACGCCGCCGCACCCGCGTCCGAGGTCGCTCAGGCGCTTGCGGAGGCCGGATTCCTGCGTCTCCCGGTGTTCGATGGCTCGCCTGACCGCGTCGTCGGCTACTTGCACGTGTCTGACCTGAACGCCGCTCAGGTGCGCGGCGCCTCTGGCCGTCGCGCGCGTGACCTGATGCGCACCGTCCCATTCGAGTCCGAGCATGCCTCGATCGCCCGCGTCCTCGATGTGATGCAGGCCAGCGCGTCGTACATGGTGATGCTCGTGGACGAGTTCGGGGCGACCTCCGGCCTCGTCACCATCGAGGACATCATGGAGGAAGTCCTGGGAGAACTCCGCTCCGAGTCCGGCTTCGAAGCCGAGGAGTCCCAGGTCACCGCTGACGGCCGCAATGTCGTCGACGGCGCGATGCTGCTCGCTGACCTTGAGCACGACCTCGACCTCGACTTCGAGGAGATCGAGGCAAACACGGTCGCTGGCCTCGTCCTCGCGCTCCTGCGGCGCTTCCCCGCCGTCGGCGAATACGTGGACTACCTCGGCTACCGCTTCACCGTCAGGACGGCCGACGAGCGGCGCATCACCGAAGTCGCCATCGAGCGCGTCCCGGCGGAGGGCGAGGAGTGAGCGATCGCCCGCCGCTGCGCGCCGTCATCTTTGACTGGGGCGGCACCCTCTCCGAGTACGCCAACATCGAACTGATCGACATGTGGAGGCTTGCGGCGGGCTACCTCGCGCAGCACTCCGGCCGTAGCGCCGAAGCAATCCTCGAACGCCTCGTGAGCGTCGACGAGCGGATGTGGGAACGCACGACGGGCGACGCGCTTGCCTACGGCTTGTCGGACATCATCCGCGAGGCCACACGTGAGCTCGGCATCGACGTCGCCGAGGCGATCATTGCCGAGACGGGCACACACTACCTCGACACGTGGACGCCACACATTCGCCATTTCGATGACGCACGGCCGACGCTCGCCGCGCTCAAGGAGCGAGGGCTGCGCGTGGGCCTGCTGTCGAACACGCATTGGCCGCCGGCCTACCACGAGCGCTTCCTGGAGCGGGACGGCCTCACGCCGTATATCGACACGCGCTGTTACACGAGCGAGATGGTGCACATGAAGCCGCACCCCGAGGCGTTCCGCCACGCCCTCGACGCGCTCGGCGTCGAAGCGGCCGAAGCGGCCTACGTGGGTGATCGGCTGTTCGACGATGTCTTCGGCGCGCAGCGCGCGGGGATGCGCGGCATCCATCGCCCGAACCTCGGCGTCCCCGCCTACGAGGGTGTGACGCCCGACGCCACCATCGAGACGCTGGCCGACCTGCTCCCGATCGTGGACGGCTGGCGATAGTCCTCGAGTCGGTGCCCGTCAGGGTTCCCCCGACTGCTGAGGCCCATGTTGTCCCTCGATACTCCCCCGGTGCGAGTCCTCCTGCGATGGTCAGGAGGGCAGAGGGGCTGTCATGCCAGTCTGGGCGGTCGTCGTCGTCATTGCCGGGGTGCTGTGCGTGCTCACGGTGCAGGACATGACTCAGCGTCACCACGCGATCCGGCGCGTCTACCCGCTGGTCGGTCGCCTGCGCTATCTCGTGGAGCGCATCGGTCCGGAACTGCGCCAGTACATCGTGACCAACGACCTCGAAGAGCGCCCGTTCAACCGGTCGCAGCGCGCGTGGGTGTACCAGAACGCGAAGGGCGTCAACAGCGCCGTGGGCTTTGGCACCCAGCGCGACCCGTCCGCGCCCGGCAGTTTTCACTTCTTGCCCTCGCCGTTCCCGACACTCAACGAAGAAGCACCCGAGGACCCCGGACCCGTCGTCATTGGACCGACGCGCCCTCGGCCGTTCCTCGTCCGCTCGCGCGTGAACATAGCGCCGATGTCGTTTGGGGCGCTTTCGGCCGCCGCCGTGCAGGCCCTTGCTGAGGGAGCCGCCGAGGCACACGCGTACATCGACACCGGCGAAGGCGGCCTGTCGCCTCACCACCTCTCCGGCGGCGGTGACGTTGTCTTCCAGATCGGGCCCGCGAAGTACGGCGTCCGCAGGCCGGACGGCGCGATCGACTGGGCGAAGATCGAGGAGTGGGGCCGCCATCCGCAGGTCCGTGCCTTCGAGGTGAAACTGAGCCAGGGCGCGAAGCCCGGCAAGGGTGGCATCCTGCCCGCCGCGAAGGTGACCGAGGAGATCGCCGCCATCCGAGGGATCCCGGCGGGTCACGCCTCGCACTCGCCCAACCACTTCACGGAGTTTCACGACACCGCGGGCCTGATCGTCTTCGTGGAGGAGATGCGCGCACTCGTGCCCGTCCCGGTCGGCGTGAAGATCGCGGTCGGCGCCCCTGAGTTCATCGACGAGTTGGCGGCCGAACTTGCGCGTTCCGGCCGCGGCCCGGACTACATCTCCGTCGACGGTGCCGAGGGCGGTACGGGCGCTGCGCCGCTCTCGCTCTCCGACCACATGGCGCTGCCGCTCCGCGACGCAATCATCGAGGTGGACGACGCCTACCGACGACACGGTGTGCGCGACCGGATCACGATCATCGCGGCCGGCCGCACGATCACCGGTGCGGACGCGGCGCAGTCGCTCGCGCTCGGTGCCGACCTCGGCACCGAGCGCGCGGGTTCCTGTTCGCCCCCGGGTGCATCCAGGCGCTGCGCTGTCACGAGAACACCTGCCCGAGTGGCGTCGCGACGCAGAGCAAATGGCGGCAGCGGGGACTCGTGCCGCTCGAGAAGGCGCCACGCGTCGCGAACTACGCCCGTGCGGTGCAGGAAGACCTGATGATCGTCACCCGCGCCATCGGTCTGCAGTCGCCGGGGGAACTGCGTCGGGAACACCTCGAGATCATCGTCGAAGTGGGCCGCCGGATGAAGGCGAGCGAACTCTACCCGTACCCGCCACTCGCGCTCCGTGTGCTGGAGGACACTGACACCGAGGCGTTGCTGCGGTGGGCCTCGTAGGTCGCTAGTCGCCTCGAGGCGTGCGCGCCCAGCGGAGGTAGCGCACGACAAGCACGAGGATGAGCGCCACGCTGCCGAGGTTCGCGACGCGTCGTGCCTCGCGGTTGCCGTCGAAGTTCAGCAGCGACGCCACGATCGTCACCAGCAGGCAGACGAGCAGCACGGCGACCACCGGGGAGCGCGCGACCATCGAGGTCAGCCCACCGGACTGGCGGTACGCGCGCAGCACCAGCACGACCCCCAGCGGTACGAGCGCCAGCAGCGCCGCCAGGTGGGCGACCACAAAGATCACCCGCCACGCGTTTCCTTCGGCGAACATCAGGATGCCGGTAGCGCCGAGCGCCATGATGGCTCCTACCCCGAGGGTGCGGAACCAGCGGTCGGCCGTGAACAGTGCGCGCTCGTTCGTAGGTTGCTCCCCGCCAGTCGCCTCAGGCGACGCGTGCCTGTTGTGCGGTCTGTGCCACCTCGTGCCCCAGGAGCCAGCGCTTGCGGTCCATGCCGCCGCCGTAGCCCGTGAGGGCTCCCGTGGAACCGATGACGCGATGACACGGCACCACGATGGCGATCGGGTTCTGCCCGTTCGCGGCCCCCACGGCCCTCGATGCCGTTGGGCGGCCGATCGAGGCCGCGATCGCGCCGTACGAGGTGGTCACGCCGTAGGGGATCGGCCGCAGCGCCAGCCACACCTGACGCTGGAACTCGCTGCCGCGCGGCGCGAGCGTCAGGTCGAACGTCGTGCGCGCGCCGGCGAAGTACTCCCGCAACTGCTCGAGGGTGCTCGCGGCGCCCTCCGCGTCACGGCGAGCGGGGAGGTCCGCGTCCACCGACAGCCGGACGGCGTGCCGCTCCTCGTGGCTCGAGTCATCGAGGAACTCGACGCGGTGGACGCCTGCCGGCGACCCGCCGACGAATAGCGTGCCGACGGGCGACTCCAGCAGGTCGTACCAGGCGTGGGACATCGAGGTCTCCCGGGCGGCCTCGGCTACTCGCCCTCGAGGTCGCGCAACTCGCGGAGGTCTTCCAGTCGCGTACGCGCGTCGGAGGCTTCGGGCCACTGCGCGACGTAGTGGGGGAGGGTGAAGTTCATCATGTAGTGCGGCAGGTCACAGCCGCCGTTGTGCGGCGAGCACTCGTGGTCCGGATCCAGGTGCTCGGTCAGCCGAGCGTGCAGAATGTCGTTCATTGGGGCCTCCTCATGGCGCGATCACAGCATCGATCGTACACCGGACACCCGGTGTGATCCGCCTCGAAACGGCGCGCGATTGCCCCCGATCGGGCGCCGGATAGGCGACGGGTATACTCCCGCCCATGCCCGACAAACGCCCGTTTACCGCCATCCAGACCGAATCCAATGACCCCGCCTGGTTCGAGGTGGAGCGCGCCATCATCGAGCCTGCCGGCGGCCGCGTCGTCGTCCAGCGGGCCGCCTCGATGGATGAGCGCGTGGCGCTGTTGCGGGACGCGCAGGCCGTCCTCGTCGGTGGTGCGCAGATCACGAGTGCTGTCTTCGACCAGTTGCCGGGCCTCGAACTGATCATCCGCTACGGCGTCGGCCTCGACTCGCTCGATGTGCGAGCGGCGACCGAGCACGGTGTCGTGGTGGCGCACTACCCCGACTTCTGCCAGCCGGAGGTCGCCAACCACGCGATGATGCTGCTCCTCGCCGTCGCGCGGAAACTGCTGCCGCACGACCGCTCGATGCGCACGGGCCAGTACCGAGGCCCCGGCCTGCCGGTCGTGCCGCCGATCACCGGCGAGACGCTCGGCATGGTCGCGCTGGGTGCCATCGGGCGGCAGGTCGCACAGCGGGCGCGCGCCTTCGGCGTGCACGTCCTCGCCTACGACCCGTACCTCGATGCCTCCGCGTTCGCCGAGGCCGGCGTGGAACGCGCCGCGACGTTCGAGGAACTGCTGGCGCGGGCTGACCACATCACCGTACACGCGCCGCTGACGCCGGAGACGCACCACCTGTTCAACCGTGCCGCCTTCGCGGCGATGAAGCCCACCGCCATCCTCGTGAACACCGCACGCGGGCCGATCGTCGAGGAAGCGGCACTCGTCGAGGCGTTGCGCGAGGGACGCATCGCGGGCGCCGGGATGGACGTCTTCGAGGTGGAGCCGGTGGGCGCGGACTCGCCGCTGCTCGCCTTCGACAACGTCGCGCTGACGCCGCACTCGGCGTTCTACTCGGAAGCCTCCAATCAGCAGATCAAGGAACGCGTCGGCCACACGGTCGTCGCGTTCATGCAGGGGAAGTGGCCGTCGGAGTTCGCCACCATCCCGAATCGCGCAGAGGTCACGCCGAAGCGCTCGCTTCGCTAGCCCGGACGGCCTCGACACCTCCGCACGAAAGGCGGCCCCACATGCGACCGAACACCACCCTCCGAGCCTGGCGCGCGGGCAAGTCCACGATTGGCGCGTGGCTCTCGATCCCCTCAGCGCATGCGACGGAGTCGATGGCGCACGCGGGCTTCGATTGGCTATGTGTGGACATGCAGCACGGCATCATCGACTACGGGGACGCGGTGGACATGATGCGGGCGATCTCAACGACGGACACGATGCCGTTCGTGCGGGTTCCGTGGAACGACCCCGCGACGATCATGAAGGTCCTCGACGCCGGCGCGTACGGCGTCGTCGTACCGCTGATCAACAACCGCGAAGAGGCCGAGCGTGCTGTCTGGGCCGCGAAGTACCCGCCGAGGGGGGGGCGCTCCTCGGGCCCCGCGCGCGCGACGCTGTACGCCGGAGCCGACTACCAGGACCACGCGAACGACGAGACCGCGCTGATCGTGATGATCGAGACACGCGAGGGCATCGACAACCTCGACGAGATTCTCTCCGTACCGGGTGTCGACTGTGCGTATGTGGGACCCTCGGACCTCGCGTACGCCCTCGGCATGAAGCCGACCGGCGACAACCGCGACGAGGGCCACCAGCAGGTGTGCATGGAGATCATGGCGGCGTGCCAGAAGCACGGCGTCGCACCCGGAATGCACACCGGCTCGCTGGAATTCACGACGAAATGGCTGAAGGCCGGCTTCCAGATGGTCACGCTTGGCTCGGATGCCGGCTTCATGCGTGCGAAGGCCGGCGCCGACCTCGCAGCCGCCCGAGGCGACACCGGCACCGTCGCCACCCTGCCCGAGGCGTAAGCCGTGAGGCACGACAGAGGTCCGCGATGACGATCACGATCCCCGCGCCGCTGCTCACGGACTACCTCGCGCGCGTCTATCGCGCGGCCGGGAGTCCCGAGGACGAGGCGCGCATCGTCGTGGAGCACCTCGTCGAGGCAAACCTCAAGGGGCATGACTCGCACGGCGTGATCCGCACGAGCGGCTACCTGCTGCAGATCCGCAACGGCGTCGCGCACCCCGGCGCGCCTACCCTCGTGATCGGGGACGCGCCGTCGATGGCCGTCCTCGATGGTGGCTGGAACCTCGGCCAGGTGGTGGCGACGAGGGCGACCGAGATGGCGATCGCGAAGGCGCGCGAAACCGGCGTGGCCCTCGTCACCTGCATCAACACGATGCACGCTGGTCGAGTCGGCGCGTACGGCGAGCAGATCGTGCGCGCCGGGATGGCAGCGATGGGTGGCGTGAACACGCCTGGGGCACGCCTCGTCGCTTCCTTTGGAGGCGGCCATCGACGCACCGGTACCAACCCGCTGATGTTCGCCTTCCCCGGCGAGACGCCCGATGCCCCGTTCGTCCTCGACATGGCCACTTCGGTCGTCGCCGAGGGCAAACTCCGTGTCGCTGTGAACAAGGGCGACGAGGTGCCCGAGGCGTGGATCCTCGACGGCGATGGGAAGCCCTCGACCCAGCCACGCGACTTCTACGGCACGGGCGACAACGAGAAACTGGGGACGCTGTTGCCGGTCGGTAGTGCGCTCAGCGGCTACAAGGGCTTCGGCCTCAACCTCGCTGTTGAGACGCTGGGGGGCGTGCTCTCCGGAGCGGGCACCTCCGTCGCGGGCACGCGCGGCACGAACGGCGTCTTCATCATGGCGATCGATGTCGCCCACTTCACCCCGCTGGCCGCCTTCACCAGCCTGATGGCCGGCCTTGGCGCCCACGTGAAGGAACCGCCCTACCAGCCCGGTGTCTCCGAGGTGCTGCTCCCCGGCGAGCCCGAGCGCCGCACGATGGCCCAGCGTCTGCGCGACGGCGTCCCGCTGGACGACGAGACCTGGAAACAGACTGTCGAGGCCGCGGCGGCCCTCGGTGTCGGCCCGCTCGAACTGCCGGTCGCCTGATGGCGCGCGCGAAGCCGGGCGACCCGGAGCAGAGCGACATGTTCGCGCCCGGCACCTGGCAGGGCCTCACCTCCGCCTGCGCCGATATCGCGCGCAGCCTCGGTCTGCAGGTGGAGACCGAGGTCTACGTCGGCCGTCGCATCTGGGGTGCCCGTCGTCGCATCGATGTTGTGGTGAACGATCCGTCGCAGCGCCGCTCGCTCGGCATCGAAGCGAAGTACCAGCGCAGCGCTGGCTCCGCCGAAGAGAAGATCCCCAGCACCATCGAGGACATCCGCGCCTGGCCGATCCCCGGCATCGTCGTGTTCCACGGCCCCGGCTTCAGCGCGAACATGCGCGCCTTCCTGCTCTCCTCCGGCAAAGCCGTGGGCCTCGAAGACCTCGAGGTGTGGCTGCGGCTGTTCTTTGCGCTCCCGGTGCGCAAAGCGTTCGTGGATGCGGAGCCCGAGGGCGAGTAGGGCGGGGGGCGAGTCTGTCCCCTGAGTTCCGAGCCCCGCCGGACAACCGGTGAACTGATCCGGAATTGCGATGCCGCGCTCCGCAGGCTGAGTTCGGGACTCCTACGGTGTAGAGGCTCGTGCGGCCCAGATCCGGCGAAATTGAGGCCGCGATGACCGGCAGTCAGGACACGTTGCTCGACGGTGATCGACCGGAGGTGCGCCCGGTCCCCGGACAGCAGGATCGACGGCCCGGCAACGCGCCAAACGCCACCGTCCCCGACAGGGACGAGGCGACGCGGATCACCGTCGACGACTTCGCCACGCCCGTGGCGAGAGACGCTATCGAGCGGGCGAGCGAAGACGTGACGCCGGGCCGCAGGCCAGCGCGGCAGGCCGTGGAAACGCTGGACTACGTCCAGGACATCATGGCAACCCTGCGCGAGCCGGTGCTGGTGCTCAGCAGGGATCTCCGCGTGATCTCGGCGAACCGCTCCTTCTATCGCGTCTTCCAGACCGTCGCTGAGGAGACCGAGGACCGGCTCATCTACGAACTGGGCCGGGGGCAATGGGACATCCCGGACCTGCGGCTCCTGTTGGAAGCCGTCCTTCCCGAGAACCACTACTTCAACGACTTCAAAGTCGAGCACAATTTCCCGGCGATTGGCCGCCGGGTGATGCTGCTCAACGCTCGCCGGATCGTCCGCTCCGATGACCGGAGCGAACGCATCCTGCTCGCGATCGAGGACGTCACGGAACGTCAGCGAGTGCTGAACACGCTCGAGACATCCGAACTGAAGTATCGGCGGCTCTTCGAAACCGCGCAGGACGGCATCCTCATCCTCAACGCCGACACGGGGCAGATCACCGATGCCAACCTGTTCATCGAGAACATCCTGGGACGCTCACGCGAAGAACTGCTGGGGAAGCGCCTCTGGGATGTCGGCCTGCTCTCCGATATCGCAGCGAACCAGGACAAGTTCAGGGGACTACGACAGGCGGGCTATGTCCGCCTGCCGCTGGAGACTGAAGCCGGTGTGGTGACTGAGGTTGAGTTCGTGTAACGTGTACGAGGTGGGCGCGCACCACGTCATCTAGTGCAATATCCGTGACATCAGCGACCGGAGGCGGCTGGAGAAGCAGGCCGAGGAACAGGCGCTTGAACTCGCGAACCTCGCTCGGCTCAAAGACGAGTGCCTCTCGGCGGCCGCACATGACCTGCGCACCCCACTGACGATCGTCATGGCGCAAGCGCAACTGCTGCAGCGGCACCTGCGCAACCGGCCGGAGGCCGTGGACGCGAACCTTGAAGACGCCGATCGCCTGGTGCGGAAAACCCAGCGCATGTGGCGCATGACCGACACGATCCTCGACGCTTCGCGCCTCGAGTCGCATAGCTTTATCGATGAGTGCCTCCCGATGAACCTCGTGGCGCTCGCGCAGGACGTGGTGGAAGGGCTGGATCTGTCCCAGCACACAGTGCGCGTGGACGGGACAGCCGTCGTCGCCGCCGTGGACGCCGAGCGGATGCGGCAGGTGCTGCAGAACCTCGTGACCAACGCCCTGAAGTTCAGTCCTTCCGGTGGCGAAATCGTCGTGGCACTGCGCAGTCTGTCTGACGACGTCGAGATCCGCGTCAGCGACCAGGGGATCGGCATCCCAACGTCCGATCTGGAGCACATCTTCGAACGCTTCTATCGCGGGAGCGAGGTCAGCAGGCGTTTCAGCGGGATGGGCATCGGACTCTTCCTCTGCAAGCGCATCGTCGAAGAACATCGCGGACATATCTGGGCGGAGAGCGACGGACAAGGCAGCACGCTCATTGTGCGGTTGCCTGTCGTCCGGGCGGACGCAGCGTGATTCCTCCTACGCCCCAGCGCATCCTCATCGTCGAAGACGAGCCCGCGATCCTCGACCTGGTCGGCCAGGTACTGGAGGAGGAGGGGTACGAGGTCACACTCGTCTCGAACGGCGCCGTAGCGCTGGAGGTGATCGACAGCGGCGCCACGTTTGACTTCGCCGTCCTCGACATGTGGATGCCAGTGGTCAATGGCTGGCAGTTCGCGGAGGCGCTCGCCGAGCGGGGTGTGCGCGTCCCGCTCCTCGTCATGACTGCCTCGAAAAATGCGAGCGCATACGCCAGCGCCGTCGGTGCGGTCGGGTTCATCGGCAAACCGTTTACGCTCGACCAACTCATACTCGCGGTGCGCAACGGCGCGCCCCCACCTGTTGACGGGCGGGGCACTAGTCCACTGCCGGCGCACCCGCCCCTCGTGCCGGTCTAGCGGGCAGCGAGCGGGACACCGCTCAGTTCGAGGACAACTCGCGCCGCTCCACCTCGGGCGCGTAGTTCAGCACCACCAGTTCGTCGACGGGACCGCGCTTGTCGCCGCGTGAGTTGATCGCGCGGCGCGCGGGGGTGCTGTCGATGCGGTAGCGGCCGTCCGCGAACGGGCCGCGGTCTGCCGAGTAGAGGCCACGGATGTAGTCCTGCGCGGAGTTCGAGAGCATTACGTGGACGCCTCGATCCGTGAGGTCGTCGGCGGCCAACTTCAGCCGGCGCTGCTCCGTGCGGCTGAACGACCCCTCCGTGTACCCCGTGAACGACGAGGTGGCGGAGAGCGGCTCGAACGGTGGATCGAGGTAGACGAAGTCGCCCTGCTTCGGCGCCGCGAGGGCGGACTCGAAGTCCACGTGCGTCAGACGTACCCCCGCCAGCGCCGCCGAGGCCGCTCGCAGGTTGGGCTCATCCAGGATGCGCGGCGTGCGGTACTTGCCGTGGGGGACGTTGAAGATGCCCTGTCGGTTCACCCGGTACAGACCGTTGAAGCAGGTCTTGTTCAGGAAGATGAACCGCGCCGCCAGGTCCACCGCGCCGTCCGGCTGCCGTCCGCGCTCGGCGTAAAACTGCGTGCTGCGCTCGTCTGCGATGGCGGCGAGGTAGGGGCCCTGGAGCGCCTCCAGGCGAGCCACGAGGGCGTCCACCTCGTCCCGGACGACCTCGTACACCGTGACGAGGTCGCGGTTGAGGTCGTTGAGGACGGCGCGCTTCGGGGCGAGAGCGGGATCCGCGAGAAGGGCGAAGAACATCGCGCCGCCGCCGATGAATGGCTCGTAATAGGTCTCGATGGTCCTCGGAGCGCGTGCGACGAGTTCGGCCGCCAGCTGCTGCTTGCCGCCGGCCCACTTGATGACCGGGCGTGCGAGGGCAGCCTCGGGGCGGCGGGCGCGGGGTGTCCGAGGAGCGCGTGCGGCAGGGATGGCGGCGCTCCGTCGCTGGTCACCGGCGATACGGGCTGGGGTGTCGGGATTGTACGCGCCAGCCCTCGAACCGGCGAAATCGGGGTGGCGCAGGCGGGCCAGATTTGGGCTCCGGGGCCTTGGCAATCAGGAAACACAGCCGTAACACACCGGATACGTCCCAGATATCGGGGGGCTGCATGCTCCACCGGAGTCAAACACGGACGCTGCGTGGGCTCCGGGCTCGCCGAAAGGACGGATGATGGAGAT
>CANFFZ010000037.1 GCA_947446155.1 Chloroflexota bacterium | reverse complement strand
TACGGCTGGAGCCGCCACCCCGAAGTACCCGGAAAGCCGGTGCCGGCCGTTCCCCCGCCTTGGCCGGCACCGCTTTCGGGAACATCAAATCTGCGTGGGGCGGTCACCGTGGAGCGGGTGCGGACGATTCGCGCCACTCGAGGGGCGTTATCGTGGGTATTCGGATGACGGCACACTGGGGAATAGGCACGCTGCCTCTGCCCATGCCGTTCAGCGGTGCGAAGGCGGGCGCGTTGGACCGTACTGCAGCGCGCGACGTCGTCGCCCCGGCAGACCCGGTTGACCTGACACGCCTCGTCGAACGCGCGAAGGGTGGCGACGCTCAGGCCTTCGGCGCCCTTTATGACCGCTTCCAGCCGGAGATTCTCCGCCACCTCGCCCACCGCACCCGCGACCCCGAAGCGGCCGAGGACCTCACCCAGCAGGTCTTCCTGAAGGCATGGCAGGCGATCCCCCGCTTCGAGCAGCGCGGCGTGCCCTTCAAGGCCTGGCTATACCGCATGGCGCACAACCAGATGGTTGACCACTTCCGCACCCACAAGCCCACGACGGAACTCGGCGACTTCGACCTCCCGGACGAGGCCGACCAGGAGTCCGCCCTGCTCACCGGCGAGATGAACGAGGCGCTCCAGCGCGCCCTCGCCGGCCTGTCCGAGGACCACCGCCAGGTGCTGACGCTCCGCTTCCTGATGGAGAAGTCCGCCCGCGAAATCGGCGAGGTGATGGGCCGCAAAGAAGTCACCGTGCGCGGCCTCCAGATGTGCGCCCTGCAGGCACTCCGCCGCGAGATCGATGAGATGGGAGGGCTGCCATGACGACACCGCTCTCCATCGACGAGATCCTCGATCGCTGCATCGACGACATTCGAGGCAGCCACGCCACTGTGGACGAGTGCATGGCACGCTACTCGGAGCACCGCGCCGAGCTGGAGCCCCTCCTCCGCACGGTCGCCTCACTGAGCACGCTCCCCCGCAGTGAAGCCGTCGCGCCCGCGTCCGAACGCCGCGCCGCGTTCATGGAGACGTTGCGCGCCACCCCGCAGGAACGCCCGCTGCGGTTGCGCGTGCCCTCCCTCACCGGAGTCTTTGGCGCTGGGGCGTTCCGCATCATCGGTCCCGCCTTCGCCATGGCGGCCCTTGCCGTCGCGCTCGTCCTTGGCGGCGGCGCCACCCCGGCGGCCGCCTCCACGCTCACCATCTTTGACGGCGACGTCGAACGTCTCGATGGCGCTGAATGGAAGCTGATGCACGACGGCGATGCACTCGAGGCTGGCGTGCGTATGCGCACGGCGTCCGGCGGGTACGCCATGATCACGTTCCCGGACGGCTCGACCATCGCCCTCGACCCCGCGACCGAACTCACGATCGAGACGCTGGCCGTTGCCCCTCGACCCATCGAGGTGCGCCAGCAGTCCGGCCGGATGTGGCACGACATCGTCCACGACGAAACCGAGGGCTCACGCTTCGTCGTACTGACGCCAGACACGCGCGTGGAAGTGCTGGGCACGGTCTTCCAGACCGTCGTAGACGCTGCCACCGGGCAGACTGACGTCGCCACGGTGGACGGTGAAGTGCGCGTGGTCACCAGCGAGCAGGCCGTCCCGGTCGGCCGCGGTGAGACGGTGCGCACGCACAAGTCGACCATCGAAGAAGTCGCCATCGCCCCATTGGTGGACAGCGCCCTGATCATCCGTGGCCCGTTCGCGGCAGCCGTGATGGCCTCGGACGGTCGCGGGACCGGTGTGCGCGTGGACGGTGTGACCTTCCGCCAGTTGCGCGGCATCACCATCGCGAGCACGGACGGCGTCCAGCGCTTCGACCTCCAGAGCATCGATACCGGCACATACACCCTGATCCTGCAGCGCTACGGCGACGGCGCGGGCTCGATCGTGCTCGACACGCCGGGCGGTCAGCAGCAGTTCACCGTGGACGCGAACGCGACGACGGCGCGGCTGCCGCTGCGCCTCGAGGTGAAGGCGGGCCTCCCCGTCCTCGTCGCGGGCGTGCTCCAGACGGCGGGCGATGTCCCGGCGACCGCGCCGACCGCACGCGTCGCCGTGAGTGACCGCACGAAGGCTGCCGTTGAACTCGCCACCCAGGCGCGCCAGCGCGAGGAGGCGACCTCCGTCGCCGCGCGCGCGACCGCAACTCGGACCGCAGCCCCGACGCGGACCCCCACACCCACCGCGACGCCCTCGTTCGACCCAGCGCTCCTCGCCTACGCGCAGCGCCTGCGAAACGCGAGCGCTTCCGGCAGGGCCGAGGAGATCCGACCAGCACTGGCGGAAGCCCTCGCTGGTGACAACGATGCCTTGAAGCGCGGACGAGTCACGATCATCGCCGGCGCGCTCGACAACGACACCAGCGCCCAGCGCGTCGCGAGCCTGTTCGTCGGCGGCCAGAACGCGGCACTCCGGGACAGCCTGCGGGCGGCACTCTCCGCGAACGGGGGCGACGGTCGAAGTCGCTTCGACGCCGCGCTCGTGGTCGCCGAAGCTCGTCGCATCAAGCAGACCACGCTCATTCGGACACCGACGCCTGCGCCGTCCCCCACGGGGACGGCACTTCCTATCACCACGGTGACGGCGACACCTGCCCCAACCTCCACGCCTGCCCCGACCTCCACCGCCACGCCGTCGCCGACACCCACCACCACGCCGTCGCCGACACCCACCACCACGCCATCGCCGACGCCCACGGCAACCCCAACACTGCCGATCTCGATCCCAACGACGTTCCCGACCGTCAGTCCGATCGCCACGCCGACTCGCTAATCAACCGCTGACCTCGACGAATACGCGGCCCCGTCACCTGACGGCGATGCCCTCTGCGATCAGACGCGCATGCATGCGTTGCATCAGCACGTGCCGGAGCGCAGCCGCGTCCGCGAATGACTGCGCGCGCACTCGCACGACCACCTCGATATTGGCGTCCGCGAAGCGGGTGAAGCACACCACCGGTTCGCTGCCCGGCACTGCACCCGGCTCCTCGTCGCGTACGCGTCGCGCCTCGGCGGTCAAGAGTTCCGCCACGCGTGCGAGGTCCGCGGTGTACGGGAGCCCGAGTTCCACGCGGGCGTCCATGGTGGGGTCCCCCGCCGAGTAGTTCGTCACGACCGAGCCGGCGAGCAGACTGTTCGGCACGATCACCATGTTGTTGTCGGCGTTGCGCAGCCGCGTCGCGCGCCAGCCGATGTCCTCCACGCGCCCGGCCGGCCCGCCGGCGACCTCGATGTGGTCGCCCACGCGCACCGAGGCGTCCGACAGCATGTACGACGAGGCGAACAAATTGGCGAGCAGTGGCTGCAGCGCCAGCGCGACCGCGAGACCGCCGATGCCGAGGCCAGCGAGCAGCGGGCTGATCTGAATCCCGAGGGTGTCGAGGACGATCATCGCGCCCGCGAGGACGATGACGACACCGGCCGCACGCCGCACCAACGGCGCCGAGCGCGAGTCCAACCGCCCTCCGGTCACACTCGAACGGCCCGTGTACCAGGTCAGCAGTCTCGACACGATGCGCTGCGTCGCAAACGTCACGACCGCCACGGTCGCCGCCACCCAGACCTGATCCACCCTCGGTCGGTGCGGTCCGAGGTAGGAGAGCGTGCGCAGGGCGAAGAAGAGCGCCTGCGCGAAGACGAGCAGGACGACCGGGCCTCGTAGGGCCCCCGCCAGCGCCTCGTCCAGGTCGCGGTGAGAGGCGCGGGTGACGCGATGGACGCCCCAGCGCAAGGCCATTGTCAGAAGGCGAGCGGCAGCGGCAGCGAGCAGCACGAGGCCCAGCGCGACCGCCGTCTCGCCCCATTCGGCACGCGTCAGCCCGAATCGGAATCCGTCCACCGTCGCATCCTATCCCACACTTGTTTCACATCTGGAACCGAATGAAATGCCATACTGCGGATGCTCAAGGAGAACACTCGTGTTTCAGTCGATCTCTCACACCTTCGGCCTGATGAAGACCTCATGGCGCGTGCTCATGCAGGATCGGGAACTGATGCTCTTCCCCGTCCTGTCCGGCATCGTCGTCCTCGCTGTCGCCGGCTTCTTCGCGGCCCTCGGATACAGCCTCGGCACCTTCGACCGCGTCGCTGCCTCCAGCAACGAGGCGAGCACGGCGGCGACGGTGAACGGCGCGGACATCGCGCTCTTTGTCGCGCTCTCGTTCGTGATGACCGCCGTCGCGGTGTTCTTCAACGCGGCCCTGATCTCGGCGGCGCTGGAGCGGCTCAATGGCGGCGACCCGACGGTGCGCTCTGGCCTCAACGCCGCCGTCCGCAGCCTGCCCGCCATCCTCGGCTGGGCGGCGATCTCCGCGACGGTCGGCCTGCTACTGCAACTCGCCCGGAGCCAGGCTCGCGAGGGCGCGCTGGCCATCGTCACCCGGATCGCGATCGCGATCGTCGGTGGCATCTGGGCCTACATGACCTTCTTCGTCGTGCCGATCATGGTCGCGGAACGACTCGGTCCGATCGCCGCGATCAAGCGTTCGAAGGCGCTGTTCCGCCAGACCTGGGGCAACCAGGCGGTCGCCGGTTTCGGCTTCGGGCTGATCTACCTCGGGGCGATCCTGGTGACGGCGGTCGTCGCCGTGCCGTTGTTCATGGTCTACCCGCTGCTCGGCATCATCGCGGGCGCGGCCGTCTTCTCGGTCACGTTCGGCACGGTGGCGGCGATGGAAGGCATCTTCAAGGCAGCCCTCTATGGCTTCGCAGCGGGCAAGCCCTCGGACGCCTTCGACAACGCCACGCTGCGCTCCGCCTACCGCGCCATGTAACACCGAGGCCTTCGGCGGGCCTCCGGATCAGTGCTGCGCATCCGCGCCGAGGCGTTCCCCGGCGCGGATGTGTACGTCCAGGCGGTTTTCGGCAGGCGGGATCGGGCACGAGTACGCCGCGTTGTATGCGCAGTACGGGTGATACGCGTAGTTGAAGTCCAGCCGCAGCCGTCCGCCTTCCAGTTCGGGCAGGTCGAGGTAGCGCCCGGCGCCATAGGTCTCGGCTCCCGCGCCAGCGTCGACGAACGGCAGGAACAACGCGCCGGTGTGCAGGTCTCGGAACACCGTCAGCGCTTGCTCCGTCCCGTCTACCACGAACCCGATGCGTGCCCATCGTTCGTACTCCCGTGCCTCCCCGTCCGACGTCGCCAGTTCGACGACCTCGATGTCTTCGTACGGCTGCGGCATCACCTCGAAGACGAGCGACGGCGCCTCCGAGTAGTACGCGAGGCCGATGAAGGTGGGGCGGCGCGCGGGCGTGAGCGGGGATTCGGGCTCGTCGCGAAAGAACGCGTCCTTTGCTGCGCGGTACTCCTGCAACTCGCTTGGCTCGGTCATCGCAGCGGCCGTTCGGCGTCTCGCAGCGCGGTCACGAGGACGCGCGCGACTCCTACCTGCCGGATCGCCTCGGCGATCGCCTGTGCCGCCTCAGGGTGCGAGTCCGCCTGGTTCACTACCACCGCGAACGGACGCCCGTCGAGGTGCTTCCGCCCACCTCCCTCGTGCGCCAGTACCCGCGCGATGAGCGAGGCGTCGCACACCGCATGGGTGGGCAGGCCGGGCACCAGCGCACGCACGCACTCCGGACGGTGGACGTGCGCCTCGTCCAGCGGCTGGCCGAGGACGCTCGCGCCGACGACCGCGATCACGTGCGTCGCACACGCTGGGATCACCGGCTCGTGGTCGCCCGGCGCTTTGAACGGCCTCGCACGACTGCCATCCGCCTCTACCAGCACCGCGTCCACGCCAGCGAGGCCAGCCAGCGCCGCGATGGCCTCGGGGGTCAGCGGCGCAAGGCGGCCCGCCGGCTGCGGCTCCACGCCCGCGACGGCGAGCGTGCCCGCGCCCGGTGCCTGCGCCACGCGCGCAGCGACCTCGGCTGGCGGCGCTTCGATGAGCGGGGGCATCGGCCAGCCGTGGGGGGCGGGGGTGAAGCGCGTGGTACCGGTCACGATGGCACGACCACCAAGCGCCGCCACCTCCCGCGCGAGCGCGTAGACCAGCGAGGTCTTCCCGCCGCCACCGACGACCGCGACGACCGGCACACCTCGGAACTCGTCGAGCGCGAGCGCGTGCCAGAGCGGGACACGAAGCGAGGCTTCGGCGTTCCGTATCATCGGGCGTGCGACATCGAGACGAGGGTTGAGGTCATGCGAGCGATCGTAGGCCGCAAGGACGGGGGACGGGATGGTCGAGGCAGACGTCACCGCCATCGTCCTCTGCGGCGGGCGCTCCTCACGCATGGGGCGCGACAAGGCCTCGATCGAGTTTGCGGGGGCGACGCTGCTCCAACGCACAGTCTCCGCTGCTGCCGCGGTGGCGTCGGAGGTTGTCCTAGTGCGCGCGCCCGGGCAGACGCTGCCGCCCGTCGAGTCCTCGTGTCCTGTCGTGACGGTCGAGGACACCGTCGCGGGCGAGGGACCCCTATACGGCATGGCGACCGGCCTCGCTGCCGCGCACGGCGCGCGCTGCCTGCTGCTCGGCGTCGATATGCCGTACCTGCAGCCGTCGTTGCTCCGCTTGCTCGTCGAGGCCCTGGGCACCGGGGATGGCGCACGCTGGGTCGTCCCGATCGCAGAGAAACGCCCCCAGCCACTCTGCTCCGCCATGGCACTCGACGCGCTCTCGGTCTTGCGCGCGCACCTCGAGGCTGGCGACCGGGCGCCGATGGCGGTCGCGGCCGACCTCGGCCTGCTGCGCCTGGGCGAGGAGCTGTGGCGCACCGCGGATCCGGGCGGGCTGTCGTTCGTGGACGTCGACACGCCGGAGGCGCTGGAGGCGGCACGGGCGCTGTCTGACAAAACGGGCCCGTAGCCACCGCGAAACACGCAGGAGCAGGTGCCTGCGCTACCGTGCGCGACGCGGCGTCAGCGGCTCGCGAGGAGGCGAGGCGCTCTCCTCACGTCGCAGGGCGGGGACTTCGTGCGGTGGCGCCTTCGCATCTGGCTTGGGGGATCCCTCCTGGGCGTCTTCCTCGGAGCGGCGGTGCTGGCACCGGCGCAGTCGGATGGCAACCTCCTCCCCAATGGCGGTTTCGAACTGGGCGCCCAGAAGTGGGCTGCGCCGGTCGGTGCAACGCTCGCCGTGAACGCCTCGGTCCCACCGATCGAGGGCGCCAGCGCGGCACTGCTGACCTCGACCAGTGCAGGCACGATGTCGCTCGCAAGCCAGTACTGGGAGACGGCCGCTACTCCGGGGTGAACCTACGCACTCAGCGCGTACCTCTACGACAACGAGGCACCGACCTCCGGTGCGCAAGTGAAATTCGCGATCCTCGGTGCTGGCGACGCCCTGATCGACGAGCGAGTGACGTTCCTCGGCGGTTCCGACAGCGCCTCGTTCCGCGCGCTGTCAGCGACCGTTGTGACACCCGCCGGTGCCCTCTGGGTTCGCGTGACCTTCACGGCGCAGGCCTCGGCGGCTGCGGCGCACCTCTCGATTGACGGCGTGAGCGTGACCGGCACACCACCGCCACCAGCCCCGCCGGTGGCTGATGTCCCCAACGAGGCGCCACCACCAGCGGCACCGGCCTCGCCCGCTTCGACACCTGTCACCGTCGCGACCCCGCGCGCGACCGCGACCCGTACGCCGACACCCATCCCGACCCCGACGGCAACGCCCATCCCGCCGCCCGGCATCGTGTTGCGAAACGCGGACTTCGCGCAGGGGACGACCGGGTGGAGCGTCACGCGAGGGCGCATGAGCGCCGCCTCGATGATCGATGGGCAAGGGCAGTCTCTGGTGTTGACCGCCGAGGACTCCTCGACGGTCTGGGTGCAGCAGACGGTCGCAGTCACGCCGCGCGGCTGGTTCGCCGCCAGCGCGCTCCTCGCGCCATTCGATGGGATCGAGGCCGCGTGGCTACGCATCGCGTGGTACGCGAGCGCGGATGGCAGCGGCGCACAACTGAGCACGGAGGATTCGCCGGCAGTGACCTCGGCTACGCCGACCGCAATAGTGCGCAGTGCCTACGAGGTCGTCTCGACCGGGCCGGTGCAGGCGCCAGCGGAGGCGCACAGCGCGCGCGTGCGCATCCTCCTGCGTGCTGCCACCGAACGTGGTGCCACTGTCGTCATCGACGACGTGACGTTCGCCGCGAGCGAGCCAGCGGAGGCGGCACCACCCGTTCCGGCGGCGCGCGTGCAGTCGACACCCGCGGCCACACCGACCGCGAGCCCGACGACGCCACCGCGCGCGGCGAGCGCACCCACCCCCGAGCCCGCAGACGGCATACCCGCCATCGCGAGCGAGGGTGTCCCACGCGCCACCTCGAACGCTGCGACGGCGGCGCAGCGCCGGCTGCGGATCACCGAGATCGTGAGTGACACCGGAGAGGCGGGGGCGGATGGCGACTTCGAGTGGGTCGAGGTGATGAACACGGGCAGCGAGGCGGCAAGCCTCGCCGGGATCTCGCTACGCGAGCGGCGTACCGGGAACGTGCTGCCGCCCTATACGCTCGACCCGGGCGCCGTGGTCGTGATCGCCGCGCCGGGCGCGAACATCCCGGAAGGCGTCCCGTTAATCCGCCTGCGTCGCGCGATCGGCAACGGGCTGGGCAACACGGGCGACCGCGTCGCCTTGGTCGCGGTGGACGGCCGCGAGATCGACGCCGTCGCCTACAGCGAGGGTGCCGAGGAGGGCGATGAGCCACTGCCAACGCCCGGCCCCGGCCAGTCCCTCGAACGGCTCTTCTCGCCGGCAGGACTCCTGCTGGAAGCGCGGGTCACAGACTCTCCTACGCCAGGCGTCGCACCCGAGGCGAAGCCCGAGTCCTCGCGCGCCTCACGAGGCGGCACCGCTACCGGGGTCCCCTCGGCCCTCGCGGCGGCCGAAGGCCTCGCGCCTTCGTGGCTCGCGCTCATCGGGCTCGCAGGCGGCCTGCTGCTGGGCGCGGGAGCGGTACGAGCGGCCTCGGTCGCGCGGGGACGGGATATCGAGGCCTAGCGAGTGCGCGCTGTTACGATCGGTGTGGAGGCCAGCGCATGCCGCACACCATCCTGCTCGCCGAGCCGCGCGGCTTCTGCGCCGGTGTCGTCCGCGCCATCGATGTCCTCAACCAAGTCCTCGATGCCGAGACGGGCCCCGTCTACGCCTTCCACGAGATCGTGCACAACAAGTACGTCGTCGACGGCTTCCGGGAGCGCGGCGCGATCTTCGTGGAGTCAGTCGACGAGGTGCCGGTCGGATCGCGCATCGTCTTCTCCGCCCACGGCGTCGCCCCGGCCGTCATCGCCTCCGCCCGCGAGCGAGGGTTGAGCGTCATCGACGCGACGTGTCCGCTCGTCACCAAGGTGCATTTGGAGGCGAAGAAGGCGGCGAAGGACGGCTTCGAGATTCTCCTCGTCGGTCACGAGGGGCACGACGAGGTCGAGGGGACGAAGGGCGAAGCACCTGACCGCACGCGCGTCGTCGACAGTCGCCGCGACGTGCAGGCGCTCGGCGAGCCGGGCCGCCCGGTCTTCGTCGTGACGCAGACGACGCTGTCCGTCGACGACACAGCGGACACCATCGCGGCCGTGCGTGAGCGCTTTCCCAACGCGCAGATCCGCAACGACATCTGCTACGCGACCACGAACCGCCAGGCAGCGGTGAAGGTCCTCGCGGAGCGGGCCGGACTCGTGATCGTCGTCGGCTCGGCGAACTCCTCGAACTCCGTCCGCCTGTGCGAGGTGGCACGTGCGATGGGGACGCCGGCCTACCGCGTTGACGGCATCTCCGAGATCGACCCCACCTGGTACGAGGGCGTCGAGGTCGTCGGCCTGACGGCCGGGGCGTCCGTGCCGGACGACCTGCTCCAGCCGATCATCGAAGACCTGCGGGCACGCGGCGTGACCCGCATCGAGCCGGTGGTAGTCGCGGAAGAGACGGTGGAGTTCCGCCTGCCGGAGGAACTCGAAGTCCGCTAGCGGATCACGTACCCGACGCCTCGGATGGTCGTCACCACATCGGGCGCCCCGACCTTCGCGAGTTTCGAGCGCAGGCGTGAGATGTGCACCTCCACGAAGTTCCGTGAACCAAACGTCTCGTACCCCAAGATCGCAAGGGAGAGTGCGTCCGGGCTGATCACCTCGCCGCGCCGGTCGAGGAGCACGCGGAATACCGAGAACTCTTTGGGCGTGAGGTCCACGATCACACTCCCGACGAATGCCTCATGCGAGCGCATGCGCAGCAGGAGGCCACCCGGCCCTGTCAGCTCTTCGCTGACGCGCGAGCTCGACCCTCGCACCCGGCGGAGCAGCGCTCGAGTGCGCCGCCCGAGTTCTTGTACCTCGACGGGCTTCAGCACGTAGTCGTCCGCGCCGAGGTCGAAGCCGGCGACGCGCTCGGCCAGGCTGTTGGCACCGGTCATCATCATGACCGGGATGTCGCTGCGCTCCCGCAACTGACGGAGCGCTTCGAACCCTGACAGCCCCCGAAGACCCAACATCGAGGATCATGAGTGCCGCCTCCGCCGACGCAAGTTCGGTGCCGTCTGCGCCATCCGCACTCAACACGTCGCAGATGATCTTGCGCACGAGCGGATCGGCATCAACGACTAGGAGGTGGGTGCCGCGCAATTCCCCATCGCGGAGTAACCCGCCCTCACCCGGTACGGAACGTGGCGGGGGGGTGGCAGAAGTCCGAGCACAGGGGCCTGAGTGGAACAGACCGTCCGAAGCTGAGTCGGGGGGCCTAGGTTGAGCGGGCTCGGGACGCCGAGACGTCAAGGCGAACAACCAAATTCCAAGCACCCACAAACCACCCGGTGCATAAAGGCAGGATATCGACCTGGATCGACTCCAGTGTTCGAGAAGTGTGAAGAGGTTGTGAGGGCATCGTCAGACTCGTCAGTCTCACAACGGAGTGCTCAGACGCCGATCACACCATTGGCCAGGGCACACACCGCCACGGATACATCTCCGGCAATACCGGATCGGCCAGCAGCGCCTCGCACCGTGCCACCAACGCGCGGCGTTCCGGATCGCTGAGCGGTGCCAACAGTGCGGCCGCCTCTGAGGCCTCCGACGCGACCGCATCGCGCGCGCAGGCAATCGATTCCCGCCACGTCTCGGGGATACGCGTACCCGCATAGTCCCAGATCACCGTGCGCAACTTCTGGTCCTCGTGGAAACACAGCCCGTTGTCGATGCCCCATAGCCGGCCTTCGGGGTCGAGCAGCACGTGGCCGCCCTTCCGGTCCGCGTTGTTGGCGAGCAGGTCGAAGACCGCCATCCGGATCAGCGCTTCGTCGTGCGCATCGCCCTCGCGCAGTTCGAAGTAGTGCTGCGACGGATCGTGCTCGATGAACAACTGCAGCGACCCAGCCCCCCGAGGGCCGTCGGGCCGCAGCACCGTCGGCGGCACGATCGGCCAGCCGAGCAGGCGTGCGAAGTCGTACGCCGCCACCTCGCGGCGGTCGAGACCGCCGGGGAAGTCCCACAGCGGGTTCTCACCGTCGCGCGGCTTGTACACCGCGAGACCGTCTCCATGCTCGGGATGCGAGAGCTGAACGAGATAGACATCGTTCGAGGAGTAGGGGATGAACCGCAGTTCGCCGAACGTCGCCTCGCGCAGGGCGTCCTCCACCCACGGGTCGTCCGGCCGCCACGCGTTGCTCAGGGTCGCCATCGAGGCCTGCCTTACGCCTGCACGACTTCGCGCGTCCGCACACCCAGCCCCAGCCGCATCGCCTCTGCGTGCATGATCATCATCGCAACGGCAGGCAATGCGTCGTCGACCGCTGCACGGGCCGCCTCGATCGTGGCCTCGTCGAGGCCAGCCGTACGCAGCGCAGCCGGGTCAGCCTCGAGCGGCTCGGCGAGGAAGCGCGCGCCGGAGCGGGCGTAGAAGTAGAGCCCGCGCCCCCGACGCCGGAACGGCGGGTACGCTGCCAGGTGCTGCAGTTCCTCCCACGCCACCTCGAGGTAGCGCGGCCAGACGGCGACCGCGCGGTAGAGGTCGGGCGGGGTGTCGAGGTTCATCGCAGCGGCAACCTCGGGCAACAGACCAGCCTCAGCCGAGGCGCGCCGCAGGTCGAGCGCGAGGTGGGTGCGTTCGCGCTCGGTCACTGCGCGCGGGTCGGCCTTGCCGTACCCGCCGACGCGATCGCGCCCGAACGCCTCAGCAAGCGCGGCGAGCAGCAGCAGCAGTTGCGGCTGCCCGTAGTGGAAGACATCGATGACCTCGAGGATGGAGGCGACATCGCTCTCGGCCACGCCCGCCTCGCGGAGCGCCTCGGGCGTCAGGACGGGCTCATACGACGCCTCGACCTCAGCCAGCGCCATGTCCGCAAGGTAGAGCCCGGACCCGAGGAACCCCGCCGCGTCCACGGACGATGCGACGCGCGGCCACACCACCTCGAGGTAGCCCGGGGCGACCTCTGCCAGCCGGGCGATCGGCGACGGCACGATCGGAGCGCGCAGCGCGAGGCGGATCTCCTCGACGACCTGCGTCGCGCGCGCGGTCATCGATGCCTCGCGGTGAGCCGGCGGCGGAGCTGCGCGAGCAGACTCGGCGGGCGCTGGCGTTCGCGGATCAGCCGCGTGGCCTCGGCGGTGCCGAGGACGAGCGGGGCGCGCCAGTCGCGCACGCTGGGCGCGCGGTCCTGCCCCTTCGGCGCCTTCGCTGGCGCAACGAAGCGCTCCAGCGGCTGCCACGCACCACCCTCACGCGTCCACGCTTCGAGGCCCGCCGCACGCACGAGTACGACGCCAGCCGCGACGTCCCAGAGTTTCAGTCCCCAGAACGGCACCGACGTGAAGATCCCGGCGGCGACGTACGCGCACTCCAACGCGGCGCTACCCGTCACGCGGTGATCCCACTCGCGCGTCCCGCCGGGCGATCCACCCGGCGCCGCCGCCAGCCGTCGCTTCACCACCGTCGTCCGCACGCCGACCTCCACGCCATCGAGCGCCAGCGCGCCACCGAGGTGGGCGTGGTAGACGCCAGCGCGCAAGGCAGGCGTGCTCGCACACCAGATCGCACCGGCGACCGGACGCCCGTAGTGGAGGACGCCGATCGAGACGGCGAAGAGCGGGAAGCCGTTGACGAAGTTCGCCGTGCCGTCGACGGGGTCGATGACCCACAGCCATTCGGCGTCCGCAGCGGGGAGCGTGTCGACTTCTTCGCCCACCATCGCGTGGCCGGGGAACTGCGTGCCGACACGTTCGCGGATGATCGCCTCGACCGCACGGTCGACCTCGGACACCGGGTCGCCGGTGTCTTCCTTACCCTTGCGGTCAGCCTTGTACGCGACATCGATGGTGCGTCCGAGCGCCGCCTGCGCCTCCGCGCCCGCCGCCCGCGCGAGTTCAACCGCGAGTGCTTCGACCTCGACGAGCAGGGCTTCCGCAGGCAGCGCGGGCAACTCGGCCGTCGAGGGCGCGCCTGCGGTCATCGCTAGACCTTCGTGCCGAAGTCGGTGCCGACGGTGAGTAGCCGCCCACGCTGCTGAGAGACCATCGCGCCGCGCATCGCGAACGCCGAGACTACATCGGCCGGGGCGCCGATCAGGGACGGTCGGTTGAGCCGCTGCCAGTCCGCGAGCGAGCGAAACGCGAACCACGTCGTCACTTCCTCAGAGGACCCCATCAAGTCATGCCCGAGACCCACCACGCGACCACCCTGTGACTCCAGCCAGGGCCAGATCACTTCGGTGCTGAGCCGGCGGAACTCCACTCGGTCCGCACGAGGCACGGAGAGCGTCCGCTCCGAGATCACCGAGCCGCGCCCGAACGTCGGCGGTGCGTCCACCACGGGCTGGCCCGCCTGGCGTGCGACCGGTCGAGGCCGTGAGACCGCGTCGTCTACCTCGAACAGGTGCGCGACGCTGCTGCCGATGACCTCGCCGCGCTTGCCGTAGATCTGGAAGAACGGCTCGATCTCGGCGCGCATGGCGGCGTCCTGGTAGTAGGTGCCCGGCCCCTGCCGCGTCGCCGCCCAGTGCGTCATGTCGGTGTAGGTCGTGTGCGTGACGACAACGTCGCTGGTGCCGCCGAAGGCCCATGTGCCGTAGCCGACCATCTGAGCGCCGAAGTGCAGGAAGGCGGGCCACAAGCCCTCGCGGCTCTGGCGCTCGAACTCCACCCGATCGGCGGGGGCCACCACGAACTCGCGCTGCACCAGAATGCTCATGCCGCCTCCACTCGCCGTACCCAGAGATCGAGGATAACCGCGCGCACGCCCGCTACGCTTGGCCATGAGGAGCGGCGCATGAGCAATAGCAATGGGAATGGCTGGAACGAATCGACCGAGGGCGACCTCGACCCCGACCTCACCGAGGAGGCGGGCTACCTCTGGTACCCACGTGAGCGCTCCTAGCTGCGCCCGACCTTGCGGGTCCTCGGCGCCCTCTTGCTCATCGCCTTCCTCGGCGGCGCGATCATCAGTGTCGTCGGGCGCTAGCATGCGCGGCGCGCCTGCCCGCAAGCGCGTATCGAGGAGCCATCGATGACCACACCCCAGAAGCCGCTGCCGCAGGCGACGCCGGAGACGCAGGAGTACTGGGATGGCCTCCAGCGCGGGGAGCTGCGCGTGCAGCGCTGCCGTGCCTGCAACCGCCACTACTTCTACCCGCGACCCTTCTGCCCGCACCCCGGCTGTCACTCACGCGATGTCGAGTGGACCACCGCCTCCGGCAAGGGGAAGTTGCACTCGTACGTGATCGCACAACGGGCGCACCCGGCGTTCGCCTCGCCGTACGTGATCGCCGTCGTCACCCTCGATGAGGGGCCAAAGATGATGACCAACATCATCATCGAAGACCCCACCCCGCAGACGCTGCCGGCCGGCGCGCCTGTCGAGATCGTCTACGAGACCGTGAACGAGAAGGTCACCCTCCCCAAGTTCCGCCTCGTCTAGCCGACCAGGCACCCGACTCACCTCCACTGATCGAGGAGCACCTCATGCCTGACTCCCGCAGCCTGCGCCGCAAAGTCGCCATCGTCGGCGCCGCCGAGACGGACACCGTCGGCCACCTCCCCAACCATTCGACGCTGCAACTGCATGCGGAGTCGGCGTTCAACGCCCTCGCCGACTGCGGCCTCACCCTCGACGACGTCGACGGCATCGCGACGGCGGGCGTCTCGCCGGCCCAATTGACCGAGTACCTCGGCATCATGCCGAGGTACGTCGACGGCACGTCGGTCGGTGGGTGCTCGTTCCTCATCCACGTCAGCCACGCCGTCGCCGCGATCGCCGCGGGGTACGCAGACGTCGTGCTCGTCACGCACGGCGAGTCGGGGCGGTCACGCGTGGGTGTCGGTGGTGGTGCCGGCGGTGCGAGCACGATCGGCGGCCAGTTCGAAGCCCCGTTCGGCGTCTTCGGCCCGCCCTCGATGTTCTCCGTGCCGATCGTCCAGTACATGCAGCGCTACGGCCTGACGGAGGAACAACTCGCCGCCGTCTCCGTCTCCACGCGCCAGTGGGCCTCGCTCAACCCGCGCGCGCTGATGCGCGACCCGATCACGGTCGAGGACGTGCTGAACTCGCGTGTGATCGCGTGGCCGCTCCACCTGCTCAACTGCTGCCTGGTCACGGACGGCGGCGGTGCGCTCGTCCTCGTATCCGAGGAGCGCGCACGCGACTTCCCGAAGCCGCCGGTCTGGGTGCTCGGCCGCGGCGAGTCCGTGCAGCACACGAACATCAGCCAGATGTGGGACTACACCGAGTGGACCGCCGCCGCGAAGATCACCGGCCCCGAGGCCTTCCGTATGGCGGACCTCGACCACTCCGCCATCGACCACCTGATGCTCTACGACGCCTTCTCCCACACGCCGATCTATGCCCTCGAAGCCCTCGGCTTCACCAACCCCGGCGAGGCTGGCCCGTGGTTCGCGGAGATGCGAGGCGCCCCGGGCGGCGCACTCCCCGTGAATACCAACGGCGGGGGCCTCTCCTATACGCACACCGGCATGTACGGCATGTTCGCCATCCAGGAAGCCGTCCGCCAACTCCGCAAGGAAGCCACCGGCCGCCAGATCAACGACATCGAGACCAGCCTCGTCCACGCCCCTGGCGGCTGGTTCTCCGCCACGGCGACGTTGATCCTCGGGAACCAGTAGCGCTCGCCTGACGATTGATCGGCTAAGGGCCGTTTGATATACCACCGTGATGCGTAGAGACGAAAGGGGCATGCGGGACGCTGTAACGTCGATACACGGGTCGTATCGCCCGTGGAGTCTCATGTACCTGCGGAACCACTGGACACGCATTCTCATCATCGTGCTCGTGTTCGCCATCGCCTACTCCGCTCCTCGCCTCGCCACCCCGGCCGCAGCGGACACGCCGGTGCCCGGTGCGATGTCGTTTGACGGCGCCGGTGCCGTGCTCATCAACGGCGACAGGACGACGGCGGCTGAGTTCCTGATCGAGATCTTCGCAGGTGGCAGCGCGGGTATCCGCTGGCCATCGAGCGTCATCCCGGTGCCGTTCTGCACGATCGAGGCGAACAGGCCAACCTCAGTGACGGCGACGCAGTTTCACGAGGCGGTCCGTCTGGCCGCTGAGATGTGGAACAACATCGACGCCGCCATCGGCATCCGCTACGCAGGCGCCTGCGCCACGGCCCAGGTGAATATGGGCAATCGGGTGAACGAGATCGGATGGGATGACGACCGCAATGCCGTCTCCGGCTCCGCGGCCGCCGTAATGCAGAGTGCGTGGCTAACCGGCTCCGGCACCCTCGGCTTCCTCGAAACCGACATTGTGATCGACAATAACTTCAACGTGCCGGAGGTCTGCCTCCGCACCATCGTCGCCCATGAGATGGGCCACGCGATCGGCTTCGGCCACTCCGACGTGTCGAGCGACCTGATGGCGGTCTCACTCACACCGAATGACCTCGCGACCTGCCGCCCTAGCGCCTCCGGATCCGAGGTGGCCTGGCTCATCGCGCTTTACGGCAACAACCGCAAACCACTGCTCACAAAGCCCGCGGACCGTAGCGTCCCGGCCGGCGCTCTCGTCTCGCTGACTGCTTCAGCCACCGACCCCGAGGGCGACGTCGTGGCCTTCGAGTGGAAGCAGGTCGCTGGCCCGGTCATCACCCTCGTCCCCAACGGCATCACGGCCTCATTCATTGCGACCGCCTCAGGCGCCGTCACCGTCGAGGTGTCCGCCCTGGACCGTTTCCTGCACCGTGCCACCGCCACGGTGACGCTGACTGTCGCCTCGGCCAGCGGTTTTCTCAACGCACCCGCACCCTTCGGTGTCACCCTCGTGCGATGGGGCGGTGGCACCGTCACCGTCGCGTTCGCGACGCCGGGCGTGCAAGTGCGATCGCTCTGGGTGCTGCAGGGCAACTCGGTGACTGGTTACGTCGCAGGAGCGCCGGACTTCGTGAACCAGCCGCTCCTGGCGCTGTTCCCCGACGGCTCGATTCCGGAAGGCACACTGCTGGCGGTCGTCACCGGCAACTAATCGGGCTTGCAGCATCGAGGCTTAACGTTCGGCCCATCCGACGCCCTACGATCTCCGGCATACCTCCGGGGGATCGCCGTGCGCCTCTTCCATTTCTCCGAAGAGTCCGACATCGAAGTGTTTGAGCCGCGGCTGATGACTGCGCGGCCGGAGATCATCGCGCCGCTCGTGTGGGGCATCGAGGAGGCGCACCAGGCGATGTACCTCTTCCCGAGGGACTGCCCGCGCATTCTCTACTGGCCGCTGCCGACGACGACGCCCGAAGACCTCGATCGGTACTGGGGGGCGCGAGACGGCGTCACGACGGTGGCGTGCATCGAGTGGGACTGGCTCGAGCGGATGCACACGACCTCGGTCACCCGCTACCACCTGCCCGTCGACACCTTCGAGGACCTGCACGACGCCGGGATGTGGGTCAGCCGCCAGACCGTCCGCCCGAGCCTCGTGGAGCCCGTGGGCGACCTCGTCGAGGCGTTGCGGCAGGCTGGTGTGGAACTGCGGCTCATGCACCGCCTGACGCCGCTCCGAGGCATCTGGGACACCTCGCTGCACGCCTCGGGGATCCGCCTGCGGAACGCGCAGGATTGGGGTGCCGCCGGCTCGCCTCCGTCCCCTCGGCTGCGTGAGGTCATGGAGCAGAGCATGGAGCGCACGGAGCCCGCGCCGCCAACCTCGATGGGTCGCGCCTAACCATCTCGTTATGTTCGTTCGCACACGAGCGAATCTCGACATCTGTAATAAGATCGCGCGGGCTGACCTCGACCGACCCACACGGATGGGTACGGGAGGCTGCCACGAGAAGGGACACCTCATGGACTGGGCAGACGACTCCGATCAGGCCGCCTTCCGCTCGCGCGTGCGCGGCGTAATCACGGCCAGCCTCCCGAAACGCTACGGCGCCGGTGACGGCGAAGAAGAAGGTTCCTGGGAGCGCGACCGCCGCTCGCCGGTGGCCGAGCACAAGCAGGCTGCTGCCGACTGGACGAAGGCGTTGGCCGAGCAGGGCTGGGTCGCCCCGCACTGGCCGAAGGAATACGGCGGAGCCGGGCTCTCCCCGATGGAGCAGTTCATCTTCAAGCAGGAGATGGCCGCCTCTGGGGCGCCCTCGGTTGGTGGTCAGGGCGTCTCCCAGTTGGGGCCGACCCTCATCATCCACGGCACTCCCGAGCAGAAGGCCGAGCACCTGCCGAAGATCCTCTCCGGCGAGGTCGACTGGCGGCAGGGGTACTCGGAGCCGGGCGCCGGCTCAGACCTCGCATCGCTGCAGACACGTGCCGTCCGCGACGGTGACGAGTACGTGATCAACGGCCAGAAGATCTGGACGTCGCTCGCGCACTATGCCGACTGGCTCTACGCCCTAGTCCGCACGGACCCGGACGCGCCGAAGCACCGAGGCATCTCGTTCTTGCTCATGGACAAGACGACGCCGGGCCTCTCGATCCGCCCGCTGATCGACATGAGCAGCCGCCACCACTTCAACGAGACGTTCTTCGAGGACGTCCGGGTCCCCGTCCGCAACCGCGTGGGCGAGGAGAACCGTGGCTGGTACGTCGGCATGACGCTGCTCGACTTCGAGCGGTCGAACATCACCGGCGC
>CANFFZ010000036.1 GCA_947446155.1 Chloroflexota bacterium | reverse complement strand
TCGAGGCGTGGCGAAACGAGTACAACCGCATCCGCCCGCACAGCTCACTCGGATACCGGTCGCCGGCACCGGAGGTCGTGGCAGGAGCACCACTGCTCAGGGACGAAACGCTAACTCTCCAAGTGGTATGAATACCGGGGGCAGGTCACCCGGCCGCCATTGATTTCCCGATCAGCAGTGCGCGCGCCGGGTCATCCTCGAGCGCCGTGTGGAGTACGAGGCCGAGGCGGACCGCCTCCGGATCGCGTCCAGCCTCGCACGCGCCGGCACGGATCTCGCGCACGGCAGCCTCGATGACGGCGGGGTGGCGACCGGCGCGGATAAACACCCCGTCGGCCACGCGTCTGGCCGCTCGCAGCGTCCGAGGTCCGGCTGCCGCAACCCAAACGGGCACCGGCCGTGGGTGGGGGAGCCGAGCCGGACGTGCCGCGCCGACCTCGACGCCCTCGTCATGCAGCAGGCCACGGATCATCCGCACGGCGCCTTCGAGGGTCGCGACGCGCGCCGGCTTGAGCCCGGCGAGGCGGACAGCGGTGTCGCCGATACCGAGGCCGAGAAGGGCGCGTCCGTCCGACACCTGGTCGACGTTGGCGATCGACGAGGTGGTGACGCTCGCGTGGCGGGTGACTGGGTTCGCGAGCAGCGGTCCGAGGCGGATCGTCGATGTGCTGCGCGCCGCGAACGCGAGCAGGACGTATGTGTCGTGCCGCCGCAACTGGGAGTCCGGGACGAAGGCGAAATCCCAGCCGAACGCCTCAGCACGCGCGACATCGGTCGCGAACCGGTCGGGCGTGACGAAGTCGAGGCGGTTGAGGCCAAAGGCAGGTGCGGTCACGGGCGCATGGTGGCCGATCCGCTGGCCCAGTACAAAAATCGATGTGGCACGGACGTGTCTTCACGACCCGCGCCTCGTAAGGTGGCAGCATGAAGGGCATCGTGCTTGCGGGGACGACGAGCGGCGTGGGGAAGACCACGCTGACCGCGGGCGTGATCGGCGCGCTGCGCGCGCTGGGGTACCGCGTCGCGCCGTTCAAGGTCGGCCCGGACTACATCGACCCCACCTACCACGCGAAGGCGGCGGGCCGGCCGTGCCACAACCTTGACTCCTGGATGCTGCGGCACGATGCGCTGCGCGACGTCTTCGTGCGTGCGACGGCCGATGCTGACATTGCCATCGTCGAGGGCGTGATGGGGCTCTTCGACGGACGTACGGGCGGCGGGGAGGCAGGCAGCACCGCTGAGGTTGCGAAGTTGCTCGGGCTGTCGATCGTGCTCGTGGTGGACGTCGCGAAGGTCGCGCGGAGTGTCGGCGCGCTCGTCCTCGGTTATCAGCAGTTCGACCCCGCACTCAGGATGGCCGGGGTCATCCTCAACAACGTCGCCAGCGCCTCTCACGCTGCGATCTGCCGCGAGGCGATCGTGGCTGCCACCGGGTTACCTGTCCTTGGCGCCCTGATGCGTGACGAGGCGTTGCGTGCGCCGGAACGCCACCTGGGCCTCATCCCCACGGTCGAGGGGCGCGTCGCTGAGACCTACTTCGAGACCGCCGCTGCCAACGTGGCGGCGCAGGTCGACCTCCCCGCGCTGCTCGAGTGCGCGTCGTCGCCCTCGATGGCGTCATGGCAGGCACCGGAGGGGCTATGGCCGGCACGCGCGTCGAGGTCGCGTGTGCCGATCGCCGTCGCGCAGGACGAGGCGTTTAGTTTCACGTACTCCGAAAACCTGGCACTCCTCGAAGCGTGGGGCGCCGAGGTGCTGCCATTCAGCCCGTTGCACGACGCACGGGTGCCCGAGGGCGCGCGCGGAGTGCTCCTGGGCGGTGGCTTCCCGGAGCTGTACGCCGAGGGGCTTGCCTCGAACGGCGCGATGCTCGCGTCGGTGCGTGACGCCGCCAACCGAGGTGTCCCGATCTACGCCGAATGCGGCGGGCTGATGTACCTCGGCGAGTCGCTGACAGATACGGAGGGGCGGCCGCACGCGCAGGCCGGCATCGTGGCGCTGCGGTCATCGATGTCGCGCGCGCGGCTGACGCTCGGCTACCGCGAGGCGACAGCGCGGGCGGATGGCCCGCATGTGGTGCGCGGGCAGACCGTGCGCGGGCACGAGTTCCACTGGTCAACGCTCGATGCCCCGCCGGAGCCTGGGACGGCTGCCTACGACCTCGGTGAGAGCGCTACGGCCGAGGGCTGGGCGCGAGAGAACGTATGGGCGTCCTACGTCCACCTGCACTTCGCCTCGGATGTGCGGCTCGCGCCTCGGCTGGTTGCGACGTGCGAGGGCGTGCGCTAGCGGTCGAGGATCTCCCGGGTGGCGTCGCGAGCAGGGTCGCCAGCGGGGAGGCCATCCGCCATACGCTCGCCGGTCTTCCAGCGTGGTACCGGCGTCTCGCAGGCCTCCTGCGGGACGAAGCGTGACTGTTCCACGAACGTCATCTGGTGGATGTAGCGCGGGCAGTTCCCGAAAATCTCACGCGCCCGCACCCGGATGACGAACTGCGCTTCGGGGTACTCCGCCAGCAGCGGGTCATCGAGGTCGATCGAGGCCACGCCGTTGACACGCATGCGCCAGCGCTGCTCGAAGTCGATGAACAGCATGCCGACCTCGTGCGTCTGGGCGACGTTGCCCATCGAGAGGTACATCCCGTTCCCGTCATAGTTGGGGAACGCGAGGGTGTGGTCGTCCACGATGCGGACGAAGCCCGGTGCGCCGCCCTTGTAGGAGCAGTTCGTGTGTCCCTGCGCGTCCACCGTCGCGAGGAAGAACATCGGCATGCGACCGATGAACTCGCGGTCACGTTCCGTGAACGTCTCATGCACGATCGATTCTTCGAGGCGGTCAGCGAGGCGGCGTGTGTCAAACGCGTCTTGCAGATGGCGGTTGCCTTCGTGGAAGAGGTCAGTCACAGGACACCTCGAATCTCGCGTTGGACGCGAGGCTAGAACGGTAACTCCTGGCCGATACCGGCGGCGCGCGCCTTCTGGAGCACGTACGCACTGGCCGCAACATCTTCGATCCCAATGCCCTGACTCTCAAAGAGGGTGATGGCATCCGCCGACGGGCGGCCGGGTACCTCGCCGCTCACGATCTGGTGCAGTTCTCGCGCCTGACGCCAGCGGAACGTGCCGCGCTCGACCGCCCAGATCAGCTCGCCGCATTCGATCTGCGCCTGCTCTAGGTTGTCGACGACGACGAGCGCAGAGCGCTGGATGGTCGTGTCGTCTACCTCGCGCTTCATCCATGAGTTCGAGCCAGCTGCGACCACGCACGTACCGGGCTCGAGCAGCGCACCATCGAAGACCGGCTCGCGTGCGCTCGTGATGGCGACCACGATCTGCGAGCCGCGCACGCAGTCCTCGGGCGACTCGACTGGCACGACCTCGACACCGAGGCGCTTCGCCATCTCAGCGGCGAAGGCCTCGCGCTTCTCGGGCACGCGGCTGTGGACCTTCACGGTCTTGATCGCGCGGACGGCGCAGATCGCCTCGATCTGGGTGACAGCCTGACGCCCCGTCCCGATCATCCCGACGATCGAGGCGTCCGCCTTCGCCATGTGTTTCACGGCGACGCCACTGGCCGCCCCCGTGCGGATCCAGGCGAGCGTGCCCGGCTCCAGGACGGCGTCCAGTTTCCCAGTCTCGGTGTTGTAGAGGAGCGTCGCGGACGAGTGGCGGACGGCGAAGGCGTGGGAGTCGAGGACGGTGCCGCCCATCAGGGTGGCGGCGGCTTTTCCGAAGCGGAACCGCTGGCGAGGGAGGTTCTCCACGGTCCCCCTCGACTCCTGCTTGAACAGGTCTTCGAGGACGGTCACGCACTCGTCCATTGGGAGCAGGCGGCGGACGTCGTCGTTGGAAAGGAAGATGGCCATGAGTGTCCTGACAGATTCGGGCAGCGTTGAGCAAGGCGGCGCGGGCCTTAGTGGCCGGTGAACTCCGGCGCGCGCTTCTGGATGAACGCCTGGACACCCTCGCGGTGGTCGTCCGTCAGGCGGGTAAGGGCTTGGCCGCGCGAGGCGAGCGGCAGATGCTCCCAGAGGTCCTGCTGGTAGCCCTGGTGGACGAGTTGCTTGACGATCCCCATCGCGTACACGGGCCCGCGCGCGAGCAGCGACGCCTTCTCCAGCGTGAAGTCCATCAGCTGGTCGTCTGGCGTGACCCAGTTTGCGAGGCCGATGCGGTAGGCCTCGTTGCCATCGATCGGGAGGCCGGAGTACTGCATCCAGAGCGCCTGCGACATGCCGACGAGTTTCGGCAGTTGCCAGGCGCTGCCGTCCGCCGGGACGAGCCCGTTGCGGATGAACGCCTCGTTGAAGCGGGCACTCTCGGCTGCCACGCGGAAGTCGCAGGAGATCGCGATCCCGCAGCCGAGGCCGTAGGCGTGGCCGTTCACCGCCGCGAAGGACGGCTTGTCGAGGTTGTGAAGCGACCGCACGATCTGCGGCCCGCGTGCACCTCGCTCGGCCTCCCGTGCCGTGTACATCGCGTCGAGGTCTTCCCATGGGGTGGAGGGCTTCTGATCACCCGCGGCGGCGTCTGCGGCATCGATGCGCGCGGCGAAGCCTCGGACGTTCGCGCCGGAGGAGAAGCCCCGACCGGCGCCCGTAATGACGAGGCAGCGAGCGGTGGGGTCGGTGCGGAAGCGCTCGACCTCCTCCGTCAGCGCGGGGAGCAATTCGTCGCCGAGGGCATTGAGCACCTCCGGGTGGTTCATGGTGAGGAGGCGGACGCCCTTCACAGGGTTGTCAACGAGCAATTTGTCGGTCATCGGGACGCCTCCTGAGCAGCACGGGGGAGCGGAAGCCGTCCGCGCCGCGCACATCTTCGTACCGGATGCCAACCCCTGCCATGTCGCTCCCAGCACGTCTTGAATTGGAGCGCGCGCCTGAGTCCCTCAGATGTCGGACGGGTGAAGTACGTATTCCCCGCCCGCTTCCGCCACCGCCGCCCCGAGCCGCCCCAACTGCCAGCCGTCGCGTGGATCAACGAGCCCGTCGTCGAGGAGGTGCTCATACAGAAGGCATCGTGACTGCGTGTCTCAAAATGCTTGACAGGTTCTGCGGCGTTCCGGGTCTCACGCAAGCGCGTCCAGAACACGGAACTCACCTTCGGTGCCGAAGGCAAGGAGCGGTACGACGAGATCTGGGTGAACGCCTAGTCAGGAGTCTGCCCGACACGGGTCGCGGGACCATCAGTCGATCGCGGACGCTTGCTCGGAGTACTGGATTGGACACAATTACTCCCCCTTTCGGGGGAGTAATTGTGTCATTGACCGCGCCGCGAACGATGGCGATACGTACTCTGTGCTCGGCTCACCGACGGCTGATTAGGACATAACGCTTGAGCATCTGGGGGCGGGAACCTGCTGATCCGCTTGGTCGCGGACGAGGGCTGGTATAACGGTGTCGATACAGACCGGGTGGTGGCATCCGGAGAGAACGGACCGTTCGTGCGCGTAGCGCTGATCTCGGACACCCACCTACCGTCCCTCATGCGGACGCCAGACGACCTCGGCCCCGAACTCGCTGAGTTCCTCTCGGGATTCGACTTGATCCTGCACGGCGGCGACGTCGTCCGCCCGTATCTCCTCGATTGGTGCGAGCAGTTCGCCCCGGTCGTCGTTGCGCGAGGGAACAACGACTCGTTCGAGGATCCGCGGATGGAACTCGTGCAGTACCTGACGCTGGAGGGCTGGCGTATCGGGATGGTGCACGAGTTGCGGCCCGAGGAGCGGCCCGTGCGCGAGCTGCTCGCCGTCGCCTTCGAGGGCCGTGACCTCGACATCATCATCGCCGGTGACACACACCTCGAGCGGCTGGAACACCGCGAGGGCGTGGTGGTGATCAACTCCGGCAGCCCAACACTTCCGCACCACAAAGAGATGCGTCTGGGCACGGTCGGGTTCCTTGACCTACAGCCGGGGCGTCTCCACGCCGAGATCGTGACGTTGGGGTCGAGCGCCCAGCGCCCCAACCCCGGCAGGCCTCGACACCTGCTGATCGAGGACGGGCAACTGCTGGCCGCTGGCGAGGGTGCGTTGCCTCACGAACTGCTGAGGCAGGCGGCGGTCATCGATTGAGACACGAATAGGCACCACCGAGGTGGTGCGAGCGGATCGAGGGGATGCAATGGCACAGGAACGGCTGGCAGCGATCGTCGGGCTGTACGAGTGGCCCAAGCGAAAGGATCCCGGGGTCTCTGCGATGCAGATCAAGGCCGCTTCGATCAAGCACGCCCTGGATGACGCGGGGCTGTCATGGAAGGACGTGGACGCCGTCTACGACGCTGGCGACGGCGAGGGCGGTGGTCTGGGTGCGGTGGCGGCCTACCTCGGGCTGCGGCCGAACGTGATCGACACGACGCAGGTCGGCGGGTCCTCGTACGAGTTCCACGCGGCGCACGCCACGCGTGCGATCCAGGAAGGCAAGTGCAAGGTCGCCGTGCTCTCGTACGGCTCGAAGGCTGCGACCCAGCGCATCCCGATCGGGACGGGCGGCGGGCGTGCGGGTGGCAGTTGGTCGACGAATATGGAGGCGCCCTACGGCATGACACTCATCGCGAACTACGCGATGGTCGCCCGGCGGCACATGGCCCAGTACGGGACGACGAGCGCGCAGCTTGCGGAGATCTCAGTCGCGACGCGTCACCACGCGATGCGGAATCCGCAGGCGGTGCAGGCGCTCAACGACATGGCTGTCCAGAACATCGGAGAGCTCACGGTTGAGGACGTCCTTGAATCACGGATGATCGCTGACCCGCTGCACCTGCTCGAGTGCTGCTTGGTCACGGACGGCGGTGGTGCCGTAGTCATCGCGAGCCCCGAAGTCGCACGGACGACGAAAAAGAAGCCAGTGTGGATCCTCGGCAGCGGCGAGGCGCTCTCGTACGTGACGAATACTGGCGACATCACGACCAGCGCGGCCGCGCAGAGCGCTCCGACCGCCTTCGGGCAGGCTGGGGTGAAGCCGTCCGAGATCGACATCGCGATGATCTACGACTCATTCTCGATCACGGTCGCCGTGATGCTCGAAGACCTCGGCTTCTGCAAGAAGGGTGAGGCAGGAGCGTACATCGAGGGTGGCCGGATGCGGTACGACCGGCCGGGCGGCCCTGCGCTGAACACGGACGGCGGGGGGCTGTCCTCCAACCACCCGGGGATGCGTGGCATCTTCCTGCTGATGGAGGCGGCGCGACAGTTGCGAGGCGAGTCCACGAGCCAGGTCCCGAACGCGAAACTCGCGGTCGCGCACGGCAACGGCGGCTTCCTCGGATCGCTGCACAGCGGTGGCACGATCATTCTCGGCGCTGAGTAGCACACGACGACACGGCAGGAGACACCACATGCCCGACCGACCGATGCCTGCGTTCCCCGAACTGGACACACAGGCGTACTGGGACGCCACGAAGGAGAAGAAACTCATCTACCAGCAGTGCAGCGCGTGCAGCACTGTGGTGTTCACACCTCGCGCGCACTGCACCGGCTGCGGTAGCGGCGACCTGAAGACGCTCCAGTCGAAGGGTGAGGGCACTGTCTACACGTTCTCGGTCGTGCGACAGAACCGGCAGCCTGCCTTCGCAGAGATGGGCGCGTACTCCATCGCATACATCGACTTGGACGAGGGCTTCCGGATGCTCTCGACCGTCGTGGGTGTGAAGGACCCCACCACCGACATCGAGGTTGGGATGCGCGTGAAGGTGGACTTCGAGCGGCAGGACTCCAGCGAGTACCTAGTGCCCGTATTCCGGCCTGCGTAGCCGATCCAAGATGACGAGCACACCGAGCGTCCCACGCCCGCTCGCCGGGCATCGAGTCCTTGAGGTCGGGGGTTCCCTTCCGGTGGCGGCGGCGACCAAACTGTTCGCTGACTACGGCGCCGAGGTCATTAAGGTGGAGCCGCTTGGCGGTGCGTCGATGCGACGCCTTCCGCCGTTCCCGGGTGATGTCCCGAGCCTTGATACTGGGGCGTACCACGTGGCGCTCGACACCGGGAAGCGTTCGGTTGTCGTCGACCTTGAGGTGACGTCGGGGCGTGAAGTGTTCGATCGCCTGCTGGCGCAAGTGGATCTCGTGTTCGTACACCTCGCGAGCGCGCTCGCCGTCGACGTGCGTGCGGTGATCCGTGCGCTCGCGATGCCGCCCGCATTCGTCGTACTGACCGAGCACGGCCTCGATGGGCCGACGAGCGAGTACGTCGAGAACGATATGTCCCTGTTCGCCTGGACGGGGCGCATGCGGAACCACGCGATCGCGGGGCATGAGCCGCTGCGGTACGCACCGCACGTCGCGGAGATGCAGTGGGCTGCGACGTCTTCTGCTGCCGGGGTGGCCGCGCTCTGGGCGCGCGCGCAGGGGCAGCCGGCGCGCGAGATCGAGGTGAGCGGTGTCGAGGCGCTCTCCGGCAACGTCGACACGTGGTTTACGACGTGGCAGTTCCTGGGGGCGGAAGCACCTCGTGCTGCCGGGCAGTCGAAGTTGGCGTACCCGGCGGGGTGCTACCGCTGCAGCGATGGCTACGTCGTCTTCGCGGCGGCGGGCCAGCCGTTCTTCAATCGACTGTGCGAGGGCATCGGCCACCCCGAATTCGCTGCCGACCCGCGGTTCATCGACCCCGCGCAGAAGCCGCTCAACTTCGATGGGTTCTTCGCTGTCCTCGACCCGTGGCTGCGTGCGCGCACCAAGCACGAGGTGTTCACGACCCTGCAGCGGCATGGCGTGATGGTCTCGCCGGTTCTCGATGCGTCCGAGGTGGCAGGCGACGCTCAGGCGGTCGCGCGTGGCTCGTTCGTCGAGCGTGCGCTGGTTGGTGGCGGTACGACGCTGCTCGCTGGCCCGCCGTTCAGGATGGAGGGCGGCTGGGAGGCTGGCCCATCGCCGCGCGTTGGTGAGCACACGGACGAGGTGCTCCGCAGCCTCGGGTACTCCTCCACAGAGCGGCTCGCGCTGTTCCGCGCGGGCGTGACGGGATAGCGGGATGACCTCACGTCTCCTCGATGGCATCCGCGCGGTCGAACTCTGTGAGGTGTGGGCCGGGCCTACGGCCGGGTCGCTACTGGGCGACCTGGGTGCGGATGTGGTGAAGGTGGAATCGTTCCCGCGGAACTCGATGAGCCGGCCGCTAGCCGCTCCGATCGCCGGCCCCGGGGACGGCCCGGTGTGGGAACGGAGCCATGTCCATCACCTGGCGAACCGGAACAAGCGGAACATCGCCCTGAACATTCGCACTGAGGCGGGGACCGCGGTCATGCGCGACCTGCTTGCGAGTGCCGACATCTTTTTCGAGGGGTACTCGGCAGGCACCGTCGACCGTATGGGGTTCGACTGGGAGACCGCGCGTGCGATCAACCCTCGGCTGATCTACGTGTCGCTCCCCGGGTGGGGAGCGCGCGGCCCGTACGAGGGCTACGTGACACTCGGCTCTGGCCTCGATGCCGCAGGCGGGCACACAGCCGTGCGTGGCTATCCCGACCGACCGATGGAGGACACGTCGCCGATCTATCACTCGGACGCGACTGGTGCGCTCGCGGTCATCTTTGCCGTGATTACGGCGCTCCACCAACGGGAGCAGACCGGGCTGGGGTCGTACATCGACATTTCACAGATCGAGGTCCTCAACTGGCATTTGCCGGGGCAGGTCGCGGAGTGGGCGATGAATCGACGTCTCCCCGAACGCCTCGGCAACCGCGACCCGCTGATCGTGCCGCATGGCTGTTTCCGCGCAGCCAGTGGCGAGGCAGGTGACGACGACTCGTGGGTGGTGATCGCGGCCGAGACGGATCGCCAGTGGGCGGGCCTCGCGAAGGCGATGGGCCACGCCGAATGGGCGGAGCGCGGTCACCCGTGGTCGACGATCCCGGGTCGCCTCGGCGCGCGGGACGCGGTACACGAGGCGGTGCGCGCCTTCGTCGCGAGCGAGGCGGCGGAACGGGTCGCGGCGACGGTGCAGCAGTACGGTGCGATCGCTGCGCCCGTGGTGGCGCCGTGGTCGCTGCTCGCTGATCCGCAGCACACCCATCGAGAGTGGATGCAGACCGTGGATCACCCGCATGTCGGCGTGCAGATATTTCCCGGGTTCCCCTGGCAGGTCAGCCCGGATGCAGCCTCGTGGGATCGGTCCGCAGCGCTGGTCGGCGAGTACAACCACGAGGTACTCACAGGCCTCGGTTATTCCGCCGACGCGATCGGACAGTTGCAGGCTGATGCGGTGATCGGTGACCGCTACGGCGGGTAGCCCACCCACACCGAGGAAGCAGCACCGGGATTCAGGCAGAGCGCGACACTGGATGGGACTCGCCGCGTCGCCGAGGGCGCATCGGACGTTCCGCGAGGTCCTCGAGGTCTACGTCGAGATGTTCCGCGAGCCTGAGCAGCGTGGATACCGGAAGGTCTCGCTTGCCGTTCTCGTAGTTGGAGAGCGTGGACTGAGTGATCCCAGTGAGGTCGGCGAGCGTCGCCTGCGACATCTGGCGCCGGACCCGCCATGTCCGAATCCAACGTCTCAGCGCGCGCTGGGACGCCAGCGGATCGCTGGTCACGCGCTGACCATTACTGGGTGCGCCTCTCCGACTTCCGACGCGCGACTCGTGCTGAAGGTCACCGCGATATCGCGAGGCCATTGGCCGGTCTCGAGAAACGCGCGGTAGCGCCATTCCCTGACCACGGAGTACCACCACGGTACGTGAGTCATGTTGTGCCGTTGCCTTCCCTCACTGGTTCTGACAGTAGGGGGCTCGCAATACCGGTCGCCTCACTGCTGAGGCGTCATCCATTGCGTTTGAATGACGGACGCCCAGTGCATCGAAGACACACCCAACGGCCCCCAACTCTGTTCGGGCAGACGCCGCAGGCGATCGCGCAGATCGCTCTCCGGTATTCATCGCAGCGATGTAACAGACTGGGATCAGGTGTCGACTGTCTGTGCGTCGGGGAAGGTGCGTCGCACCGCCCGTCAGATTTGATCTGATGGGTTTCTTTAGACGGGACTTAGGAACCACTCCGCCTGTTGTTATGACTTTGTCATACAAAGACATAGCGAGGTCTTCGATCTCGCAGGATGGGTGCACATCACTCTCGCAGCGGGTCCCCCGGGGGGCGGACTCGCACCCCATCCGTTCGTGCCGACTCCAGAGCGTCCCGTGGACGTCTCGACGGCGATGTGGCGGAGCCCACCGTCGAAGGAGCAATCGTGCCTCAGCCGCGAGCCCGTTTTGTCAGCCGCCGGAGCGCCCTTGCGGGGATCGGCGGCGTGGCCGCTGCAGCACTGCTTCCTGGTGGGCTTTCGAGGACCGCGGCAGCAGAGGAAGCACCCTCGCGGTACGCGCCGCTGCCGCCGCCGGATAGCGCCCCGCGCGAGCTCCAAGTACGTCCGGACCCGCGACACCTCGCATGGGTGTGGCAGTTTGAGGCCGACGGGGATCCCGCGAAGGTCCGCGACACGCTTGCCGCGCATGGCCTGGGGATCGCGCTCAAGACACACGACGGGACGAACTGGATGGGGCGCTACTCCAAGACCGGCGCCAGCAATCCGGCTGGCGTGGAGGGCATCGTCCGCTATTTCGAGCAGGCGGGTGTGCCGGTCCACGCGTGGGCTGTGGTCAAGGGACAGGATCCGCTCAAGGAAGCGCAGATGGCATCCGACGTCCTGAGCGCTGGTGCGCGCAGTCTGTTCCTGGACCTCGAGTCATACGACGGCTTCTGGCAGGGGACGAGTACGAGCGCGATGCGCTTTGGCACGGAACTCCGGCGGCTCCGACCGTCCTCGTGGGTCTCGACCTCCGTGGACGCACGCCCGTGGGAACTGCCGCGTATCCCGCTGACCGAGTTCGCGTCCTTCACGGATGAGATTGCGCCGCAGACGTACTGGAACCTCTTCAAGTCAGCGCCAAACGTCAAGGCTTATCAGAAGAGTGGGGATGTGGTGCCGCCTAGCGGCATCACTTCTGCCTTTGTGATTCAGTCCGCGATGCGCTACCTGCGCTCGTACGGTCGCCCGATTCATCCGATCGGTGACGGCACCGCGGGGCCCCTGTCGGCCTGGGGAGACTTCATCAACGGGTCCTATGGGGGCGATGCGGAGACGGTCTCCGTGTGGCGCTATGGCGTGCCCGACCCTGCGATCTGGCGTCTCCTGAAAGACACTCCACCGAAGTCGTCGTCTTACCTCGTGCGGAGTGGCGACAGTTTGCCGGTGATTGCGACGCGGCTGAACACCACCGTGCCGGCGCTGCTGGCGGAGAACGCCTCGTTGACGCAGAACACCGTCTCGATGGGGATGCGGCTGCGTGTGCCGGCGAAGGCAGCGCGGCCGACGCAGACCGTGGACGGTCGCGCGCGCTCGTTGCGTCTCGACCTCGCGGCGAGGCCTCGATTCGAGACTCCGCTGGGCTCGTTGAAGGTGCAGGCGCTCAAGGCGCTGCGCTGAGATTGCCGGTCGGCGCGTGGTGGGGGTGTCGCTCGAGCCCCTCACCGACGCCATGGTGGTGGCACTGCTGCTGCCGATCCGACCGAGAAGCCCGCCGTCAGGCGGGCTTCTCGTATCTGGGCGAGCTAAGCGGTGCCTCGGGATACCTCGGGTACTCGGAGCGCGGCTCCCGGGGGATCCTCCGGCGCTCGGGGCGGCTTCGCCAGCAGGACGAAGACGGCGGACACCGCGAATCCGATGAGCCCGAGCGTCCACAGGCGAGCGGGAGCCATTCCAGAGTCGAGCAAGTAGCCGAACAGCGGTGCGCCGATGCTCGATGCGGCGATGGACACGGGGAGCATGATGCCGCGGATCGCCCCGAGGTTCAGGCGCCCAAAGTAGTTGGGCCACACGAGGCTGTTGAGTGTGATCCAACCGCCGGCGGCGATCCCCCACATCGCATTGTGCGCCAGGATCGTCCACGGCTGACCGTCCGAGACGATGAGCGGCACCATTGATAGCGCCATGCCGCCCACGCCGATGACACCGAGGTATCGGATCGGTACTCGGTCGGCGATCGCGCCGAACGCCAAGAGCGAGAACACGACGCAGAACGGGTCAAGCGCGGTGCCGAAGCCGACCAGCGCGGGCGCCATGCCCGTGCTCTGCCAGAAGTCGACGCGGTACACGAGCGTCCCCATGAGCATGACGCCTTGCAGGGTCAGGGCCGTCAGCATCAGCCACATCGCAGGAGTACGGAGTGCCTCGCGGACAGTCCAGTCGCGCGTCGTCGAAAGCAGTGCCGCACGGGTCTGTGCGCCAGCCGCCTCGGTCACAGCCTGTTCGGAGGCTTCCCCGTCGGGGTGAAGTCCGAGGTCCTCCGGTGATCGGCGCATGAACAATGTGCTCATGGGGACGACAACTCCCGCGACCAGCACGCCGAAGATCAGCGTGGTGCCGCGCCAGCCGACGGCCTCGACAAGCCATTGTGTGGCCGGCACCGTGAGCACGGTCCCGAGCGGCATCCCAGCCGTGGCGATCGAGATCGCGCGGCCGCGGTGCGCGACGAACCACCTCGAGAGCGGCACCTGGGTGAGCAGTTGTCCCGCCGGGCCGCCAAACCCGGCGAGGCCCGAGAACGCGAACAGCGCGTACACCACCCACAGGGAGTGCGCGGACCCGAGTGCAATGAGCGCGACCCCGCCGATGGCGCCACAAATGGCGCCGAGCCACCTCGATCCGTACCGGTCTAGGAGCAGGCCGATCAACGGACCGCTGAGCCCGGCGGCGATCAGGCGAAGGGTCAGCGACCAGGCGAGCGCACTCTTCGGTACACCCAGGTCGGCGCTCATCGGGCCGATGAGGAACGAGAAGACGACGGCGTTGAGCGGTGACACAGACATGTTGATGGCGAACGAGGCGCCGACCATCACCCAGCCGTAAAACACTCGAGGGAACAGCCGCTGCACGCATGCCTCCTACCGTCGTCGCCACCTCTCGGTGGTGGACGCGGAATCAAGGCATCGTATCCGTCAGCGGCTTACTGTTCCTCCGTCAGATACTCCGGCGCCTTGGATCGAGCGACCTGGCGTGAACGTGGTGCAGGGCTAATCGCCGCCGGCGACGACATCGATGGTCGTATCAGGCACCGCGGTGTTGTCGAGGCTGTCCTCGAGCCAGGTGCGCACGATCCCGAGCGCGGAGTCCACGTCCGTCACAGTCGTCGATCATGGGGTACGGCACTGGTTCGGCTGGTGTGACGCCTTGACCTGACCCCCTGAAACAGATCCACCGCGATTCTCTCGCTCGCGGTGGATCTGTTTCAGGGGGTCAGGTCAAGGCGCCTGTGAAGAGCACGCCCTCGTTCTCGATGTAATAGCTGAGCGAGTCGACGCTGTGTCCGGGCGTCGTGAGCACCTGGACCCGCACGCCGCTCCCGAGGTCGATCACGTCGCCGTCGTTGAGTACGTTCACCTCAGCCGGAATGCGGCCCTTCAGCAGCGCGCGCCCGTTCGCGGGGATCGAGACTTCGGACTTGAGGTGCTCCTTCGCCCACTTCAGATTGCCCGAGTGATCCTGATGATGATGGGTGATCGTCGTGATGCCGATCTCGGCCTTCTCGACGGCGGCGAGATAGCCCCGAAGGAACCACTGGTAGTGTTCCATCGCTTCGCCCGAGTCGATGGCGAGCGACTGCCCGCGGGCGGGCCCGACCAGGTAGATCGATGTGTAGTCGGGATGCATGGGGTTCTGATCCGGCACCATTGCCGCGCGGACCGATTCGCTGATCTTCATGGCGACCTCGCGTTCCGCAGCATCGACCGGTGCCCTCTATGAGGGAGCGCGCTGTCGTCTGCCTCGCCAGCTCGGACTTCGGCGCGAGCATACAAGACGGGTAATGTGCGCGGATACCCGTACTCGGGCATGTCGACTATCTCCGCGCCGCCGATCGTGGTCGGCGCAGCGGCCGCGGGGTCGCTCTACCGCATCGAAGTGCAGGTGACCGCGCCCCCGTCGGGGCCGGCAGCACGGCACTACCTCGTGTCGGCGACGGGCGCGACCCTCATCGGCACGGATAGCCCGCTACAGGCGCAGGCCGAGCACGAGGACGTGCGCTGGCGCGTCAACGTGGACGGTAGCGGCCTCAGCGTTGTGGCGACGCCCGCGCCTGACGCACTGCTTACCACCGGCTCGATGAAGGTGATTGACCCGTCCGGCACAGTCGTGGCAACAGTGCGGCCGTACCGATCCACGGAGACTGTCGCCGGGTACGCCGGAAGCCCCAGTCTCACTCTGCGTGGCCACCGACGAGGCCGGGAACCACGCGGCCGGAACGTGACCTACCGCGGCCGCTACGACGTCAGCAACCCGTTCTTCAGCACACCGGCCTGCTGATTCCGAACCGGGCTCCTGCGTGACATCAGCGGCGTGCTCGATGTCGACGGCGCGGAGGAAGCGGGCGAGGGTGCCACGGTAGGCGACGACCGTGCCAGGCGATTTGCCTTCGACTTCGCAACGGAGCAGGTAGAGGTCGACGAGTTCGCGTAGGGACGGTGCGTTGTTCACGTCAGCATGGACGCTCTGGTGCGCGACGAAGTCAAGGGAATCTAGACAGGACATAAACATGCAGGTGGCGACTCTAGCGAGGTCTTGCAGGCAGCGACCCTGGTCGAGTGCCACGCACCTCGGGGTCACGCGACTCCACGCTCGCGTTGGGCCAGTCGGGCGAGCTTCAGTTCGTAACTGCTCTGCATGTTCAGCCAGAGGTGGGCTGGGATCTTCAGCGCGGCTTCGAGCTGGACAGCCGTCTCGGCGGTGATTGCCTTCTTGCCCCGCACGATCTCGTTAATGACCTGGACGGGCCGCCCCATAGCCTCGGCGAGTTCTCGCTGTGTCATCTCGCGCACTTCAAGTTCCTCAGCGAGCAACTCGCCGGGATGTACCAACAGGTCAGATTCGATCCGTCGGGTTCGCGTGCTAGGCATGGTAGTCAGTCACTTCCTCGACGGTGACGTTTCGGTCGCCGTCGATCGTCAAAATGAGCCGCATCTGTCCGGTCAGCCGCATCGCGTACTGACCGGCGCGGTCGCCCGTCAGCGGGTGCAAGTCGAACGCGCGGACCTGATACAGGTCCTGGATACGATCGGCCCCGAACAGAGATTCGACACGCTGAATGTAGCGTCTGCCCACGTCGGGACCCCATGAGCGGGTCGCTTCGGCGCTGCGCTCATATCGCTGTTGCAGCCGTCGAGAGCGGAACGCTACATCCATGCATCACCCTATGGCTGAACGATACAGCCATAGGGTGATGCCACGCAACTCTACGCAGCCACGGCATCTAAATTCGGTCCCCGAGCGCTACTAGTGCGCCAGTACCACGAGACGTAGGTGATGCACCGAGGTGCCGTTAGCACACCTGGTACGTCTCTAAGGGAGGTCGGCGGTGTGTCCGTTCAACCGGTCACCGCGTGATCGTCGGGTGGCGGAACCGGCACCGACAGACCGATGGGTGGCTTTGCCCCGGTCTGGTCCCAAGTGGACCCACACGCCTGACATTCTCGATTGGGTGGAAAAGGCTCCGGCAGTACACACCCTGCTTCGACGTGCGGCGGATGAGGCCGGTCGAAGTACGTCGGCTCGGGCAAACCCCCATTGGATCCTGGCCGGGCGATGTGACGAACTGGATGCTGCACCGCATGCCCTGCGGAGGCCCATCGGGGCGCTGATCGCGGGGAAGTCGATCAGACTCCATGGGATGCAGTTTTCTGACAGGACGAGAAGGTAGTCGTCGGCCTCCTCGCGAGGTGGGGGGCTCGATCGTGCCTGCTGGATCGACGGCCTGACGGCGCGCTAGGCCTTCGCCGGCTGGCGGCGCTTCTGCGCCCCCTTCTTCGGCCCCCGCGGTGGCGCCTTCCGCTCGGTCTCTCGCTTCTCACGGGCCGGGGTGATGTGGACCTCGCGGCCGCGGAGCAACAACAGCGCCCGCTCCAGCAGGGTCGCCGCGGCTCGGCGCTCCACCTCGACGAGCGAGAAGTCGCCGAACATGTCGATGGTGCCGATGGACGATCCGGGGACGCCCGCCTCCGCGGTGAACGCGCCGACCACGTCCGCCGGGCGCACCCCGTGCTGGCGTCCGGTGTCCAGGTAGAGTCGGACCATCCCACCCTCGGCCGTCGATGCGTGGTCGGGCATCCCCTCGACCGCCGGCAGATCGTGCCGTCCCCCCGGGCCGCCGTTCGCGAGGTAAATTGCGGCAGCAGCCACCTGGAGCGGGTCGTGCTCCTTCGCGAGTCCTTCAACTAGCGACGCGTATACGCTCGCCGCGCCGCCCTCGATCGCCGTCATGAGCGACGCGCGCAGCGCCTCCTGACGGCGCGCAGCGATGTCGCCGGACGTGGGCACACGGACCTGCCGCAGATTCTTGTGGATCTGCTTCTCGATGAACCGCAACTGTCCCATCTCGCGAGGCGTGACGAAGGTGATCGCGTCGCCCTTGCGGCCCATCCGGCCCGTACGCCCGATCCGATGGATATAGGCGTCGCCGTCGTCGGGGATGTCGTAGTTGAACACATGTGTGACGTCCGGGATGTCGAGGCCCCGTGCTGCGACCTCGGTCGCGATGAGCAGCTCGACCCGTCCCTCGCGGAAGGCGAGCAGCAGTCGTTCGCGCTGTGCCTGATTGATGTCGCCGTGGATCGCAGCGGTGGCATACCCCCGGGATTGGAGCGTCTCCGAGAGTTCGTCGACCTCGCGCTTCGTCCGGCAGAACACGATCGCCGAGCTCGGCGACTCCAAGTCGAGGATGCGCGTGAGCGCCTCCACCTTGTCACGCTGCTGGGTCTCCACATACATCTGGCGCGTCTGCGGGGCGGTAAGCGTCTCTTGCGCGATCGTCACACGTTCTGGGTTGCGCAGGTAGCGGCGCGCGAGGGCTTCGATCCGCCGAGGCACCGTCGCCGAGAACAGCGCGATCTGCCGCTCCTCGGGTACCTCGTTGAGGATGAACTCGATGTCTTCGACGAACCCCATATTCAGCATCTCGTCAGCCTCGTCCAGCACGACCGTGTGCACGGTCGAGAGATCGAGGGTGCGACGGCGGATGTGGTCCATCACCCGCCCCGGGGTTCCGACCACGACATGCACGCCGGACCGCAGGCCGTGGAGCTGCCGGTCGTAGGCCTGGCCGCCGTATACGGGGAGTACGGCGAGGCCGCGCGTTCGGCCCAGGTTGTGCATCGCCTCGGCGACCTGCACGGCTAGCTCTCGTGTCGGGGCGAGGACGAGCGCCTGCACCTCGCGGCGGGCGACGTCGACGCGTTGCACGATCGGGAGCGCGAACGCAGCGGTCTTCCCCGTGCCGGTCTGCGCCTGTGCGAGTACATCGCGTCCATCGAGGAGCAGGGGAATGGTCTGCACCTGAATGGGCGTCGGCTCTTCGAAGCCAAGCACGTCGATGGCGCGGAGCACCTCGGCGTTCAGCTGGAGATCCGCGAAGGTCGGCGTCATTGATGCCTCCTTCGGAGACTGCCCCTCAGGGGCGGGGCTGCCAGTCAGCTTGTGTACGTCCATATTCGCGCGTTTGGCGCTGACGGCAAGCGGCGCACCTCAGCTTTAGTGCTGATCAGGCGCGGGCTAACGTGGGGTTGGTCAAGAGCGGTGCTTCTATTTTGAGAGGTGTGTGAGGCTTCGGTAACCGCACGAGATGAGCCCGAGGGTACTAGGCGGCATTGGCCCGTTTCGGCCTTCCCGGTTGCCATCGAGTGTCGCCCCCGAGTCTTGAATTTGGATGGTAGCGCGCGAAGAGATTCGGCTTCACGACTATAAAGTCGCTGCCTCGGCGAGTCTGATAATCGCCGGAGACACCCTGCTTACTGAGCAGGGCGCGCGCGAGTCATCCCAAATTCGGTCGCAGTTTGGTATCATTTTCGAATATGAACTGCGACTGAAAGACGGTTCAGACCCCCGACCTTGGTTCTTCCCAAGCAGGGTGTCGCGAGTTTGAATCTCGTCCTCCGCTTTATAAGCACCTAACGCCTTGTGTTTACAAGACGTTAGGTGCTTATGAAGGAAGTTGTTACAAATGATAATACGCGTAAAGCAAATAACTGCCTTCTAACTCTGTGCGGACCCATAT
>CANFFZ010000035.1 GCA_947446155.1 Chloroflexota bacterium | reverse complement strand
TTGCCGCTCGTGCGGCAGAGCTCGACGACTTCCGCCTTGTACTCGTCCGTGAACGCACGCCGTGCACGTCGTCCTGTCGATTCCATTCAGACATCCTTCCAGGGCTACACGCCCTATCTTGGGTGTCCGTCAGATCGGGGCAAGTCCAGCTGGCGTTTGAGTGCGGTGCTCATCGTAGGCGAGCGTTGCGTACAACTCGGCACTCCTGGTCCGCGCGGGTACACACCCCGTCCGGTTCCCATCGCGCCTCGATCAGAGACACCTTGTGCCCTCGTGGGGATGAGTTGCTGACAGCTTGCCGCATACGCGGAGCCCCTGCTCAGTAAGCAGGGTGTCGCCAATTCCGACGACGAAGAAGCCCCGCTCAGCGGGGCTCCTTCTATTCATTCGATGGTGGAGCGGAGGACGAGATTCGAACTCGCGACACCCTGCTTGGGAAGCAGGTGCTCTGCCACTGAGCTACCCCCGCTTGGGTGGATCGATGATATCTCCAACAGCGCTGGAGTGTCGCGCAGACCGTCAGATTCGCGGGTAGGTGTCATGGAGGAATCACGAACGAGATTTAATTCCGGGACGCCGATTGCGTTTAATTAAGCAGCGCATTGCGTATTATCCACGAATCACTCGGGGGGCGGCGCAGCAAGCGATATCGGGCGTCGCAATGAGTGCAGGGGGTGGACTGTTGGAGGAGCGGAACTACTGGTCCCGGGCGCTCGAGGGGGGCGTGCCCCGTCGGACCGTGCTGCGCGGCGTCGGCATCGCGGGCGCTGGGCTCGCGGGTGCAGCCCTCATCGGCTGCGGCAGCAAGGAAGAGACCACACCGGCAAAGGCGGCTGCTGCCAACGCCCAGGCGACGGCATCTGACCCGTTCGCCAACATCAAGCGCGGCGGCATCCTGAAAGGCGACCTGACAGCCGACCCCGTCACGATCGACCCGTACGGCAACGCCTCGTTCACGGCCAAGGGCATCGCGGCCTACACCTACAGCCGCCTCTACAAGGTCGCGGCGCGCGGTGACAAGAACCCGTACGCCGTCGGTACGGAGCCGGACCTCGCCCAGAGCGCGGAGTCCACGGATGGCCAAAACTGGACCGTCAAACTCAAGAAGGGCGTGAAGTTCCACAACATCGCCCCGGTCAACGGCCGCGAGGTCACGACCGAGGACGTCATCGTCTCGTGGAAGCGCCTGACCGACGAGAAGGGCCCGAACAAGGACGCGGCGAAGGACATCAAGATTGAGGCCGTGAACGCGTCCACCCTCAAGTTCACCCTTCCGAAGCCGACCGCCACGTTCCTGGACTTCATCTCGGACTCCAACCTGCTGTGGATCCAGCCGAAGGAAGTGGGCTCCGGGTTCGACCCGAAGACGCAGATGATCGGCTCGGGCCCGTGGGTCATGAGCGAGTACAAGCCGAACGTGAAGTTCGCCTTTAAGCGACACACCGAGTATCACGACAAGCCGAAGCCGTTCGCGGACGGCGTCGAGCTGGCGATCATCCCGGAGTACGCCAACCGCCTGTCGCAGTTCCATGCGGGCAACGTGCACTTCGCGGGTATCAACCAGAACGACGTGCTCCAGCTCCGCAAGGACCAACCGAAGGTGCAGTGGCGCGGCCTACTGCCGGCGCTCCTGAACTTCTTCTACTTCGAGAAGGCGGAGACCGCACCGAACGCCCCGTGGCGTGACGACCGGTTCCGCAAGGCTGTTTCGATGACGCAGGACCGCGACTCCCTCACGGAGGCCGGATACAACGTCAAGAAACTGCAGGAGGCGGGCCTGGACGTCTCGATCTTGTGGAACAACATCGTGCCCGCCGGCTACGCGGCCTGGTGGCTCGACCCGCGCGGCAAGGACATGGGTGCCTCCGCGGAGTTCTTCAAGTTCAACAAGGCCGAAGCCAAGAAGCTCCTGGACGCCTCTGGCTATAAGGGCGAGAAGATTCCGTTCATCTACACGAACAAGATTTACGGCTCCACCTTCGACTCTCTTGCAGAGGCCACCGCGAACTTCCTGCGCGAGGGCGGCGTCAACGTCGAGATCCAGACTCAGGACTACGCCTCGGTCTACATCACTCAGACGTTCCGCTCGAACTTCAAGGGCATCGCCTTCGGCCTGGAGACTCCGTTCCCAGAGGTTGGCAACTACTTCACGCGGCTCTTCGGGGACGACCCGCAGAACCACGGGAAGATCAAGGATGCCAAGATCACGGGACTGGACGGCAAGCAGGCCGTGGAACTCAATGCCGAGAAGCGTCGTGAGTTCATCTGGGAAATCCAGCGGATCAACTCCGACAAGATGTACTACGTCCCGTCTCAGATCGGCGCCGGTGTGAGCTGGACGGCCTACCGGCCTGAAGTCCGCGGCATCATCCAGACCCGTGCCTACGGCGCGGCGACCGAGACGCTGCCCGAGCGCTGGTTGGACGTCTAATACCCGAGGCCCCCGGGGCACCGGTTCGAGGACGAACGGAGGGGCGGCTGCAAGGCCGCCCCTCCGTTCGTTGCCCAAGCTGTGCGGGTGAGCCGCCCGATCCTGGCCTAATCCGCCGCGGTGAAGTCGAGATTCTCGGTAACCCGTGTTCCACTCCGCCGGAACGAGTCCGCAAGCATTCGGATGCGCTCCACCGCCTTCGGGAGCTCGTGGTTTCCCAGATTCGCGTTCAGCAGGTCGATGTACCACGGCAACTTCTCCGGTTCGAGGAGGTATGCACTGACGATCTCCCGCGCGATCGGCAGCGTCGTGCGCTTCGACTCCTCGAAGACGTCGCGGTCGGCGGCGCTCAGGAGCTTCTGGTACTCCTCCTCGATCAATCGAAGGAGCAGCTCGGTGGTGAAGCGGTCACCCGCCTGCGCTCCGACGTCAGGCGCATCGGCGGTCAACGTCGCTCCCTTGTGGAGCCACTCCCAGAGGATGCTCAGGCGGATCTCGCCGGTGGCCATGTCCTCCATCAGGTAGAGCACATCGTCATTCCCGAATGAGTCGGCCGGCTTCAGCGCCGCGGCCTGCATCCCCTGGCCGAACGCGTTGCCGTATTGCAGACCCACACTGAGCAGGTCGCGAGCGCCGCGGATCGTCCGTGGATGGGCGTCGAGGGCGGTCAGGCTAGCAGCGTCATCGCTGCTGTACGTGAGTCGTGGGAACGCTCGACCGCGCTGGTTGTCCTCACCGACGGCTTCCCACACGGGACGGACGATGTGCACCATCTTCCAGTGCGCCACCCATTTCCCGCTGGCACCCTCCGCCTGTTCGCGTCGAGCGCCACCCACCGCGCGCTCCATACCGGCCTTCACACCCGCCTCGGAACCCACCGGGATGTTTGGCTCCATCCCGCCCTGCCAGAGCGCGTACTGGCCGAGTGCATCCGGTGTGTTCACCGCCCGGCGGACGCGGTCCTCGTACGCGCGCATGTACGGATAGGTCATCGTGATGACGTCGATGTTGGGATTGACGAACGAGGCGTCCCAGGCCATCGCGTCCGAGACACTGTTGATGTAGTCCCAGCGTCCGGTGTTGAAGCCGACGAAGTGCAGTCCCAGCGCCGCCCGGATCTCCATCAACTGAAACGCCGCTTCCAGCTGCTCCACGAGCACGTACGTCTTGATCGTCCCCACCGCGAGGCCGAGGTGCTCCTCAAGCGTCGTCAGGAGGTCATTCCAGAGTGCCGCGTCCTCCGCTGTCTGGATCTTCGGGAGGTAGAGCACCAGCGATGAGCCGTCGGCGAGGAGTCGTTCGTGGTTGCTCACCACGTACAGCGCGACATCGACGGTCGACGCCGAGAGGCCCTCACCGTTGTCGTGACGAAGGTGACGATCCTCCAGGTGCAGCCCGCGCGGCCGGAAGATCTTGGTGGTAAAACCGATCTGCTCCGTCCAGTCGTCGACAGTGCGGTGGCCGAGGAACCCGAGCGCCCACTCGTTGACCTCACCGGCCAGTCGCTGCGCGGCCTGCATGAATACGGGGTCGTGATGCACGGCGAGACGGAGGTTGCGCTGGTTGTCGAGTGACATCGAGGCCACCTGCCCTAGTGCGTCCTCGCCGTCGAACATCCAGCCGTCCGCCCCGGAGAGCAGCGCGTAGGCCACGTTTCGGATGCTGCGATCGGTGGGGACGTTTGGCCGCGCGGCAGGGCCCGTTCCCTGCACCCATTGGCGCTGGAGGTCAGCCGGGATCGCGCTTCCGCTGAATCGTCCCTCGCGCGCGTCGCGTACGGTGATCGACGTCCTCGGGATCGTGGACGCAGCGTCGAGGAACGCTATCGGCTGGTGGTCGCGCGCGCGCTGCGTCCGACGCGCGATCCGCGCTGCCATGACGGCCTTGCGGTCTGCATCGAGCGGTACCAGGGCGGCGATCGCCGCGAGCGCCTGAGGCGTGAGCACATCGCTGTAGGTGGTGCCTACCGTGCCTCGAAGTTCGAGTCCGTTCGACGCCATCGGAATCTCCTGGTTACTGCTACGGCGTCCGCGGGCGGTTTCGCGCGATGTAGTGCGGGCTCGTGCCGTAGAACGCCTCGGCGGCCTCCATCAGCGTCTCGGAGCGCGAGGGGTGAGGATGCACCGTCAGGCGGATGTCATCCAGCCGCGCCCCCATCTCCACGGCCAGCGTCGCCTCCGCGATCAGATCGCCGGCGCCCCGGCCGACGATGCCAGCGCCCATGATGCGGCCCGTGCCAGCCTCCACCAGCCACTTCGTGAGGCCCTCACGGTCCGCTGCGGTCGCAGCACGGCCCGAGGCGCTCCACGGGAACCGGGCCACCTCGATGTCGAGGCCGCGCGCGCGAGCGTCCGTCTCCGTCAGGCCGCACCACGCGAGTTCCGGGTCGGTGTAGATCACGGTGGGGATCACGGGGGGCTTCCAGATGGTGGGCTCTCCGCCGATCGCCTCCATCGCCACCCGTGCCTCGTGCGTGGCCTTGTGCGCGAGCATCGGCTCTCCGGCGACATCGCCGATCGCATAGATCGAGGGCTCTGCCGTCCGGCGCTGCTGGTCTACCTCGACGAACCCGCGTGCGGTCACGAGGGCACGCGTGGTGTCGAAGCCGAGGTCAGCGCTGTTGGGGCGGCGGCCCGTCGCGATGAGCACGCGGTCGAACCGGCGTTCCTCCGTGCCGGCGGCACCCGTAAGCGTCGCGCGCACACCACCGTCATCGGTCTCGGCGAGCGCATCGACGCTGGTCAGCAGCAGGATGCCTTCGACGACGCTGGCGACGCGCTTCGCGAGCACGTCCACGAGGTCGCGGTCGGCGCCCGGCAGCAGCCCCGCCGTCGCCTCGACGACCGTCACACGCGAGCCGAGCGCGGCGTACACCGTCGCCATCTCGAGGCCGATGTAGCCACCACCCACCACGAGCAGCGCCGCCGGCACCTCGGAGAGTCGTAGCGCCGCCTCAGCGTCCCACACGCGCGAGGAGGCGAGGCGCAGCGGCAGCGGGATCGAGGCAGACGAGCCGGTCGCCACGATTGCGGCGTCGAACTGCACCTCGGTCAGTTCGCCCTCGGTCGCCACGCGGAGGGTGTGCGCGTCGACGAAGCGGCCGCGTCCCTGGACGTAGCGAACCTTCCGCGCGCGTGCGATCTGGCCGAGGCCGCTCGTGAGCCCGCGTACCACCTCGTCCTTCCAGCTGCGCAGCCGGTCGAGGTCGAGGCGTGGGGCGTCGAAGGTGAGGCCGATCGCGGCGGCGGCTCGCGCGTCTGTGACCACCGAGGCGGCGTGGAGGAGCGCCTTCGAGGGGATACAGCCCTCATACAGGCAGACACCCCCCGGCTGCGGGCGCACGTCGATCAGGGTGACGTCCATCCCGTGCTCGGCGGCGAGGAACGCGGCCGGGTAGCCGCCGGGGCCCGCCCCGAGGACGGCGAGGCGGATTGGATCGGCCACGCTAGCCCTCCAGCGCCATCAGCAGCGGGTTCTTGATCGCCTCGACGATCCAGGTGAGGAAGCGCGCCCCATCCGCGCCGTCGATGATGCGATGGTCGTGGCCGAGCGAGAGCGGCATGAGCAGCTTCGGCTCCCACGTTTTCGAGGTGGCGTCCCACACCGCGGTCTGTTGCGCGCGGCCGAGGCCCATCACGGCGACTTCCGGCCAGTTGATGATCGGGTCGAAATGCCCGATGCCGAACGAGCCAAGGTTCGTCACGGTGAAGGTCGAGCCGCGCATCTCCTCCAGCGTCAATTCGTTCTTGCGCGCGCGCTCCGCGATCCCGCTCAGTTCCACCGAGAGTTCGATGATGTTCTTCTGGTCGACGTCCTCGATCTTTGGCACCACGAGCCCTCGTTCGGTGTCCACGGCAACACCGATGTGGACGTAGTCCTTCAGCACGAGTTCGTTGGCGTGGGTGTCGAGGCTGGCGTTCAGCCTCGGGTGCGCACGGAGTGCGGCGGCGATCACCTTCAGCATCATCACGGAGATCGTGAGCGTGCCACCGACGGCGGTAGCGCGCGCCTTGAACTGCTGACGCATCTCTTCCATTGCGGTGATGTCGGCCCGGTCGTACAGATGGACGTGCGGGATCTCCGTCCACGACTGCACCATGTTGCGCGCGACCGTTCGCCGAAGGCGCGACAGCGGCTCCCTAGTCACCTCCCCCCATTGCGTGAAGTCGGGCAACAGCCGTCCCTCGGCGCTCCGATGCACCTCGTCGCCACCTGTCGAGGCAGGCGCGGGGGCTGGAGTCATGACGCGCTCGCGGGCTGCGCGCTTCACGTCGTTGTCCGTGATGCGCGCACCCGGGCCGGTGCCCGTCACGCTGCCGATGTCCACGCCGACCTCGCGCGCGAGTTTGCGCACAGACGGCGAGGCGGAGACGGAGCCAGCTTTTGCGGAGGCCGGCGCCGGCGCGACCGGCGCGGGCGGTGTGGTGGGAGCCGTCGGTGGCACGGGGGCCTCGGCCACCGGGGCCGGAGCAGGTTGTGCTGGAGCGGGCGGCGCTACAGGGACTGCGGGTGCCGCTGCTGGAGCGGGTGCCCCTGCTGACGGAGTGCCTGCACCAACCTCGATTAGCGGGGCGCCGACGGGGATTGTCTGGCCCATGCGCACGAGGACAGCCGAGACGGTGCCAGCCACGCCGGACGGGACATCGAGGGTGGCCTTCTCCGTCTCGATCTCCACGATTGGCTGATCGACGGCGACCGTGTCGCCCGGGGAGACGTAGACCTTCAGCACATCGGCTTCGGTAATGCCCTCGCCGAGGTCGGGCAACTTGAACTCTGCCATCGCGCTCTCCCTCGTACGTTGAGCCTACGCCTGCGCCGGGTCGCTGCGCTCGGCATCGATGCCGAGCGCGGTGCGGGCCTCGGTCGCCACGCGCGCGGGGATCGTCTTCTCACGCACGAGGGCTGCGAGGGCGGCGAAGGCGATGTGGTTGCGGTCCACCTCGAAGTGGTCGCGTAGGGCCTCGCGCGTCTCGCTCCGGCCGAAGCCGTCCGTCCCCAGTGCCACGAGGCGACCGGGCACCCATTTCGCCAGGCCGTCGGGGAGCGCTTTCACGAAGTCCGAGGCGGCGATGACCGGCGCACCGTCGGCGAGGAGTTGCCCGATGTACGGCACCCGCTCTTCCGCCTCTGGGTGCAGCAGGTTCCACCGCTCCACCTCGAGCGCTTCGCGGCGCAGCTCGGTGTACGAGGTGGCCGACCAGACATCCGAGGCGACGCCGAAGCGCTCGGCGAGCATCGACTGCGCGTGCAGCACCTCGTTCATGATGGCGCCCGAGCCCAGCAGGTGGACGCGCGCGGTGGCGGGGGCGCCCACCGGGGTCAGTGTGCGGAAGCGGTAGAGCCCGCGCACGATGCCCTCGCGGACGCCGTCACCCTCGGGCATCGGGGGCTGCCGGTAGTTCTCGTTACCGACGGTGAGGTAGGTAAGACCGTCCTCGTGGCCCTCGACCATCCGGCGGACGCCGTCCTGGAGCAGCACGGCCAGTTCGAACGCGAATGCCGGGTCATAGGCGCGCATGTTCGGGATGGCGGAGGCCAGCAGGTGGCTGTGGCCGTCCTGGTGCTGGAGGCCCTCGCCGTTGAGCGTCGTGCGCCCAGACGTCGCGCCGATCAGGAAACCGCGCGCCCGTGCATCGCCCGCCGCCCACGCGAGGTCGCCGACGCGCTGTAGCCCGAACATCGAATAGAGGATGAAGAACGGCAGCATCGCGCGGCCGTAGTTGGCGTAGGACGTCCCGGCGGCGAGCAGCGAGGAGAATGCGCCTGCCTCGTTGATGCCCTCCTCCAGGACCTGCCCGTCGGCGGACTCCTTGTAGTAAATGAGGCTTTCGCGGTCGACCGGCTCGTAGTTCTGGCCCTGGTGGGCGTAGATGCCGAACTCGCGGAAGAACGTCTCCATGCCGAACGTGCGCGCCTCGTCCGGGATCACCGGCACGATGCGCTTGCCGAGGTCAGGCGAGCGCATGAGCCCCGCGAGGATGCGCACGAACGCCATCGTCGTGGAGACCTCGCGCTCGCCCGAGCCAGCGAGGAACTCCGCGAATACCGAGTCCGGCGGCAGCGGCAGCGCTTCCTCGCGCACGCGTCGTTGTGGGAGGAAGCCGCCGAGGGCTCGCCGTCGCTCCAGGAGGTACCGCGTCTCACGGGAGTTCTCGGCCGGGCGGTAGAGGGGCGCGCGGCCGACCTCCTCGTCAGAGAGTGGGAGCATGAAGCGGTCGCGGAACGCGACCAGGTCGTCCTCGTCCAGGTGTTTCTGCTGATGGGCGACGTTGCGTGCCTCACCGGCGGTGCCGAGGCCGTAGCCCTTGATCGTGCGGGCAAGGATGACCGTCGGGCCGCCTCGATGCGTCGTGGCGGCGTGGTATGCCGCGTACACCTTCTCGTGGTCGTGCCCGCCGAGGCGCAGGCGCAGCAGGTCGTCGTCGGACAGATGCGCGACCAACCTCGCGAGGCGCGGGTCGACACCCCAGAAGTGCTCCCGCGTGTAGGCGCCGCCCGCGACCGCGTACTTCTGGTACTGGCCGTCGACGACCTCACCCATGCGCTGCACGAGCAGGCCCTCCGTGTCGCGGGCGAGGAGGGCGTCCCAGTCGCCGCCCCACAGCACCTTGAGCACGTTCCAGCCGACGCCGCGGAACACAGCCTCCAGTTCCTGGATGATCTGCCCGTTGCCTCGGACCGGCCCATCGAGGCGTTGGAGGTTGCAGTTCACGACGAAGATGAGGTTGTCGAGGCCCTCGCGCGCGGCGAGTGAGATCGCGCCCAGCGACTCCGGCTCATCCGTCTCCCCGTCGCCGATGAAGCACCACACCTTGCGGTCGCTCACCGGGATCAGCCCGCGCTGTTCGAGGTAGCGCATGAAGCGGGCCTGGTAGATCGCCGTGATCGGCCCGAGCCCCATCGAGACGGTCGGGAACTGCCAGTACTCCGGCATCAGCCACGGGTGCGGGTAGGACGAGAGCCCGCCGCCTTCTGCGAACTCCCGACGGAAGTTCCGCATCTCCTTCGCCGAGATGCGCCCCTCGAGGTACGAGCGCGCGTAGATGCCGGGGGAGGCGTGGCCCTGGATGTAGAGCAGGTCGGCACCGCCAGGCGCGTCCGGCCCGCGCCAGAACTGCTGGAACCCCACCTCGTACAGCACGGCGGCGGAGGCGTACGTGGAGATGTGACCGCCGATGCCCGGCGTGCGCTCGTTCGCCTCGGTCACCATCGCGAGGGCGTTCCAGCGGACGAGGCGCGTGATCCGCCGTTCGAGTTCCAGGTCGCCGGGGTAGGGCGCCTGGTGCTCGGGGGGGATGGTGTTCACGTACGGCGTGCGGGAGGTGACGGGGAGCGGAATGCCGGTGCGCTGGGCGTCGATCTGGAGCGACTGCAGCAGCCGACTCGCGCGCGCGGCACCCGACGAGCGCACGACATCGCGGAGTGCCTCGGTCCACTCGCGCGTCTCAACCCAGTCCGGCGCGTCCGGCGCGCCTGCTGCTTCGTCCGCCACGCGTACCTCCGTTCGACGTGTCGAGAGTACCGCACCGCATGTGGCTAGACTGTTACGCATGGACAGCGCCACGCCGGTTGACCTCTGGCTCACCGCCGGGCGCGAGCGCGTCCCGTACGCGGTGGCCCTCGACTGGATGCACGCCCGCAGCGAGGCCGTCCGCGCCGGTGGCCCCGAGGCCGTCGCCCTCCTGGAGCACGCGCCCGTCTACACCCTCGGTGCCCGCGCCGCGCGAGGTGGCCTCCGCCTCCCCGAAGCCGCTCTTCCCGCCCCACTCGTCGAGGCTGACCGCGGGGGCGATGTCATCTGGCACGGGCCCGGCCAACTCGTCCTCTACCCGGTCCTTCGCCTGCATACTCGCGGGCTGCGCGTCGGTGACTACGTGCGCGCCCTCGAAGGCGTCGCGATCGAGACGCTGGCGAAGTGGGGGATCGAGGGCTTGCGGGTCGTCGGTCGTCCCGGTGTTTGGGTCGCTGGCGCCAAGATCGCCGCTGTCGGCGTCCGCATCGACCGAGGCGTGAGTCGCCACGGCCTCGCGCTGAACGTCTCGCCAGACCTTGCGTGGTTCGACGCGATCGTCCCGTGCGGCATCGAGGACGCTGGGGTGACCTCGATGGCAGTTGTGCGGGGGGACGCTCCGGCGCTTGCCGCGGTTGCGGAGGCGATGGCAGCGGCTTTCGCGGAGGCGTTTGAGGTGGCACTGGTCGAGGCGGTGTACGCGTGACCTCGGCGCCCGCCCGCGAGACGCCGCGAGAGCGGAAGCCGCCATGGTTCAAAGCGCCGTTCCCTGCCGGGGAGCGCTTCGGGTACATCAAGGACCTGCTGCGCGAACAGTCGCTGCACACCGTCTGCGAGGAGGCGCGCTGCCCGAACATCGGGGAGTGCTTTAACGCGGGTACGGCCACGTTCATGATCCTCGGCGACACGTGTACGAGGGCGTGCGGCTACTGCGCCGTGAAGAGCGGGCACCCGACCGAGGGCATCGACCTGCTTGAGCCGTTGCGGCTCGCGCAGACGGTCGCCACGCTCGGTCTCGACTACGCCGTGATCACCTCGGTGAACCGGGACGACCTCGAGGACGGGGGCGCGTCCGCGTTCGCCGCGTGCATCCGTGCGGTGCGCCACGCGCGCCCGACCTGCGACGTCGAGGTGCTGATACCCGACTTCATGGGGAACGTCGAGGCGTTGCGGGCAGTCCTCGATGCCGGGCCCGTCGTACTCAATCACAACACCGAGACGGTGCCCCGACTGTACCGAGGCGTGCGGTCGAGGGGCGACTATGCGCGCACGCTCGATGTCTTCCGGCACACGCGTGAGATCGCGCCTGAGATCCCTCGGAAGACTGGGATCATGCTGGGCCTTGGAGAGACTGCCGAGGAACTGGAGGCGGTGTTCGCGGACCTGCGCGAGGTGGGAGTGACCCTACTCACGCTCGGCCAGTACCTGCGGCCGACGCCGAAGCATCTCTCGGTGGTCGAATACGTCCACCCGGACGAGTTCGCGAGGCTGCGGGACTTCGCGCTTGGCCTCGGCTTCCGCCACGTCGAGGCAGGGCCGCTGGTGCGCTCCTCGTACCACGCGAGGGCGCAAGCAGAGGCTGGCGGGGCAGGCTAGCCGGGAGAACGGTTGGCGTGCGCCTACGTGGGCCGCGCGTACCATCCGCAGATGCTTCGACGAGCGCTCCCCGGGGTGTACGAGGGCTGGATCGTCGTCGGTTCGGCGGCCTGCGTCGTGCTGCTCATCGGGGCATCCTTCTTCTACGGTTTCGGCACGATCTTCAACGAGGTCATCGACGAGTTCGGGTGGAGCGTCGCTGCGACCTCCCTCGCGTTTTCGCTGCGCTCCGAAGTGGGGGGCATCGCCGCGCCGTTCATCGGTGCGCTGATTGACCGTCTGGGGGCGCAGAAGGTCGCCCTTGGCGGTGTGGTGATCAGCGCGTTCGGCGTGCTGCTGATGAGCGAGATCCAGACAATCTGGCACTTCTACGCGGTGATGATGGTGATCGCGATCGGATCTTCGGCCGCAGGCGGTTCGGTCGGCCTGGTGGCCATCGCCTCCTGGTTCGAGGCTCGACGTGCCTTCGCGATGTCGATCATGACCCTCGGTGGTGGTGTGGGCGGGCTGCTGGTCGTCGCGATTGCGGCGCTGGTCGAGGGGTTCGGCTGGCGCGGCGCGCTGCGAATCCTCGCTGCCGTCATGCTCACCGTGGGCATCGCGTTTGCCATCAACATCCGGACGCGGCCGGATGGCCACCCGCAGCCGCTCGATGGTTTCCGGGCTTCCGACGACGGCCGCGTGCTGGCCCCGGCGGTCCGCTGGGGTATGACACTGCGCGAGGCTGTCCGCACCCGGTCGTTCATGTTCATGTCGCTCGGGATGGTGTTCCTGAACTTCAGCACCACCGCCGTCGTGATCCACCAGATCCCCTACCTGGAACGCGAGATGCACGTCTCGAAGGCAGTCGCCGGGTCGAGTGTTGCGTTCTTCACGGTGTTTTCGATCGTGGGGCGGCTCGGGGCGGGCTACCTCGCGGACCGCTTCTCGAAGCGGCTGATCGTGGTGGCTTCGTGTCTGTTCGTCCTGGCGGGGCTGCCGATCCTGGCGTTCGCCGACTCCTACGCGATGGCCACTGCCGGGATCCTCGTGATCGCGCCCGGCTTCGGCGGCACGATCCCGGTACGTCCGGCGATGCTGGCGGACTACTTCGGCACGAAATTCTTCGGGACGATCAACGGCACGGTCGCGCTCGTGACCACGACCGGTGGTGCCCTGGGGCCGTGGGTGGTGGGCCTGCTCGTCGACCGGACGGCGCATTACTACGCGGGCTGGCTCATCTGCATGGCTGTGACAGCCGCGGCGATCCCCTTCTTCATGCTGGCTACGCCGCCGAGCGATGACCAATTGCGCGCTGCCGGACGTGAAGATGGGCCGGGTGTTCCCCGGCCCATCGTGGACGCTCACTAGCGGCCTGCCCGAGGGCTACGCCTTCTTCGGGAAGATCTCCATCAGCACGAAGTTCGAGGACGTGGGGTGGACCCAGATGTTCCCCGACGCCGGGTTGCCGTTCACGCGGCCACCGTTCGTGGTGATGTTCTCCGCGAATGCGGGGACGTCGTCGCAGTCGTACGCGAGCAGGTAGATGCCCTCGCCGTGCGGGTTGAAAGGGTTGACGCGTTCCAGCATCAACTTGGCGATCGGCCCGTCAGTGTCGGGGCAGATGAGGTGACACATCACCTTGCCATCGAATCCCATCGGCTGGAAGTTGAACTTGCCGATGCTGTTGTAGGCGCGCTCGCCCACCTTTGCCATGCCGAAGCGGGTTTCGTACTGGCCGACGGCGCTGTCCAGGTCGTGGACGGCGACGGTGTAGTGCTTGAACGTGATGTTGCTCACTGAGGTTCCTTCCGGTCGTGCGCCGCGCAGACTAGCACCCACCGAGGCGGTGCGTCTGAGCAGGCACCTAGTCGCTGCCGCCGAAGAGCGGGCCGCCCTTGTCCACGACGGTGCCGGAGCCGTCCGCCGCGAAAACGGTGGGACGCTCCTCGCAGTAGACCTCGGACTCGCACTTGTTGAACGAGAAGACGGGTGTCTCCCCACGGTGCTCGAAATGGAGGTGCCATGTGCCGGTGACCAGGTTGTCCCGCCCCTTGGCGACCTCCGCCTGGAGCACCGCGATGAGCGCTTGCAGTTCCTTCATCCCCACCTGGAGCCCCCTCGTCAGCCTTCGATCAGTGACTTGAGTCTACCGCCGGGCGGCTGCCCGAACGGGCCTCCGGGCCTAGAATGGGGGTGCGAGGCGGGGAGGGCCTGTTGGCGGCCAGCAAATCGATTACCGGCAACTATTTCGAGGATCTGACGCCCGGGCGCGAGATCGTCCATGCCGTCCCCCGCACGGTCACGGAGGGCGACCAGGCGCTGTATATCGCCCTCACGGCGAACCGCTACCCGCTCGCTTGCGACGCCGAGTTCGCGCGGAGCCTCGGCTTCCGGCGCGAGGTGGTGGACGACCTGCTGGTGTTTCACACCGTCTTTGGGAAGTCTGTGCCAGACGTCTCGCTGAACGCCATCGCCAACCTCGGCTATGCCGATGTGCGCTTTGGGGTGCCGGTGTACCCGGGCGACACGATCACGGCGAGCACGAAGGTGCTCGGGTGGCGGGAGTCTTCCGCCGGTGACACCGGGGTGACGTGGGTCCACACCGTGGGCAAGAACCAGCACGGCGACGAGGTGCTGTCGTTCATCCGCTGGGTGCTGATGGACAAGCGCGACAAGACGACGAACTCTGCCGTGGACGACGCGCCGAAGACGCCTGCCGCCGTCGACTCGAAGCAGTTCCACATCCCCGCCGACCTCGACCTGTCCCGCTTCGACTCCGCCGTCACCGGCGGCCGCGCGTGGTGGGAGGACTACGAACCGGGTGAGCGCATCCACCACGTCGAGGGCGTCGCGATCGAGGAGGCCGAGCACCAGATGGCGGCCCGGCTCTACCAGAACATCGCGCGGGCGCACTTCAACGCGCATGCGCTGAAGGACTCCCGCTTCGGTAAGCGCGTGATCTACGGCGGGCACATCATCTCGATGGCGCGCGCGCTCTCGTTCAACGGCCTCGAGAATGTCGTCCGCATCCTCGCCTTCAACAGCGGGACGCACAGTAACCCGACGTTCGCGGGCGACACCGTCTTCGCGTGGACGGACGTGCTGGAGCGGATCGACCTCGGACGGCCGGACTGCGGCGCGCTCCGGCTGCGGTTGGTCGGTGTGAAGAACTGCGACCCGAGGACCGAGGAGCAGCCGTTCAAGGTGGCGGACGACCAGGGCCGCGAGCGCTATCACCCGAACGTCGTGCTCGACCTCGACTACACCGCGCTCATCCCGCGGCGACGCTAGGCACCAGAAGGGCCTCGACATGACCGCCACCGAAGCGAACCCGATCACGACCGCACGCGCCCTGACGCAGGCCACGAGGGCTGTCGTGGACGCTGCCGTGAAGCAGGGCGCCGTCACGACCAAGAACGGCGCGACGATCGACGACCACCAGGTGCTCACGGAGCGCCTCGCCTACCTCGCAACGCAGATCCGGGCGGCGGAGGACCTCGTCGCCTACGCGGAGCGCGTGCCGGTGGACGAGATGCAGGGGCGCTTCGCGCTGGCCTACGCAGCGGAGGTCGCGCACGCGACGCGCTCGCAGATCGAGGCGGGCTGGGACGACTTCGGGCTGACGGCGGCGGACATCGCCCCGCTCGAGACGGCCGAGGCGCGCACCTCGATCCGGCGCGGGCTCTCGGAGGAGGCGATCCGCGCCATCGGCCGCCAGATGATCAGCACCGGCGGCGTGAACAACTGCGAACTCGAGGACGAGGCAGCGACGCTCACACGCACGCTTGCGCGGGACTTCGCGAAGGGTGTCGTGGCCCCGGTCGCGCAGGAGATCCACCGCAAGGACCTGCTGGTGCCGGATTCCCTGCTGAAGGCGTTCTCTGAGCAGGGGTTCTTCGGCTCCTCGATCCCGGAGGAGTACGGCGGCACGGGCATGGGCGACCTGCCGGTGATCATCATCACCGAGGAACTGAGCGCGGTATCTCTGGCCGCCGCCGGGTCGCTATCGACGCGCCCGGAGATCCTCACGAAGGCGCTGCTCGCGGGCGGCACGGACGAGCAGCGCCGGTACTGGCTGCCTCGGATCGCGGCCGGCGAGGAACTCGTCGCGATCGCTGTGACCGAGCCGAACGTGGGATCGGACGTGGCTGGCCTGCAGACGAAGGCGGAGCCGGCCGAGCACAACGGGGTGCGCGGCTGGCGGATCAACGGCGCGAAGGCGTGGAGCACGTTCTCCGGCCGCGCGACGATCCTCGCGCTGCTCGCACGCACCGACCCTGACCCGGCCTCGGGCAATCGAGGGCTCTCGCTCTTTATCGTACCGAAGCCGCCGTACGACGGTCACGCGTGGCAGTTCGAGCAGCCCGAGGGCGGCGTGATTTCGGGCACGGCGAACCCGACGCCCGGTTACCGCGGGATGCACTCGTTCACACTGGCCATCGACAATCTGTTCGTGCCGCACACGAACCTTGTGGGCGGGGACACGGGGATCAACAAGGGGTTCTACCTCCAGATGGGCGGCTTCGCGGCGGGCCGCCTCCAGACCGGCGGACGCGCGATCGGCCTCGCGCAGGCGGCGCTGGAGAAGGCGTGCCAGTACGTCGTGCAGCGCAGCCAGTTCGGCCAGCCGCTCGCCGAGTACCAACTCACCCAGTACAAGATCGGCCTGATGGCCGTTCACATCGCCGCCGCACGCCAGGCGACGTATGCCTCCGCCCGCGCCTTCGACACGCGCGCCGTAGAGCCCTCGATGGCGAAGTTGCTCTCGTGCGATATCGCCGGCGAGGTGACACGCGAAGCCCAACAACTGCATGGCGGGTGGGGTTACTCCGAAGAGGACCCGATCTCCCGCTACGTGGTGGATGCCCTCGTGCTCCCGATCTTCGAGGGTGTGAAGCCCATCCTCGAACTGAAGGTGATCGGTCGGTCGATCCTCGGCGGGTAGGCGGGCGATTTTCTTGGTTTTGGGGTATTTCGCGGAGGGTGCGCGCGAAAAGCGGCCCAGAGCTCGTCCGCCCATGAATTAGCACTTATGTTTCACCTAAAACAGGGCGTCTCAGATTCGATCTGGGGAGCCTTTCTCGTGCCGCCTCGATGGGTGCGGATGGCCGCAGCGTGCCAGAGGCTCGGATGTCACATCGGTTTGTGTCATAACGGTGGAAAGTTGAGTCGAGTGGACTCAGATAATTCGGGCGTCTGTGACAGATGGGGTTGGAGCCTAGAGCCCCCGTGGAGGGATCGAGATCCTCGTGGGTGGGTGGTTGCTAGAGGTGGAGGAAGGCGCGGGTGGATTCGAAGGTGATGGCAAGTTTGGCACCGAGTGTGCTGGCTGCGCCGATCAGGGTGGGGATCGTGCAGCGCCTGACGATCAGAACGGGCGCCTGAGGGCGCCCGTTCCGTGCTTGCGATTGCCCTCGCCGCTAGGTTGCGGTGCGGGCGGGTGGGGCGGGGCGGGGGTTGGCTTCGCGCCAGGCGAACCAGACGGACTTCGGGAGGGTGCCGGCGAGGAACTGGCGGTGGGTCTCTTCGAAGGTGTGGTCAACTTCGGCGAGGAAGGCCTCGTACGTAGCGTTGTTGTGGAAGACGTGGTCAGCGGCGGGGGCGCGGTCTTCCCATTTGCGCTGGGCGTCGAGGCGCTGCTGGGCCTCAGCGTCGTTGAAGTCGTTGCGGGCCATGAGGCGCGGCTTGGCGATGTCGTTCGAGGCGGCGACGAGCCAGGTGGCGTCGCACCACTGGGAGTAGTCGGCCTCGATCAGGTTGACGGCCTCGAGGACGGCGACGTCGTTGGGGCCGAGGGTGGCGCGCCAGCGCTCGATGGTGGTGCGCATCTCATCTTCGATGTTGCCGATGGCCTTCATCCAGCGACCCATGTTGGTGGGGTTGCCGAAGACAAGGGTGCCGATCTTCTTGCGGTCGATGAAGCCGTCGTCGCCGATGATCTCGGGGCCGAATTCGGCGACGGCGTTGTCGAAGCCGGCTTTGCCGGGGTCGAACATGCGGTGGACGATCTTATCGGCGTCCCCATGGGTGACGTGGAACTTCTCCACGAGGCGGGTGCAGAGCCCGCTCTTGCCGGTGGCAATGGATCCGGTGACTCCGAGGATCATGGGCATGGTGTGTCCCTCTCGTTCCTGAGCGAAATAGAGGCTAGCCGAATGTGCCTCGGAGCGGCAGGGGTGACTTCGGTGCCGGTGGTGTCCACGATCCGCCGTTGGAACGGAGTGTGTAGGGCTACCCGATGCCCTCGTAGAGCGCGTCGATGAGGGCGATGTTGCAAGGGTCGCGCCAGGAGCGGCCGGACTGGTTGCAGGTGAAGGCGAACGCGAGGCGTGCGGTGCGGTCGGCGAATCCTATGCCGTAGTGCCCGAACGATCCTGCGTTGGGGCCCAGCGGGCGGATGCCGGGGATGGTGAGTTGGAAGCCGAGGCCGAAGCGGGTGGGGCGGCCGAGAATTTCGTCTTCGCCGTCGGCGTAGGTACGGGCGTCGGCCTCGATGGTCGCGGGGTCGAGGAGGCGGTAGCCGTTGGTGGCGGTGCCGCCTCGGGTGAGCGTGCCGAAGATGCGGGCGTTACTGTGGCCATTGGTGCTGGGGAACTCGGCGGCGCTCCAGACCCTCGAGAGGACGCCGTTGCCGGCTGCGGACGGGTTGCCGTAGGCAAGGCGGCGCATGCGGTCGCGGTCCGAGGCTTGCGCGGGGTCGCCGGCCATCCAGGGGCGTCGCTCGTTGCGGTCCTCGTTGGGCTGGTACTCGTACGCCAGCCAGTCGGCGGTGTGGGCGTCGTCCTCGGGCGTGGTGCCGACGAGGAACTCGGCGTCGAGGGGGCGCGCGACGTCCTCAGTGATCACGTCACGGAGGCGGCGGCCGGCGACGCGTCGGACGACCTCGCCGACGAGAAAGCCCATCGTATTGGCAATTATTATCCCATATGCGCTGTGCTACAGACGTGGGAACAGAGCGAAATGTTGTCCAGTTATCTGCTCATGCGCCTGCTGAGTCTCCAGTCTTGATGATCACGATCTGACCTGGTGCGATCGATGTCCACGTGTTCACGAAGGTCGGTGCACCAGGCAGGTAGGTGAGCCACCCAAAAGCAGATCGGGGATCGACCATCCAGACCCCAGCAGGTTTCATAGAGAGCGCCTCTATGGCATCCGGCAACGACGCAGCCTGACCGTTCCAGATCATCAACGACACCCCACGAAGCGCGAGGTTCCCAGACCACCTCTGGCTGCGTGCGCTCACGGCATACACCGTGAAGTGCATGACATCAGCACTGATGGTGATGGAATCGTCTGCATTCGCCTGTACCGTGCTCGGCACCACGACCCATTCTGTGTTCGACCAGTAGCCCAACTGGAGATCGGCTGCAGCGACACCTGACAGCGCTGCCGGGGGCAGTGTGATCGAGAGCGTCACGGCCTTCGTAAAGTTCGTGGTGATCGGCTGCTTGGCGGCATCCAGCACCTGAGCTGACAGTGCAGCGATCAGTCTTCCACCAGTGAACGGCGCGGCCACGGCGAGATTGCGCACTGAGTCGAGTGACTGCAGCACGACCGTTGAGCCGCTAGCAACGGCTCTTGCGGGGACG
>CANFFZ010000034.1 GCA_947446155.1 Chloroflexota bacterium | reverse complement strand
GGACGGCCGCCGACCGCGCGCTACCAGCGCGAGGAAGCCCCGCTCGATGAGTCCGAGGTGACCGACCTCGAACTGGGCCAAGTGGTGGCGCAGGTCTCCGAGTTCGGCGAGGACAACCGCGCCGGCATCCCGCGCACCCTGCACCGCATTTCCGCGATCCGTAACCGCAAGGGCCACATCGTGGGCCTCACCTGTCGCATCGGGCGCTCGGTGTCCGGCTCCGGCCACATCATGCGCGACCTGATCGAGGCCGGGCGGAGCGTCCTGCTGCTCGGACGCCCGGGCGTTGGCAAGACCACGATGCTGCGTGACGTGGCTCGGCTGCTCGCCGACGAACTCACCAAGCGTGTGGTGATCGTCGATACCTCGAACGAGATCGGCGGTGACGGCGACATCCCCCACCGCGGTATCGGCCGCGCGCGCCGGATGCAAGTGCCGAGCCCGCACCGCCAGCACGAAGTGATGATCGAGGCAGTGGAGAACCACACGCCCGAGGTCGTCGTGATCGACGAGATCGGTACTGCCGAGGAAGCCGAGGCCGCCCGCACGATCGCGGAACGTGGTGTGCAACTGATCGGTACCGCGCACGGCACCACGCTCTCCAACCTGATGCAGAACCCGACGCTTTCTGACCTAATCGGTGGCATCGAGTCAGTCACGCTCTCCGACGAGGAAGCGCGCCGGCGCGGCACGCAGAAGACCGTCCTCGAACGACGTGCCCCTCCGACCTTCGATGTCCTGATCGAGATCCAGTCGTTCGACCGCCTCGCGATCCACGACGACGTGGCAGCGACGGTGGACTCGCTGCTGCGCGGCTACGAGGTCGAGGCGGAGGTCCGCGTCATCGGCGACGGCGGCCAGATCGCGACCGTCGAGCGCGTCCCCTTGCGCACGACGCCTCAGGAACCCCTCGAGGCTCGCCCGCAGATTGAGCGCCGGCGGACGCTGTCGGCGGCACCCGGTGGCCCGGAGAAGCGGGTGCTGCCGTTCGGCATCAGCCGCACGCACCTCGAACGCGCGATCATGGAGACGAGATCCGCCGCGCGGATCGTCGACTCCGTGCGGGAAGCCGACGCGGTAATCACGTTGCGCCCGTACTACCGGCGCAGGAGCGGCCCGCTGAAGCAGGCGGAGGAACGCGGCATCCCGATCTACGTGTTACGCAACAATACCAGCGAGCAGATGGAACGCCAGCTCCTCGCGATGCGCGACGGCCAGAGCGATGACCCGACGACCGCCGCGCTGCGCGAGGCCGAGGAGGCCGTACGTCGCGTGACGCATCAGGGCGACGCGAAGATCGACCTGGCGCCGCAGAACGCGTACATCCGCCGCCTGCAGCACGAACTCGTCGCGAGGCACGCGCTCGTCTCCGCCTCGAACGGTCGCGAGCCGTTCCGCTACGTCACCATCCTGCAGGAGACCGCCGGCCCCAACCGCGGCCTCCCCTGGGCGGACGAGGGACGGCGGCGCGCCCGGTGACTTCGATGGGTGAGCGGCGAGGCGTGTTCGTCACCCTCGAGGGTGGCGAGCACGCGGGGAAGTCCACGCAACACGAGGCGCTGCTCCGCCTCGTGAGCGAGGCCGGCCGCGAGGCGGTCGCCTGCCGCGAGCCCGGCGGCACCGCCCTCGGCGAGCGCTTGCGCGACGCCCTCTTCGCGACGAAGAAAGACGAGCCGCACCCGGCGCCTGAGGCGGAACTGCTGACGTTCAACGCCGCACGCGCACAACTCGTCCGCGAGGTGATCCGCCCGGCTCTCGAGCGTGGCGCCGTCGTGATCTGCGACCGTTTCTCCGACTCGACGGTTGCCTACCAGCAACACGGCCGAGGCCTGGATGCCGCTCTCGTCGCCGCCGCGATCGCCGTCGCGACCGGCGGTCTCGTCCCCGACCTCACGATCCTCCTCGACGTCGACCCCGCCGAGGCCTTCGCCCGTGGGAAGAAGAAGACCGACTACCTGGAGCGCGAGGCGCTCGACTTCCACAGTCGCGTGCGCCGCGGCTTCCTCGAACTCGCTGCCGCCGAGCCCGCCCGCTGGCTGGTCCTCGACGGCTCGAAGCCGGAGATGCAGATCACGCACGCGATCTGGGGGCGGTTGCAGGGACTGCTCTAGTCGGGGCGACGTTCTAGGAGTTCCACGACCCGCGCCTCGTCGCCGTTTACGACGCGTGGGGTGAGGACCGCGCCGACACCGCGTTCTACCTGGGCCTCGCTGCGGAGTTGTCTGCGACCTCCATCGTGGACATCGGCTGCGGCACCGGAGCGATCACCTGTGCGCTGGCGCTGCAGAGATACCGCGTCACCGGCATCGATCCCGCGCTCGCGATGCTGGAGGTGGCCCGCCACCGCCCTGGCGGCGACCTCGTGCGCTGGATCGAGGGCGATGCGAGCAGCCTCGATGGCCCGCCCGCGGACCTCGCGATCATGACGGCGCACGTCGCGCAGGTGATCAGTGACCAGGATGCCTGGCGCGCGACGCTTGCTGCCACCTACCGAACGCTCCGCCCCGGCAGCCACGTCGCCTTCGAGAGCCGCAATCCCGCCGCGCAGGCGTGGCTCGCGTGGACTCCAGAGGCGTCCCGCCAGCGCTTCGACATGCCGCTCGGCGCCGTCGACGTGTGGTTCGAGCTGACCGAGGTGGCGGGTGACCTCGTCCGGTACGACATCCACTACCGCTTCGCACGGAGCGGCGAGGAACTGGCCTCGTCGAACGAGTTGCGGTTCCGCAGTCAGGCGGAACTCGGACGGTCGCTCACCGACGCGGGGTTCTCGGTGCGGGACGTGTTTGGCGACTGGGACCGTAGCCCGGTCAGCGCGCAGAGCCCGGAACTGATCTTCGTGGCGACTCGAAACTAACGGCCGACGACAAGAAGAAGCCCCCGCGTGAGCGGGGGCTTCTCTGTTTGCCGAGCAGTGAGGCGTCTAGGAGACGCGCTCGAAGATGGTGGCGATGCCCTGGCCGCCGCCGATGCAGAGGGAGACCAGGCCGTAGCGGCCGCCGGTGCGTTCCAACTCGTACATCGTCTTGATGGCGAGGATGGCGCCCGTCGCGCCGACGGGGTGGCCGAGGGCGACCGCGCCGCCGTTCGGGTTCGTGCGGTCGGCGGGCAGGTTGAGGGCGACCGAGCAGGCCGCTGTCACGGCTGCGAACGCCTCGTTCAGTTCGATGACGTCCATGTCCTGCACGGACAGGTTCGCCTTCTTCATCACGTTCTGGATCGCGGGGATCGGGCCGGAGCCCATGATCTTCCAGTCCACACCGGCCTCGGCGCGGGCGACCATGCGCATGCGCGGCTTGATGCCAAGCTCGGCGGCCTTGCGCGCCGTGGTCACGACGAGGGCTGCGGCACCGTCGTTGATGCCGGAGGCATTGCCAGCGGTCACGGAGCCGTCACCCTTGAAGGCGGGGCGCAGTTTGCCGAGGATCTCCATCGAGGTCGCGCGCGGGTACTCGTCCTTCGAGAACGAGATCGTGTCGCGGCCCTTCTTCACGTCCATGGGCGCGATCTGCTCGTCGAAGAGGCCAGCCTCGATCGCCTTGATGGCGCGCTCCTGCGAGCGGAGGGCGTACTCGTCCTGCACGGTGCGGGAGACCTCGTACTGCGCGGCGAGGTTCTCGGCGGTGACGCCCATGGGTACGTTGTCGAAGGGGTCGGTGACGAGGTCCTGCGTGCCGTCTTCGAGGACGCCGTCGCCGTAGCGGTAGCCGAAGCGTGCCTTGCGCACGTAGTACGGCATCAGGCTCATGTTCTCAGCGCCACCCGCGACGACGATGTCGGCGTCGCCAGTCTGCAGCCAGCGGGCGGCGGTGTTGATCGCCTCGAGCCCGGAGCCGCAGATGCGGTTGACGGTGTAGGCCGGGGTACCGATGGGCATGCCAGCCTTGATCGAGGCGTGACGGGCGATGTACCCGTCTTCCGCGACCTGGCCGACGCAGCCGAGGATGACCTGGTCGATCTGGTCCGGCGTGAGGCCAGAGCGCTTCACGGCCTCGCGGATGACGTGCGCGGCGAGGTCTGACGCTGGCGTCTCGCTGAGCGATCCGCCCATCGAGCCGATGGCGGTCCGCGCTCCGCTGAGGATGACGATCTCCTCCATGGAGGTACCCCCGGTCGCTACCCTCCGCCTGTTGCGGTGGGGATGCTGGTCTGACGCCGCCCAAGCGGCGCGCTGGTGGCGCGCGAGACACCGGAGGGCTCCTCCAGTGTAGTACCGGCGGCCCGGCGTCGGAAACGGTTTCGGTGCTCCTTCAGCGGACTTTCGGCCGAGTTTGCCCGGCGATCTGGCCGCTTCTAGACTGGCCCGATGGCGCGCTCTGTGACGGTCCGAGTCCCGGCGACCTCCGCGAACCTCGGTCCCGGCTTCGACGCCCTTGGCGTCGCGCTGGACTGGGCGGGTGAGATCACGCTGTCCGAGGTTGCCGCTGCCACCGCGCCGGCTGGCTCCATGGAACGCCTCGCGCTGATGGCCGCCGCCGCCCTCTTCGAGCAGGCGGGTGAGCCGATGCCGCCCCTGGCCGCCGAGTACCGCGGCGATATGCCCATCGGGCGGGGGTTGGGGATGTCCGCCGCCGCCTTCGCGGGGGGCCTCGTTGCCGCGAACGCACTGCTCGGTCGGGTGGGGGTCGAGAGCCTGATCCCGCTAGCGTGGCAACTCGAAGGGCATGGGGACAACATCATCCCCACGCTCCTCGGCGGCCTGTGCGTGGTGGCGGAGGACGACGATGGCCCCGTCTGGTGCCGGATCGAGCCGCCCGAAGACCTTCGTGTGGCGCTCTTCGTCCCCGACTTCGACATGCCGACGCACGAGTCGCGGGAGCGGCTGCCCGTCTCGCTCACCCGAGGCCAGGCCGTCCACAACATCGCTCGGTCAGCCCTCGTGGTCGCCGCGATCACGCAGCGGCGGTACGACCTCCTCGGCACCGCTACCCAGGACATCCTTCACCAGCCGGCGCGGGCGACGCTGTTCCCGGCGATGCTCCCGGCCCTCGAGGCCGCTCGAAAGGCCGGTGCGCACGGCGCCTACCTCTCCGGCGGCGGCTCGACCCTCGCGGCGTTCGTGACCAACCACGCCGAGTCCGTTGCGGGCGCGATGCGCGAGGCGGCGGCGGCCCACGGCATCGACGGCGTCACGCGCGTGGTCTCGCTCAGCCCTCGCGGTACCGAGGTGGTGACAGCGGTGGGTGCGCGATGACGGACGCGACGGCAATCCGGACGGTACAGAAGTACGGTGGCTCCTCCGTCGCCACGGCTGACCACATCAAGCGTGTCGCGGGGCGGGTCGCCGAACGGCGTCGCAAGGGCGAGCAGATGGTGATCGTCGTCTCGGCGATGGGCGACACCACGGACGACCTGATCGAACTCGCGAACGCGATCAACCCGAAGCCCAACCAGCGCGAGATGGATGTCCTGCTCCACACCGGCGAGATCGTCTCGTCCACGCTGCTCTCGATGGCCCTCGACGCGCTGGGTGTGGACGCCGTGAGCCTCACTGGCGCGCAGGCCGGCATCAAGACGGACGCGGTCTACGGGCGCGCGCGCATCGCCGACATCGACACCGCACGCATGGAGCGCGAACTGGCGGCGGGCCGCGTCGTGATCGTGGCGGGCTTCCAGGGGGTTTCGGAAGACTTCGATGTCACCACGCTCGGCCGAGGTGGCAGCGACACGACAGCCGTAGCGCTCGCGGCGGTGCTGAAGGCGACGACCTGCGAGATCTACACGGATGTCCCCGGCATCTTTACCGCCGATCCACGAGTGGTGCCGGAGGCGCGCCCGCTCCGCGACATCGGCTACGAGGAGATGCTCGAACTCGCCTCGACGGGTGCGCGCGTGATGCACGCCCGTGCCGTCGAGGTGGGGGCGATCTACGACGTGCCGATCCTGGTTGCGAGTACCTTCGACGCCAGTGCGCCCGGGACGCTGATCCACAGGGAGATGACCATGGAACAGGGCAACAAGGTCCGCGGCATCGCGCACCAGGACAAGATCGCGAAGGTCACCGTCCGAGGTGTCCCGGACCGCCCGGGCATCGCGGCCCAGATCTTCGAGCCGCTGGCGGAGGCGCACGTCTCGGTCGACACCATCGTGCAGAACGCGAGTGTCGAGCGCATGACGGACCTCACCTTCACCGTCGCCCCCGCCGACCTCCCCCATGCCCTCGAGGTGATCATCGCGCTGATGCCGAAGATCGGCGCGCGCGAGGTGGTCTCAGCGCCAGACCTCGGCACCGTCTCGATCGTCGGCACCGGCATGGCCAGCGCCCCCGGCTACGCGGCGCGGATGTTCCGCACGCTCTTCGACCACAACGTGAACATCGACATGATCTCGACGAGCGACATCCGCATCACCTGTGTCGTCGGCTCCGCCCAGGTGCAGGACGCCGTCCGCGCGCTGCACGCCGCCTTCGAACTTGAGCAGGGGTAGCCCGACCGATGGGCTGACCCGGCAGTGGAGACGCTGGGGCCTCTGGAAGGCGATTTGGGGGCCTAGGCCGCCACGCCACCTCCCGTTTTGACTTCCTCTGACCCCCGGAGTAACGTCGCGAGTCCGGGTGGTTCGCACGCCCGTTCGCGTATCTGTATATGCTGATGATGCGTTCCTGACGCCTCCGAGGACGCCCCCACCGCCCATGTTCACCCACCTCCACGTCCACTCCGAGTATTCCCTCCTCGACGGCATGTCGAAGGTGGAACCGCTCGTGAAGCGGGCGAAGGCGATGGGCCAGGACGCCCTCGCCATCACCGACCACGGGGCGCTCTACGGCGCCATCGAGTTCTACGAGATGGCGAAGAAGTACGACGTGAAGCCCATCCTGGGCATCGAGGCGTACATCGCCCCGAAGACGCGCTTCGACAAGGACCCCAAGAGCCGCTGGCCCCACCACCTCACGATGCTCGCCACCAGCGAGGCGGGATACAGCAACCTGATCAAACTCAGCACGGCGAGCCACCTCGAGGGCTTCTACTACCGCCCGAGGATGGACAAAGAACTGCTGGAGCAGCATTCGGACGGGCTGATCGTGCTCTCCGGGTGCCCCTCAGGTGAGTTCATGTCGGCGCTGCGGGACGGTGACGAGAAGCGCGCGATGGAGATCGCCGGCTGGTACGCCGACGTCTACAAGGGGCGCTATTACCTCGAAATGATGGACCACGGGATCGCGGAGTTCTCCGCACTGATGCCGAAGGTCGCCGAGATCGGCAAGCGGATGGGGCTGCCGCTCGTCGTCACGAACGACTCGCATTACACGCACCCCGATGACCACCGCGCGCACGAGGTGCTGCTCTGCATCGGCTCGAACACGACGGTCCACGACGAAAAGCGCTTCAAACTCGACGGCGACACCTTCTACCTGCGTCCTGAGGACGAGATGCGCTCAGTCTTCCCGCACCTGCCCGAGGCCGCCAACAACACCCAGGCGATCGCGGAGCAGGTCGACATCAAGTTGAACTTCGGCCGCACGATGCTGCCCGACCCCGGCGTCCCGGAGGGCACGACGGCGCGAGAGTGGCTCCGCGAACTGTGCGAGGCCGGCCTGTATCGCCGCTACGGGCACCCGACGGAGTCGCAGCGTGAGCGCCTCCGCTACGAACTCGAGGTGGTGGGCCAGACCGGCTTCGATGAGTACATGCTGATCGTGCGCGACATCGCCCACTACGCGAAGGAGCACGGCATCCGCATGGGTGTCCGCGGCTCGGCGGCGTCTTCGATCATCCTCTACACACTCGACGTGACGGACATCGACCCGCTGGAATACGGCCTGGTGTTCGAGCGGTTCTTGAACCCCGAGCGCATCTCGATGCCGGATGTGGACTTTGACTTCGCGGACGACCGCCGCGAGGAGATCATCCGCTACACCGTGGCGAAGTACGGGCGCGACCGCGTCGCCCAGATCTGCACCTTCGGGACGTTGGGCGCGAAGGCGGCCCTGCGCGACTCGGGCCGAGCGCTTGGCATGGATTACGCCGCCGCCGACCGCGTGGCGCGGATGGTGCCGGAGACCCTCAACATCACGCTAGAAGACGCGCTCTCCCACTCCCAGGAGATGTCCGCCGCCTACGAGTCCGAGGCCGCCGTCCGCGAACTCGTCGACACCGCGCGCAAACTCGAGGGCGTCGCCCGCCACGCCTCGACGCACGCGGCCGGTGTCGTCATCTCGCGCGAGCCGCTGAGCGACGTCGTGCCGCTGCAGCGCGCGACGAAGAAGGACGCGGACGAAGAGAACGGCGTGCCCACGACGCAGTACGCGATGGCCGAGATCGAGAAGATCGGCCTCCTCAAGATCGACTACCTCGGCCTGACGAACCTCACGATCCTCGGCAAGGCGCTCGAGGAGATCGAGCGCCGCCGCGGCGAGCACATCGACCTCCTGACCATCCCCGATGGTGACGAGGCGGTGGCAGCACTGCTCGCGGCTGGCGAGACCTTCGGCATCTTCCAGATGGAGTCGGCGGGCATGCGCCGCTACGTGGTGGAACTGAAGCCGAAGGACATTCGCGAACTCTCCGCGATGGTTGCGCTCTTCCGCCCGGGGCCGCTGGAGCACATCCCGCGCTTCATCGACGTGAAGCACGGGCGAATCGCCGCCCACTACGCGCATGAGGACCTCCGCCCGATCCTCGATGAGACGTACGGGGTCATCACCTACCAGGAGCAGGTGCTCCAGATCGCGCGCACATTCGCCGGCTACACGATGGGCCAGGCGGATGTCATGCGTAAGGCGATGGGGAAGAAGAACGCCGCCGTCATGCTGGAGGAGCGTGCCAACTTTCTCGCTGGCATCAAGGCGAACGGCTACACGGAGAAGCTGGGGAATGACCTCTTCGACCTGATCCAGCCGTTCTCCGGCTACGCCTTCAACAAGGCACACGCGATCTGCTATGGCGTGATCGCCTACCAGACCGCCTACCTGAAGGCGCACTACACGGTCGAGTACATGTGTGCCGTCCTCCAGTCCGCGAGCGGTAACACCGACCGCATCGCCGCCGCCCTCGCGGAATGCAACCGCCTCGGCATCCCCGTGATGGCGCCGGACGTGAACCACAGCGAGGCGAACTTCACCATCGAGACCGTCGAGGACGGCCGCGATGGCATCCGCTACGGGCTCGCCCAGATCAAGAACGTCGGCGCGGGGGCCGTCGAAGGGCTGGTCGCCGAACGTCGCGCGGCCGGGACATTCGCCGACCTCGAGGCCTTCGCACGACGCATCAGCGCCCGCGAGATCAACAAGCGCGTGCTGGAGGCGCTCGCCAGGGCAGGCGCGATGGACTGCTTCGGCAGCCGCGGCGGGATCATCGGTGGCCTCGACCGCATCCTCTCGCTCGCGCAGCAGGAGCAGCGACTCCGCGAGACCGGACAGACCTCGATGTTTGACCTCTTTGGTGCGCAGGTGGCGACGCCGCTGCCCGCGCTGGAGATCGAGAGCATCGCGATCCCGCAGCAGCAGTTGCTGCAGTGGGAGAAGGAACTGCTCGGTACCTACCTCTCGGAGCATCCCTTCCAGCAGGCCTCGCAGCACCTCGCGGAATGGGTCACGCACACGCTCTCCGAGGTGAACGCTGACCTCGTGGGCCAGGAAGCCGTACTCGCCGGGACGGTCGTCGGTGTGCGCGCGCTCGCGACGAAGCAGGGCAAGGCCTTCGCCGCTGTCACCCTCGAGGACCTCAGCGGCCAGACCGAGGTCGTCGTGTGGTCCGACCAGTACGAGCCGTGGAAGGCGCGCGGCCTCCTCTTCGAGGGCACGGTGCTCATGTTGAAGGTCACCGTCCGCCAGCGCGGCGCCCGCCTGACCGTCGCTGCCGTTGAGGCCACCGCATACGACTACGAGGCGGGTCGCCCCGCTGATGCCAACCTCAGCCGGTTCTACGTGCGGGGCACCGGCTCCCGCCTGCGCGCCGCCGAGGAACCCGGGGTGTACGACCCGTCCTCGCCGCCGCCCGCCCCGCCCGAGCCCGGCCGCCGCCCTGACCTCCGCATCGTCGCGCCCGATGCGCCGGCCCCCGAGCCTGTCGAGGTGCCACCGGTGGCGCCCCGCGCCGACCTCGTGGGCCCGCACCGCCTCGTCATCACCATGGAGGAGACCACCGACGACGCGGCTGACCTCCGCCGTCTTCGGCGCATCTTCGCGCTGCTGGATGAGCATGTTGGTGACGTCCCGGTCGAGTTGGTCGTGCGACAGCGAGGTGGCACGACCGCCCGCCTCCGTCGCGGCGGCGTCGACCCGAGCGCGCTCGAAGAACTGTTGAAGCGACTGCGCGGGTTCCTCGGTGTCCTCGGTGAGGCACGCGAGGCCGGGGCGAAGACCTCGGATGCGCTCGCAGTCGCCGCCGGCGGCTGATCGCCCATATCGGCTCAGTCACACGAAACGCCACCGAGACGTCACGCGCCCGTAAACACGGCCCCCTCGCCGCCCGCTAGACTGGCCCTCTCACCGCGTTGATGAGGGAGCCCATGGCTCAATTCGCCGCAGGGCCAGCAGGCTCAGACCCCCGCCCACACCAGCACCACCGCGAGGTGGGTGCGATCCGTGCCGAGGTCGGGCGAGTGATCGTCGGCCAGCAGGGCATGATCGACCGCCTGCTCGTCGCGCTCCTGACCAACAACCACGCATTGATCGAGGGCGTCCCGGGGCTCGCGAAGACGCTCGCCGTGTCGACGCTCGCGCGCGCCCTCGAGTGTTCGTTCGCGCGCATCCAGTTCACGCCGGACCTACTGCCCGCGGACGTCACCGGCACGCTGATCTTCAATCCGCAGGACGGTGACTTCCACACGCGGCGCGGCCCGATCTTCGCCAATGTCGTCCTCGCGGACGAGATCAACCGCGCTCCAGCGAAGGTGCAGTCTGCGCTCCTCGAGGCGATGCAGGAACGCACCGTCTCGATCGGTGGTCAGACACACCCGCTGCCCGACCCGTTCCTCGTGCTCGCGACGCAGAACCCGATCGAGCAGGAGGGCACCTACCCGTTGCCCGAGGCACAACTCGACCGCTTCATGCTGAAGATCGTGGTGCACTACCCCGAGCGCGACCAGGAGCGCGAGATCCTTGCCCGTTCGCTCGACCAAGGACCGCAAGAGGCACGGCCGGTCGTCGGCATGGCCGAGATCGTCAGCCTGCGCGAGGCCGTCCGCGCCGTCGAGGTGAACGAGCGCATCCGTGAGTACATCGTGCGGATCGTGGAGGCGACGCGGGAGCCCGCACGTTTCCGCCTCGCCGAGTTGCAGCCGCTGCTGGAGTTCGGCGTCTCGCCACGTGCGGGCGTGTTCCTGGCGCGCGCGGCGCAGGCCTACGCCTTCCTCGACGGTCGTGAGTACGCCGCACCCGAGGACGTGAAGGCGCTGGCACCGGACGTGCTGCGGCACCGCCTGATCCTGACGTACGAGGCCGAGGCGCGCGGGGTTGGCGCGGACGAGATCGCCACGCGCATCCTCGAGAGCGTCGGGATCCCCTAGGGCCGGGCCATGACCCCCCTCGCCACACCGGACACCCACGACGATGTGCTCGCGCTGAGTACGGAGGCGCTGGCCCGCGTCCGCGCCATCGAGATCCGCGCGCGACGACGTGCTGCCAGTATGACCGCGGGCACCTACCGCTCGATCTTCCGGGGTGCGGGTATCGAGTTCGCTGAGGCGCGCGAGTACGTCCCCGGCGACGACGCGCGACGCATCGACTGGAACGTCACCGCGCGCATGGGCACACCCTGGGTGAAGGAATACGTCGAGGAACGCGAGCTCACCGTCGTCTGCGCCGTGGACGCCTCCGCCTCCGCGCTCGCGGCCCGTCCGGCGCGCGGACGTTTCGAGGCCGCTGCCGAGGCGGTCGCCCTCCTCGGCTTCTCGGCGACGTTCAACCACGACCGCGCCGGCCTGCTGCTGTTCGACGAAGGCGTCCGCTCCTTCGTCCCGCCTCGTCGAGGTGTCCGACACGTCACGCGGCTGGTTGGCGACGTCCTGCGCGCGCAACAGGCTGCACCCGGCCGCTCGACCGATATCGGCACCGCCGCTGACTACCTCGGCCGAGTGCTGCGCCGGCGCTCCACCGTCTTCCTGATCTCTGACTTCATCGCAAGTGGTTACGAAGAGGCCCTCCGCGGCCTCGCCCGCCGCCACGAGGTCATCGCGATCACGCTCGTCGATCCGCTCGACGTGGCGCTGCCGGACGTGGGCATGATCGAGGTGGTGGACGCCGAACGAGGCGCGCGCATGCTCCTCGACTCGTCGAGTGCACGGGTGCGCGAGGCGTATGCCACTGCTGCGGCTGAACGCGCCGACCGGCGGCGGCGCTCCCTCGGTGTCGCCGGCGTTGACGAGATCGAGGTACGCCTCGACCGTGACGTCACCACGCCGCTCGTCGCCTACTTCCGACGTCGCGCGCGGGCCCTCTGATGCGCGCCCTCGCCGTCTTCGTCGTGGTTGCGGCCTCGCTGATCGCGATGTCGCCACGCGATGCTGTCGCGCAGCAGCCGCCCGCCCCGATCCTCGGCGTCGAGATCACGATGAACCAGCCGGAGGCCTCGGTCGGCGACCGCGTGCTGCTCACGCTGCGCATCCGGCATCGCGCGGATGTCGCGGTGACCGCGACCCCCGAGGCGCCGCCGGATGTCGAGTTCGGCAAACAGAACGTGACCACCCTCGCGCTGCCGGACGGCGTCGTGCAGACCACCGTGACGTGGACGGTGCAACCGTTCGTCCTCGGTCCCGTCGGACTGCGTGCCTTCCCCGTCGCATGGGTCACGCAGGATGGACGCACCGGGCGCTTCCTCGTGCAGCCGCCCCGCTTCGAGGTGCAACCACTGCGGACAGCAGACGACACGCTGCTGCGCCCGCTGAAGGATCCCATTGCTGTCCCCGGTGGGCCGCCGGCCTGGCTGCGACCGGTGCTCTACAGCCTCGCGGCGAGCGCCTCGCTCGCGCTCGTCGTCACGCTGCTGTGGCTCCTCGCGCGCCGGGTACGTGCGCTCCTTGGGAGGCGTCGGTACGGTCCCGTCGTGGCATCGATCCCGATTGTCGTCACGGCGGAGTCCTCCGCGCGCGAGTCACTCGATGACCTCGCGGGCCTGCGGCTGACCGACTCCGACGCGTTCGAGCAGTACTACGGGACGATCGCCGTCGTCGTACGGCGCTACCTCTCCGAGCGGATCGGCTTCAACGCCCACGCCCTCACGACGGACGAACTCGAACGGCGCATGACCGCGAACGGCGTCGACCGCTGGCAGGCACGCCTCGTTGGTGGCTTACTCAAGCGATGCGACTCCGCGGTGTACGCGCACCGCTTCCCCGATCCCACCTCCGCCGACCACGACCTCACGGTCGCCTACGAGATCGTGGAACTGTCGAGGCCGGGCGCACCCCGCATCGGCGTGCTGCCGCGCGGAGCGACGGCGTGATCCCCGGCCTCAACGGCCTCCCCGGGTTCGAGGGCTTCGCCTTCGCGACGCCGGCGCTGCTGCTGCTCCTGCCGGCGGCCTTCGCGCTGCTGTTGCCCGGCCTGGTACGGCGACGCACGGCCACGGTGATCGCGGACAGCTCGCTCGCACGGGCGGCGGCCCGTCCCTCGTGGCGCCTGCGGATGCGATGGCTTCCTGGCGCGCTCCGCGTCCTCGCGATCGCGCTGCTCGTCGTGGCGGTCGCGCGGCCGCGTCACGGCAACGCCATCACCGTGGCGCCCGAGGAAGGCGTCGATATCGTTTTGTCCGTCGATGTCTCGTCGTCGATGACGCTGGCGGTCACACGCGGCACCACCCGTATCGCGGCGGCGCAGCAGGCCGTCGCAGAGTTTGCCGGACAGCTCGAGGGCGGCCGGATCGGCCTCGTCGCCTTCCAGTCACGCGCGATCACACTCTCGCCGCTCACGGCTGATCACAACGCGATCAAGCTGCGCGCCAAGACGCTCGAGCCGGGCCTCGTCGAGGACGGCACCGCCATTGGCCTCGGCCTCTCCGAAGCGCTGCTGCTGCTCGGTGAGTCGCCTGCACGCAGCCGAGTCGTCGTCCTCCTCAGCGATGGCGAGAACAACGCGGGTAACGTGGAACCGGAGCAGGCCGCACGTGTTGCGCAGACCCTCGGCATTCGCGTCTACACCATTGCCTTCGCCGGCACGACTGGCGCCGCCTCCGGCCTCCGCGCGATGGCGATCTCCACAGGTGCAGAGTCGTACGACGCTCGCACGCCCGAGGAGCTGAAGAAGATCTATGCCGACATCGGCAAACTCGAGCGGTCGAGGCTGGGTGAGCGGAAGTTCGTCGATTTCACCGAATACGGCCCGTGGTTCGCGGGCATCGCCGTGGCGATCCTGCTCGCGGAGGGTGCCCTGCGCGCCACCTGGCTGCGGAGGACGCCGTGAACGCCTTCCTTGACGCCTTCGCGTGGCCGCTCGCGCTGCTGGCGCTCGTGGCCGTGCCGGTCGCTGCGCTATTCGCTCGCGTCGAGGTCAGGCGACGCCGCGCGGCGCGCCTCGCGCTGGGCGGCCCGGCCGAGGGCGGTCGCCGTCGCGACCTCGTCGCTCTGGTCGGTCCAGCACTTCTCGTCGGCGCCATTGCGCTCGCGGCCCTCGCCTTCGCCCGGCCTCGATGGGGTGCGCAAGAGATCCCCCTCGAGCAGCGCGGAATCGATGTCGTGGTCGTTCTCGACATCTCGCGCTCGATGCTTGCCGAGGACATCGCCCCGTCGCGCGCGAAGGCGTCGGCGTCGGCGGTCAGCGAACTGCTCACCCACCTGCAGGGCAACCGCGTCGGCCTCATCACCTTTGCGGGCACCTCGTTCTCGCGGTCGCCGCTCACCCTGGACATCGAGACCGTGCGGACGCTGGTGAACGGCGCGCAGAACGAGTCGTCGCTCGTGCGCCTCGGCTCAGACCTCGGTGGCGCAGTGAACGCAGCGCTCACGCTCCTTGATGTGGGCGACCGTGCGACAACGCAGGTCATCCTCGTGGTGACGGACGGCGAAGTGCAGCAGGCCGACATCACCGCGGTCGCGGGCGCGGCGAACAAGGCGAAGGCCCAGCGTGTCCGCGTCTACGGCGGCTACGCGGCCTCCGATGAGCCCGCAGCATTGCCGGCATCGAGCGGCGGCACGGACAGCACTCGAGGTGAGCGCACGCCGCTCCTCGCCCTCGCCGAGCAGACTGACGCACAGTTGCGCGACGTGGCACAGGTGCCGGGCTACGCCGTCGAGTTCCGTCGCCTCCAGCAGACCCGCTTCGCGGAAGCCTCGCGCCTCGCGAGCGTCGACCGCTTCCAGTGGTTCGCCGGGGCCGCGCTCGCACTGCTCGTCGCGCAGTACCTGCTCCCGCACACCTCCACCCGCCAGGCATCGAGGGGTGTGCGACGCCTCGGCTTCCGCCGCTCACGTGTCGCGCGTGCGACCGCGCTGACCTCGATGGTGGTCGCGATGCTGCTGTTGTCCGGCTGCACGACGCTGCTCGGCACGCAGGTCTACCGGGCCGTCGCGGAAGGCAACCGCCTGTACGACGAAGGCCAGTACGAGGAGGCGCTGGCCGCGTACGACCGGGCACTGGCCGCTGACCCGAAGAGCGCGGCGATCGCTTACAACCGCGGCCTGGCGCTGCACCGTCTCACCCGCTACGACGAGGCGTACCGCACCACCCTCGCCGCGATCAATGCGGCCACCGATCCCGTGCTGGTCGCGCAGATGGAGTACGCCGCCGGCAACATCGCGATGCTCCTCGAACGATGGGACGACGCCCGTCTGCGCTACGTTGCCGCGCTGCGGATCGACGCGGGTGACGCGGCGACGAAGGCCAACCTCGAACTGGCGCTGGCGAAGACCGGCGGTGGTCAGAACGCGGATCCGAGCGACGACGGCCAGAGCCCGCAGGACGGTGGTGGGCAGGATCAGCCACCTCAGGGTCAGCAGGGCAGCGGCTCGCCACCACCGGGTCCTCAGCCCGGCCAGCAACCGGGCCAGCAGGGTCCGCCGCAGCCAGGCCCCAGCACTCCGACCGGGCAACCCGGCCAGCAGGGTCCAGCTCAGCCGGGCGACACCACTGCTGCGGGAGACGAGCCCGCCCCGCCGACACAGGCCGAGGCCCAGGCAGCACTTGAGGCGGCACTCGCGGCGCTCGGCCCGGAGGTGACCCGTGAGCAGGCGCTGCGCATCCTGCAACTCGCACAGCAGGCGAACGCGTTGAACCGACCGTCCCGACCGGGTGTGCCGAACGGGCCGCCGCCACCGCGATAGGACTGAGGACTACGGCGTCTGCGCGCGGCCGGATGACCGCCGGCGTCCGCCCGCACCACCCGCCGACCGCACACCCGCACGGAGCGCACGCGCTCCGACGAGCGGCGGCGCCATCCGAGGACGTTCCGGCACCTGCCAGAGCCGGAGTACGCGCTTCGCGATCCGCTGGTGCAGCACCCCACGGACGGCTCGGTAGGCCCGCTTCGCCTCGGCTGTGGCGTCGGCGTTCTCCGCGACGCCTTCACGCGCGTATCGCTGGTTCGTGTAGGAGACCGCGAGCACGCGCATCGCGTCCGGCTCGCCCAGGCCGGGGCCGAGCACCTCGGCGGCCTCCGTCGGCGTGCAGGCGACATCTGGTGCGAGGCCCGCGAGTTCCGCGAGGCGCATCACCTTCGACCATCGCGCGAGCGGCGCGCTCAGCCCTCGGAACCGCCGCTCCCACCACCACCGTCCGATGACGACCACGACGAGGCCGATCATCGAGATCACGAGGAGCGACGCGAAGACGCGGGCGAACAGCCGGCGCCCGGCGCCGGTGATCGTCTCCTGGTCGGACGCCGACACCTGCAACGCGGGGTCGCCCCCGTCGAGGCCATCGAACAGCAGCGCGTCGAGTTCACTCGTGTCCACGCCGCTCGCCGCGTCGAGGGCTGCCGTGTCGTCACCGGGTCGTGCCACCACGCCACGCGAGGGTGTCGGGTTGAACTCCACCCAGCCGAGATGTGGGAAGTAGACCTCGGGCCATGCCCACGCGCGCTGCTCGGTGACCGTGTACACCTTGTCCGTGCTGTCGAAGTCCGCCGGGTCGAGGACGAAGCCAGCGGCGAGGCGCGTCGGGATCCCCACCGATCGCAGCATCACCGCCATCGCGCTGGAGAAGTGGTCGAAGTACCCCGCCTTCTCGTCGAAGAGGAAGAATGCGACGGAGTCACGTCGTGGGGCGGGGCGCTTCGGCTCCAACGTGAACGTGTAGGTGCCGCGCAGGTAGGTCTCTACGCGGCGGACTGCCTCATACGGCGTCGCCACGTTGCCGATCACCTGCTTGGTGAGTTCGGCGACCTCCGGTGGGGTGCCAGCGGGCAACTGCGTGTAGATGCGGAAGATGTCGTCCGGATAGTCCGTCCCGGCGTCCTGCAGCGTATTGATCGCCGCCGCCGAGACCGCACCTACCACGATGTAGTCCGTGCCGATCTTCGCGTCCTTGTCGGGCGCGATCGCCGCGGGCTGCGCACCCGGCGCGCCAAGAATACGTCCGGGCTTGTCGGCGGCAAGTGGATCGCCCGGTGCGAGCAGACGTCGCTCGGGTCCACCTTCGCCGACGACCGAGATCTTCGCCTTCACCGGCCGGCGTACCTGCGCGCGGCTGCCGTCCGTGCCCTGCTCGGCCTGCTCGATCGTGAGATCGAGGGCCCTCGCGGCCGCCTGGGAGAGTTTCCACCCGGCACCGGTGTACTCGTCGTAGACCGCACCGCGCAGCGTCATCGGCTCAGGTGCGTCCACGAGGTAGATCGCCGTGCCATCCAGTGTCACGGGACCCTGGATCGGGAACGTCGGGCCCAGGGTGTGTACGGGCACGGTCTTCTTCGATGAGATGCCGACGAACACCCCGCCCGAGCCCTCGAACTGGTCCGCGATCGGCGAGATGAGGGCGCCCCACGCTCGCGCGACCGGGCTCCAGTTGTTGGCCGTCGGTACCGCCCACGCCGCCATCACGAGGACGCCCGCGACGATCGAGGCGACCATCAGCACCTCGACGGACATGAAGTCAGGTGGCTGCACGCGCTGGTGTCCCCAGCGCTCGGCGGCCCGCGTGTACTGCAGCCGTGTCACGAGCAGTACCGACGCGACGACGAAGAACACGACAGCGAACGAGGGTTGTCCCGGCAGGTACGAGATATTCGTCAGCAGCACGAAGCCGCCGGGCAGCACGGCCGCCCAGGGGTTCTTCCAGCGCGCGGTCGCCCACACCGTCACGAACGCGACGAGGAACACCGCCAGCACGAGGACGACGACGAACGGGAGTGGGTCGGCGGAGAAGTCCTTCGCGATAAACGCCCTGACCCACTCTTGCATCCGGAGCCAGAACTCGGACCAGCGGGCGCGCCATCCGTCGCCGCCCGTGGTGTCCACGAGGAGCAGCGTCCGCAGGACCAGGACGAGCGTGACGGTGATCGCGGCGGCCATCCCCAGGGCCGCGCTCGCCCAGCCGGGTAGCGGCGACTTCGCGATCACCCACCCAATGACGAGGCCCCACAGCGCGATGGCCACCAGCGAGGGCATCTCGTCTACCCAGTCCGCGGACTGGAGCGAGCCCACCACCGGCACCATCAGGAAGAGCAACAGCGTGAAGGTCAGCCACTCCTCCCAGGAGAGCCACCACGGCTGTTCCTTGTGGTCATTCGCGCGCGTCGCCGGCGCGAAGTAGTCGTCCAGCGCCCGTACTGACATCAGCGGGCCTCCGGTACGGCGCGGCCGAGCGCTGGGTCAGCACCCGAGGACAGCACGCGGCGCAGGTCGTCTTGCGCCTTCACGGTGTAGGCGTAGATGCCGGCGGCGGCGAGCGTCCCGTAGACCGGCAGCGGGCTCGGCGCTGGGCCGAACGTGTCCGCCTCGATCAGCACCGCCGCGACCTTCACGCCGCGCGCAGCCAGCGACATCATCGTGTACGCCCACTGTTCGTCCGTTGACGGCGTGACGACGACCACCGTGGTGTGCCGCCCGAAGCGCCTCGACTCTTCGAGGAGCAGCGCCGACAGCGTGACGTCACCCACCGCCCGTGCCAGCGCGAGGGACTCGAGCGTGCGGGTGAAGTGGCTCTGCCCGCGGTCCGGCTCATCGATGCGGAGGTTGTCGCCGAAGGTGACGAGGCCCACGGAGCGGTTCGCGTTGATGAAGTAGCGCACGATGGCGGCCGCCACCTGCACCGTGGACTCCTCCGTGCCGTCTTCGCCCGCGCCGACATGGTGTTGCGCCTCGAG
>CANFFZ010000033.1 GCA_947446155.1 Chloroflexota bacterium | reverse complement strand
GCGGCGTCGCTGGCAGGTACGGTTGATAGGCTAGGTCTGGCATCTGCAGATTCGCGATCTCTGTCATGTTCGCAAGGCCGAGCGGCCCGCGCGCCGTGACCACATCCGCTGGTTCCAGCCCCAATTCGTCCAGCAACAACGGCAGCCGGACCGGCGGCAACTCACCATCCACCTCCACCGACACCGCCGAGGCGAACCGCAGCCGCTGCAGCTCGCCGGCGATCATCTCCAGCAGGTCGTCGGCCGCCTCGCCAGGGGTCTCGAAGTCGGTGTTGCGCAGCACGCGCAGCATCCGCACGTCGGACACCTCGACACCGGGGAAGAGCGTGTGGAGATGCACGGCGATCAACTCTTCCAGCAGCACGAACCGCAGACCGCCCACATCGACAAGCCTTGGCCGGTTTGGCGGCACCTTCACTCGCGCGAACCTGAGCTGTCCTGTGCGCGGGTCACGCACGCTCACCACCAGCGACAGGCTACCGCCTGAGATGAACGGAAACGGGTGCGCCGGGTCGACCACCAGCGGCGTCAGCACCGGGAAGATTTCGCCGAGAAAGTACGCGGTCAGCCTCGTCCGCGCCGTCTCTGGCAACGAGCCGTACGTCACGATCTGGATGCCTGCCTCGCGCAGCACCGGGGCGAGCGACTCGATCCAGCAGCGCTCGATCTCCAGCCGCAGCGCCGCACCGCGCTCGCGCACCGCGTCCAGTTGCTCGGGCACGCTCATCCCGTCGGGCGTGCGTACCTGCCCGCCGGTCTGCGCGACCCGCTTCAGCCATCCCACCCGTGTCGTGTAGAACTCATCGAGGTTTGAAGACGCGATCGCGAGGAAGCGCACCCGCTCGAGCGGGGGGTTGCGCCCGTCCAGCGCCTCGGCCAGCACGCGCCGGTCGAACTCCAGCCAGCTCAACTCGCGGTTCACGTACCACCGTGGATCGTCGAGGCCCGACGACTCTGCGGGCACCTCGGCTGGCACAGGCACGACCGGCGGGATCGTCGTCATATAGGGAGAAGCGTACCCGCCGCGTGTTAACGTCCTGCGAGCGGGCAGGCCCAATTCGTTCCCGATGCCCGGCCTGACGGCGTACGCTGATCCAGAGGATCGCTATATGGATCTGCGCAGCAGCCTTGGCATTGGGCGTATTCGTGGCATCGATATCCGCGTCCACTGGTCGTGGCTGCTGATCTTGGCGTTCCTCACGTGGTCGCTCGCTACCGGCCTGTTCCGAGAGGCGAACCCGCATTGGACGCCTGTGCAGGCATGGCTCGCCGCCGTCACCTCAAGCCTGCTCTTCTTTGCCTCGATTCTGCTGCACGAACTGGCGCACTCGTTTGTTGCGCTGCGTGCGGGGATTCCGGTGCCTTCGATTACGCTGTTCGTCTTCGGCGGGGTTTCCGCGATGGGGGCGGAGATGACCAGCGCCGGTGACGAATTCCGCGTGGCGATCGCCGGGCCGCTCACCTCGTGGTTGCTGGCTGCGGTGTTCGCCGGCTTGTGGCTCGTGCTCGGCGAGCAGTCGTTCGGGATCGCCTTTGGCTACCTCGCACTCGTCAACTTCGCGCTGGGCGCGTTCAACCTGCTGCCGGGGTTCCCGCTCGACGGCGGCCGGGTGTTCCGCTCGATCGTCTGGCAGCGCACCGGCGACCTGACGCGCGCGACGAAGGCGGCGGCGAACGGCGGCACGGTGATCGCGATCACAATGATCGTGTTCGGGGTGGTGTCCACGTTCGCGTTCGGCGTGGACAGCGGGCTGTGGTACGTGCTGGTGGGGTTGTTCCTGAACGGGGCCACGCGCGCCTCGTACGAGCAGACGCTGGTGGAGCGCGCGATTAGCCACGTCCGCGTGCAGGACGTGACGCGCACGTCTCCGCCTGAACCCGTCCCCGCTTCGACCACACTGCAACGGCTGGTGGACGGATACGTGCTCGCCACCGGAAAGCGCGCCTACTACGTGGCGACGGCCGAGGGCCGCGTGGCCGGCCGGATCACCGTCACCGACATCGCCGCCGTGCCGCGCGACCAGTGGACCTAGACGACTGCCGAAGCGGCCATGACTCGTATGACCGCATTGTCACCATTGCTCCGCGCGCCTCGATGCTGGAGGCGCTGCGCATCCTGCGCGACCGTGAAGGTACACGAGTTGCCCATAGTCGAGGACGGGCGTCTCGTCGGGCACATCACGGCCGCCGACTTGCTGGCACAGGTGGACTTGCGCGTGCGGTTCTCGGCGCCGCCGAGGGACTGAGGCCGCCGCTACTCCACGCCGACGACCCGCTGCACCGCGCCACCGTGGATGAGGAGGTAGACCTCGCCTGAGGCGTCCGTGCCGAAGGATGCGATGGAGCGGCCACCAACGGGGCCGAGCAATTGCACCGGCATGCCTCCAGCCGCTGAGAGCGCCCAGACGCGGCCGCTGCAGAAGTCGGCGTAGAGGTACCAGCCGACGAGACCGGGGACGGCACGGCCGCGGTAGACCACGCCGCCGGTGATGGAACAGCCCTCGGCGTGGGTGTAGGCGGCTAGGGGGAAGGTGCGGCCGTCACGGTCGCACGACTTGATGCAGTTGTTGCCCTCGAACTGGGGCCAGCCATGGTTCTCGCCGCGGCGGACGACGGCGACCTCCTCGACGGCGTTCTGGCCGACATCGGCGACCCAGAGGAGACCGGTAGCAGGGTCGAAGGCGCTGCGCCAGGGATTGCGAAGGCCGTAGGCCCAAACCTCGCCTCGGGCGCCGGACTGGCCGACGAAGGGATTGTCGGCGGGCACTTCGTAGGTCGCGCCGGTGCGGGCGCGGGAGACATCGAGGCGGAGCATCTTGCCGAGCAGGACATCGAGGTTCTGGGCGCGGTTGCCGGGGTCGTTGGCGGAGCCGCCGTCGCCGAGGCCGAGGTAGAGCATGCCGTCGGGGCCGAAGCGGATCGCGCCGCCCTTGTGGTTGGAGAAGGGCTGCGCGACTTCGAGGATGACGAGTTCGCTGCCGCCAGCGACGGCGTCGCCGACGACCTGGAAGCGCGAAAGTCTCGTGCGGCGCTCGCCGCCGGCGACGGAGTAGTACGTGTAGAGGTAGGGATCGGCGGGGAAGCGGGGCGCGAGGGCGAGGCTGAGGAGGCCTTCTTCGTTGCCAGCGCGGGAGACTTGCGAGCGGATGTCGAACAGCGTGCCCGTCTCGCGGCCATCGAGGGCGTAGAGGGTGACGAGGCCGTCCTGTTCGGCAACGAAGACTCGGTTGTCGGGGAACGCGCCGAGTTCGATGGGGCGGGGGAAGCGTTTGCCGCCGAGGGCGGACTGGAGGAGAAGCGTCTTCGGGTCAGCCGAGGTGGCGGGAGGGGCGGGCGGCGCGTGTGTCGCGCCGGCGAGGGATGACGCGGGGGTTGGCTCGCCAGCTTTGGCAGAGGCAGTGGCGGTGGCACTAGGTGTGACGGTCGAGGTCGCGCCGGGGGCGGACGAGACGTGGGTGGGGTTGGTCGCGCCGGGTTCATCTCGGCCGCAGGTGGCGAGCATGGGCAGCAGAAAAAGCAGGGGGAGCAGCCACCATCGCGTCACGATGTTGTGCCTTTCGCCTTGGGAGCGTGGGATCGAGTCTACCCGCCGGAAAGCCTCGCCACGCTGCCCGCCAGACCCAGGATGGGCAGGCGGAATCCCGACCGATGTGGTCGTGAATCTCGTGTATGTCGCAACACGAGGGGCTGGTACAAGTGGGTAAATGGCAGAGTTCGCGTTGCTTGCAGTGCTCGGTGTGGCCTTGGGCACCGTTGCCACGATCGTGGGGACGGGCGGCGGGTATCTATATGTGCCGCTGTTGCTCTTGCTTTATCCGGAGAAGCCGGCGGCGACGGTGACGGCGATGTCGCTGTTGATTGTGCTGTCGACGGGGACATCTGGGTCGCTGGCGTATGGGTGGCAGCGGCGCATCGATTATCCGACGGCGGGGTGGTTCGCGCTGGCGACGCTGCCGGGGGCGGTGGGCGGGGCGCTGCTGGTACACCAGGTGCCTCGCGAGTTGTTCAACGTGGGGTTCGCGGTGGCGCTGCTGGTGATGGGGGTGTGGCTGTTGCTGCCGCGGCCGGTGGATACGATCCGCGCGCCGCTGCGGGGGGAGTGGGTGGTGCGGCGGATGATTACGGACCGAGAGCGGCAGACGTTTGTGTACTCGTACCGGCTGCCGGACGGTATGGCACTGGGAGCGGGGATCGGGTTCTTGTCGAGCCTGCTGGGGATCGGCGGGGGGATCATGTATGTGCCGACGATGGCGGTGCTGCTGCACTTTCCGGTGCACATCGCGACGGCGACCTCGCAGCTGCTGGCGGCGGTGATGGCGGTGGAGGCGACGGCGGTGCATGTGGCCACGGGGGTGTGGGCGTGGGACCGGTCGTTGACGCAGGCGACGGCGCTGGCGGTGGGGGCGGTGACGGGGGCGCAGGTGGGGGCGCGGCTGGCGCCTCGGGTGCATGCGGGGTGGATTATCCGGGCGCTGGCGGTGGCGCTGATTGTGGTGTCGCTGCGGCTGTTGTGGTCGTCGCTCTGACCTCACACCTCACTTCTGCCCCTAGGAGAAGGGGCCAGAAGGCTGGACTTTGATATCTATACGAATGCTTCCTCTGATTATCATTTCTCGGGCAACAGAGGGGGTGAGTTGTGGGGGTGGAGGGCCTCGAAAAGTGGGCGAGAAATCTCCGGAATCACCCCCACCCTAGCCCTCCCCCCTTGAGAGGGGAGGGGATCAGAGCGCGAGATTTGGGAGGGCGGCGGTGCGGGCGGCTTCGACTGCGTTCGGTAGGGCGGCGATGACGGCGTCGATGTCAGCCTCTGTGAGGTGAGGCCAGAGGGAGAGGCGGAGGGAGCCGATGGCGAGTTGCATGGGGATGTTCATGGCGAGGAGGACGTGGCTGGGTTCCCAGGTGGCGCTGGTGCAGGCGGCGCCGGCGGAGGCTTCGATGCCGGCGCGGTCGAGGGCGTCTACGACGGATTCGCCTTCGACGCCATCGACGCAGAAGTGGAGGAGGTGGGGGAGGCGTTCGGCAGGGTTTTCGGGGCCGTCGATCTGGGCCTCGGGAAGGACGGCGCGGAGGCCGGCGAGGAGACGGGCGCGGAGTGCCTCGGTGGTGCGGGTGAAGACGGGACGCTCGGCGGCGGCGGCGGTGAGGGCGGCGGCGAGGCCGGCGACGCCGGCGACGTGCTCTGTGCCGGAGCGGCGCTGGCGCTCCTGACCGCCGCCAGAGATGAGTTCGAGGAACGGGGTGCCTCGGCGTAGATAGAGGACGCCGGTGCCGGTGGGGCCGCCGAACTTGTGGCCGGAGAGAGAGAGCAGGTCGACATCGAGGGCCTGCACGTCGAGGCTGAGGGCGGTGGCGGCCTGCACGGCGTCTGTGTGGAAGGGGATACGCCTGCGGAGCTCGAGGCCGCGCGCACGGATGGCCTGGGCGATCTGGGCGATGGGCTGGACGGCGCCGACCTCGTTGTTGGCGTACATGACGGAGACGAGGACGGTGTCCGGACGGATGGCGGCGGCGACCTCGGCGGGGTCGACGCGGCCGTGGGCGTCGACGGGGAGGAGTTCGATGTCGAAGCCGAGGCGGGCGAGCCACTGGGCGGATTCGAGGACGGCATGGTGCTCGACGGCGGAGGTGAGGATGTGCGCGCCGAGGCCGGCCTCGCGCTGGGCGAGGGCGACGCCCTTGATGGCGGCGTTGATGCTTTCGGTGCCGCCGGAGCAGAAGACGATCTCCTCGGGCATGGCGTTGAGCACGGCGGCGACGGCCTCACGGGCAGCCTCGAGGGCTTCGGCGGCGGCGCGGGCGGTGGCGTAGTGGCCGGAGGGGTTGCCGGGGGCAGAGGCGGTGTGGAGGTGGGCGCGGGTAGCCTCGAGTGCCTCGGGGCGAAGCGGGGTGGAGGCGGCGGAGTCGAGGTAGATGGGGGATGGGAGTTGGGGCATGGGCATCAGGATAGCGCGGAAGATACGGGGTCGGGGTACCTCACCCCCACACCTCACCACTGTACTGGATGGGGCCGTCGCCGAGAAGGCCCTCTCCCGGATTCGGATGGCTAGGACATGCGGGAGTTCGTTGTGGCGCGGGGCACCTCGGAGGTGGATTCGACACGTTGCGCCGTGTACGGCGCAACGGCTCACAACGAGCGGAGGGGAGCGGGGTTAGAGAAGGCGGCGGATGGGTTTGCGGCCGGGGCGGGGGTCGTAGTTAGACTTGAACATTTCGAGCTTGTCGCGCTCGATGAGGTATTTGCCGGCGAAGAGAACGGCGGGGACGCGGCGCTGCTTGATGAGGCGGCGCAGGCTCTGCGGGTGGATACCGAGTTCACGGGCAGCCTCGACGAGGTCGAGGTAATCGCGGAAGGGGGATTCGGGCACTGGGTTTGTCCTCGAAAGTCCTCAGCAATGGTTCAGGTGCGTCAGCAGGATACCGGGGAAATATAACAGTGTAAATCGCATAGACAATTCGGTACGTGGGCGAGCCCCGGACGCCTAGGGGGGCTAGGCAGGCGGCTCGATGGCGATGCCGGTGGCGTTGTGGTCGGTGATGGTCATATCGACTTTGACGCGGGCGTTCTGGGCGGTCTCGGCGTCGAGGAGGAGGCGGGCGGGGAGGCCGTCGGCGCGGAGCCAGAGGATGGTCGTGCCCTGGAGTTGGTCGATAGGCAGGCCAAGTGAGCCGGAGGTTTCGACGATCGACTTGAGTTGTTCGCCGGTGAGCGGGTAGCGGACAAGGGGCTGGCCGTCGATCTGTTCGGGCGTGCCGGTGACGCCTCGGAGCACCGTCTGCATGCGGGCGATCGAGGGGCCGCTGAGCAGAGCGGACGGGTCGATGCCGAGGCCGAGCGCGCGGGCGGTGCTGGACGAGCCGAGGCGGTCTTCCATCCAGGGGTTGTTGCCGTCGCGGTTCCAGACGCGGCTGCCAACCTGCCTGCGCTCCACCTCGAGCAGGCCGAAGCCGAGGTTGATCTTGGTGAGCGAGTGCTGACGGTCGACAGCGGTCGCGCCCACGATCGAGACGGTGACGGGCGGCGGGGGCGCGGAGGTTTGTGCGCCGGGGGCGGCGTTGGGCGAGCCGAAGAGGTTGATCGCCTCAACATTGAGAGCGTAGCGGTACGAGGTGAGCGAGGCTCCCGGTGTAGGTGTAGGTGTAGGTGTAGGTGTAGGTGTAGGTGTAGGTGTAGGTGTAGGTGTAGGTGTGCCTGTGGCGGCGGTCGTGACGGCGGCGGAGGCTGGTAGTTGGGGAGCCTCCTGGCCGCAGCCGCCCGCGAGGGCGGCGAGCACGAGCAGCACGATGCGTGCGAGGCGCGCGCTGGTTCGCGGCACTAGTCGAACTCAGACTTCGCGTCGCCTTCGCGCTCGATGTAGCGCATGGAGCCTCGGTAGTCGTCGTCGGTGAGTTTGCCGGTGGAGTGGAGGTAGGTGAGCAGATTCTCCATGGTGAGCATGGCGTGGAGGCGGACACCGATGGCCTCGAGGCGGCGGGCGGCGCCCTGCTCACGGTCGATGAGCACGACAGCGTCGCGCACGAAAAGGCCGGCGCGGCGGAGTTGCGTGGCGGTATCGACGAGTGAGCCGCCGCCGGTGGCAAGATCGTCGACGATGAGCGCGGTCTGGCCGGGGCGGTAGATACCCTCGATGTGCGGGCGCTCCTCCTCGTTACGCTCGCCGGGGCGGGCGTAGAGCAGGGGGACGCGCATCTGGAGCGAGAGGGCAGTGGAGATGTGCAGGCCGCCGATGGGAACGCCGGCGAGCAGTTCGAAACCGGCGACGGGCTTGTTGCGGCGGGCCATCGCCATCTTGAGTTCGTCCTCGATCAGCACGCCGATGCGGATGAGCGTGTTGGGGCGGGCGATGATCAGTTTGGGGTTCACGTAGACGGGGGAGTGGCGGACGGTGCGGCCGAGGCTGAAGTCACCGAACTGAACGCCGCCCAGTTGCCAGAGGGCATCCGCGAGCCAGAACCGCCCACTTGCCTCCGCGTCGACAGCCCCTGAGGGGTTCGAAGTCATCGCCGCTCCCACGCTTCCGCGTTCACTAGGTTCTGGGGCCGCTCACCGGCGAGCGCTGCCAGCAGATTATCCACAGCCAGCGCCGTCATCGCTGTCCGGGTTCGCTCGGTGGCGCTGCCGAGGTGCGGCGCAACCAGCAGGTTCGGCGCCCGTAGAAGCGGGTCGTCCGGCGGCAACGGCTCCGGCGTGGTGACGTCGAGGGCCGCCGCCGCAATCGTGCCACGTTCCAGCGCAGCCCGCAGCACTTGCTGGTCGACGACCCCGCCACGCGAAGTATTCACGAACACCGCGCCCGGCCGCATCTTCGCGAACCAGTCAGGATCGCACATGCGCTCCGTCTCCGGGGTCAGCGGGACGTGCACTGAGACGAAGTGCGACTCCGACAGTAGTGCATTGAGGCTTGCATATTCGCCCGGGAAGTCCGGATGCACCGCACGACTGTAATAGAGGACACGCATCCCAAAGCCGGCGGCACGGCGGGCGACCGCCGCGCCGATACGGCCCGCGCCGATGATGCCGATGGTAGAGCCAGAGACCTCGCGTCCGAGCAGCCATGTGGGATGCCATGGACCCCACGCGCCATCGCGAACGGCGCGCTCGGCCTCGGGCAGGCGGCGGGGAGCGTGCGAGTCACGAAGACGCGAGGCCGCTCAGGCATGGGGGTGGGCCGCGCCGATATTCATTCGCACACGAGGATTATAGGGGGCAGGCGGTAGCTGACCGTGTGGAAGCCTCTGCTACACTCGATTTCCACCGCCGTTGACGGACTTGATCGCCCGGAAGGATACCGACTTGGCCACGAAAGACCCCCTAGAGCCGTTCACCCGCATCTCGGTCGACGAAGCCAAAGAGATGATCGAGAGCGGCGATGTGCAGGTGATCGACAGCCGCGAGGGCTGGGAGCACGCGGACGGACACGTCCCGGGATCGCTAAACATTCCGCACATGGCAACGCTGCCACGGCACAAGGATCTGGCGACAGACAAGCCGATCCTGTTCATCTGCAAGTCAGGGCAGCGTTCCGCCGTCGCGGCTGAGTTTGCGGCGACGATGGGGCTGACCGACCTCTACAACGTGGAGGGCGGGCATCTTGCGTGGGAAGCGGCGGGATACGAGATGGAGACGAGCGGCTGACGCTGGTTTACGTTCCGGATGCGGCGTCGAGCGCGCTATAGAGCACCTCGCGCACCACGGCGAGCAGTTATCACCATCGAGGCAGATAGCGGGAACGCGAGTAGGAGTTTCCCCTACTCGCGTTCCCGCTATCACGTCCGTGCCGTCCCGGCGCGCGCCACGCCGGAGGCATTAGTTCGCCATCCCAAACCCTCGCCAGCGTTGCGCCACCGCGCTTGCGGAGTCGCGTTCCTCATCTTCGACCGCGTCTTCCAGCAGCGGCAACAGCGCTTCGAGGCGCGCGTAGACATCGATGGTTCCCAGCACTGCTTGCAGCACCTCGGGGTCGGCATCGACCTCGACTGCCGCGGCGTCGGCGAGCGCAGTGTGCGTCTCCGGTATCTCGTACTCGCGCTCGAACTCGCCGTTGGCCGCCGCGCGCAGCCGTGCCATGTGCGCGAGGTGCGCACTCACCCGCTCGATGAGCGGAGCGGGGACTTCGCCACCAGTGTCATCGAGGTAGTCCGCATCGGCCCAGAGGTAGGCGCGGTCGTGATGCAGTTGGTTGATGCGGAAGCGGCGCTCGCCGGTGGCAGCGATTTGCACAACGCCATCGGGGCGCGTGGCGGCGGAGATGATGCGCGCGGTGGTGCCGATGTCGTAGGGGATCGCGCCGTCGCCAACCTCGTCGCCCTCGCGGATCAGCACGACGCCGAATGGCTCATCGTCCTCCAGGCATTCGGTGACGAGTTGGCGGTAGCGCGGCTCGAAGATCTGGAGCGGCAACGACATACCGGGGAAGAGAACGACTTCACCGAGCGGGAAGAGGCGGAGCTGCACTACCAGCTCTGAAGCACGGCCGAGAAGGCGACCGCGAGTGCGCCGACCAGCGCGGCAAGCGCGCCGCCCATCATGGTGCTCAGCGGGACGCCTCGGCGGTGGATTCCCGCGACGACGTTGCCGACCTGGCGGCCATCCCAGCCGAGATCAATCAACACGCGGGCGGCCTCGAAGCGGCGATCCTCGGGGACGTAGAGCGCGGTGGCGAAGACGGGGCCAAGCGGCAGAATGGAGGAGCCGGTGCCCATGCGCCGCGTGTCCTCGATGCGAACGCGCGCGCGGATGGTCGCAGCCTCGAGGCCCGCGAGCCAGCGGCGCGCGGCGGCTTCGTCTTCCGTCACGGCGAGCGGCACCATCCGCGAGGAGGGGCGGGAAGCGTGCTGCGTAGTCATGGCGCGATGGTAGCACCGCGAGGTATAGGGCAACGCACGCGGAAACCTACCGATATCTACTCGACATGCCGCAGCCGGGAAAGTTACGCCGGCTGGAGCGCCCGCACGCGGACGGTGGCCGAGGCTGGCCCGCTGCCTTCGAGCGGCAGGAGGGCCATGATCGCACCGCCATCGTAGTAGTGCGGGACGTAGACGGTGCCCTGCAGGACGCCGTTGTCAAGGCGAGCGGTGATGCGTACCTCGGTCGCGCCATCGGCGAGAACGACCGCGTCGCCCATACGGATGCCGAGCGCCTCGGCGTCGGCGGGGTGGAGCACCGCGGATTCTTCACGGTGCATCTTGTCGGCTTCCTCAGAGTGGATGGAGGCACCCTCCCACGAGGTGAAGAGCGAGCGGCCGGTGACGAGGCGGAGGCCATCGCCGCCGGACTGTGCCATGGACGCCATCGCAACAACAGGCTGGGTGCGCGTCGCGCCAGCCGAAGCGGGGGCAAGGGCGCGGGTACGGCCGGAGCGAATGTCGCCGTAGGCGACGTAGCCGGGGACGCGGGCGGCGATGCCGACCATCACGCTGGCGGCATCGGCTACACCGAGACTGCCATCACTACTGGGGGCGAGCGCGGTCGCGAGCGCGCTGAGGATGACGAGGCCATCGCGCTCCTCGCGGGTGGCGGCGGAGGCGGGCTTCTGGCGGACGATGCGGCGGTCGGCGGTGGTAATGGTGCCGTCCTTGGCGAAGAACGGCGACTCCGCAAGCACCACGTCCGCGAGTTCGGCGGTGGTGGAGCGAAGCGAGTCGATCACGATGAGCGCATCGACGGCCTCGAAGGCCGCGCGTACGGCGGCTGCGCCGGGGGCGTTGAGCAGCGGGTTGTCGTCATGGACGAGCAGCGCCTTGATCGCGCCGCTGCGTGCGGCCTCGATGATCCCGGCGAAGTCGTGGCCGTTGAGGCCGGGGGCGACGCCCATGTCGGCGATGCCGACGACGTTCGCGTCGGTCGGGAGGTAGTGGACGACGTTCGCGGCAGCATCGCCACGCAGCGCAATGGCGAGGTTGGCGACGGCCTTCGCGGCCTCGCCGGCCTCGGCAGCGCCGACGGCATTGGGGGCGAAGACGATGGCGACGGCGGACTCAGCGTTGTCCCGTGCGCGCGTGAGAGCGGCGGCGGCCTTCGTCTCGGCGTCGCCGCCGCCTTCGCCGGTGGCGAGCGCCTGCACGGCGACGCCCTCGTTACCAGGTTCCGGCTGAATCCACGCGGTGGCGAAGGGGACGAGTTCGGTCCAGCGTGTACTGACGAGCACGAGGCGGGCGCTGCGCTTGATGACGGCGTCCTTCACGCGGAGCGCCGCGACCTGGTGCGACTCTTCGAGGTCGCCCGCGACGACAATGATGGTGTCGGCGGTCTCGATGTCGGTGAGGCTCGCGGGCAATTGTGTCGTGCCTGCCGGCTGCTGGGCTATGCCGAGGCCGGCAGCGAGCGCGGACATGACCGCGCGGTGGGTCGCGCCGTGCGAGAAGTCGATGTGCGGGGTGCCGATCACCTCGCGGGCGATGCGGACGAGGGTGGCGGCTTCCTCGTTGGTCGCGAGGGGGGAGCCGAGGACAGCGATGGCCTCGGGGCCGTGGGCCTGCTTGATGGCGTTGAGTTTGGCAACAGCCTCATCCAGCGCCTCATCGAAGGAGACGGGGAGCAGGCGCTCGCCACGACGGGCGAGCGAGCGGCCGAGGCGTTCACGCTCGAAGACCGCGTCGTAGCCGAAGCGGCCACGCACGCAGATCTGGTCGCGGCTGAAAGCGTTGAGGCGGTCGGGGCGCACGATCATCGGGCGGCCATCGGTCTGCGTGCCGTAGGAGATGGTGCAACCAACCGCGCAGCCGTTGCAGACGGAGTTCGACCAGTCCTGCGGGACGCCGGCCCACTTGTTGGGCTTCTCCATCAGCGTGGCGGTGGGGCAGACATCGATGCAGGCGCCGCAGAAGTCGCAGTCGGAGTCGTGTACGGGGCCGCCGGTGCCGAAGGCGATGGCGGTCGAGGGGCCTTTGCCCGCGAGCGTGATCGCGCCGGTATGGCGGACATCGGCGCAGGCGCGGACGCAGCGGGTGCAGATGATGCACATCTGCGGATCGAACTCGAGGTAGGGGTTGGCGCGGTCCGGCTCGGGGGGCGGGGTCTCGTAGTACGAACGGGTCTCGCCGACCCACGGCTCCTCGAACTCACCCATGTCGATGAGTTCGGTGGAGGTCTGGAGTTCGCAGCGGTAGTTCTTGGAGCAGGTGAGGCAGCGGTGCGTCACCACGTCGTCGCGCAGGCAGATCTCGCCGGGCTGGCAGTGGACGCGGCGGTGGCAGGTAAGACAGCGATCCGGGTGGTTCGCCATGATCAATGACATCACGCCCTGGCGCGCTCGCTTCACCTCGGGGGTATCGGTCTGGACGACCATGCCCTCGGCGACGGTGGCGGTGCAGGAAAGTTGCAGCGTGGTGGGGCGGGCGCCGGCGATGTCGACGATGCAGGTGCGGCAACCGGCGTAGGGTTCGAGGCCGTCGATGTAGCAGAGGTTGGTGATGCGGACACCAGCCTCTTTGATCACCTCTACCAGACGGCGTCCGGCATCGGCCTCGATCTCCACATCGTTTACGGTGATCTTCACCACGGCTGTTGCCCTCGCTGTTGCGGCGTGTTGGTTAAGGCGATCCCGCTAGTGCTGATGGTTGTGATCGTGACCGTGGTCGTGGGTGTGTTCGTTGCCGCGGCTCGGCAGGTGCTGAGGACCGAAGGGGCCATCGGCACCGGCGGCGGGGATGCGGCTCTTGGCGGTTGGCATCTCGGTGCGGAGGGGGTTGGCCTCCTGCATCTGGCCGTTGGGATAGCGGTTATCCGTCTGCTGCATGTAGGAGCGCGACTCACGGGTGAGCGACTCCTTGTTGCGATACATATTCTCGAAGACGTAGACGGCGTCGTCGTAACGGCCGCCGGCCTGAATGGCCTGATAGGGGCAGGCCTCGGTGCAGAGTCCGCAGTACATACAGATGCGGAAGTCGATCTCATAGCGGTCGACGTTGAGGGTGCCGTCCTCGCGGGGGGAGGTCTGGACGAGGATGCAGCCGTCGGGGCAGGCCTGAGCGCAGGTGGAGCAGCCGGTGCAGCGCTCCTCGAACCAGAGGAGGTTGGTGCGGGCGCGGACGGGCACCTGACGGGTCTCTTCGGGGTAGTTGACGGTGATCGGGGGTTTGAAGATGTGCTTGAAGGTCAGCAGCATGCCGCGGGCGATGCCCATGCCGTAGGCCACGTCTGCCTCTTCTCCCGCAGCCGGGGAAGTACTCCACCGGCGCATGCCGCCGCATAGTAGCAATCGAGGCGGGGTGAGGCTACCGCGTAGGTGACCGGAGAGAGGTGCAGAGGTGCAAACGTCCCCTCGCCTTGCCTAAAAGGAGAGACGAGAGGTCTATCTGGGCATCAGAGCGTAATGTGCCGCGATCTGAACGGCGACGGCTGCCGGGAGCACATCCGGCGCGGAGTATCCGGCGGTGTAGAGATACTGCTGGAACCGCAACTGGAACTCGACGCGAGGCATGTCACGGTTGCGGCGGCATCGCCGCAGGACGAACTGTTCACCGCTGGCGCTCACCGCGAGCAGGTTATCGTTGCGCGTGCTCGCCTCGAAGGATCGCTCGACACGCGCGCCATCGAGGCCGAAGCGATCGAGGACTGCGCACAACGCATCGGCAGGGATATCGGTGGTCATCGATGCATCCACGGGCATGATGACTGACGAATGTGATAGGTGCTGCTATCCCGCGACCCCAAGCAACTGGCGGGCCTCATCGAGGAGGTCGGGGGTGTCGAGGTCGATGCGGACGACGGGCTCATCGTCCATGGGGACAAGGCGGGGCGGGTGAGCGTCGACGACGGCGCGGAGGCCGAAGGTATCTTCGCGGACGGCGAGCAGTTCGGGGAGCAGGCGGCCAGTGAGGACGACGGGGTGGCCGGACTTGCCTCGATAGGTGGGCTGGACGATGTCGGCGCCGGTGGTGCGGAGTTCGGCGACGAGGGCGTCGATGATGTCGGCGCGGGTGGGCTGGTCGACGTTCTGGATGACGATGACCTCGGGTGCTGCGCGGCCGGGGGCGGCAAGGGCGCGGGCACCGGCCACGAGGGAGGTGGCGCGGCCCTGTGACCAGCGCTGGTTGAAGATGACGTAGCGGGCGCCGTCGCCGAGGGAGCGGCGGACGGCGTCGGAGTGCGCGCCGGTGACAATGACGATGTCGTCGACGCAGGAGTCCATGAGTTGGGTGAGTTCCCAGCCGAGGAGGTTGGTGCCGCCCCAGGGGAGAAGAGGCTTGGAGCGGCCCATGCGGGTGGAGGCGCCTGCGGCGAGTATGAGGGCAGCGATGGTCATGGGTGGCGCTCCTAGGGGGATCGCGGGCGGGGGTGTTGAGGCTGTATGTGGCGGTCGAAGTAGGGCGAGGTGGCGGTGCCAGCCCATCCCCCCTGCCCCTCTTCCCTCCTAGGGAAGGGGTGAGTCATTCCAAAGGGGGTTGCACCCCCTTTGGGCGAGCCAATCCCGCTTTCGGAGGGGGAGGAACCTCTGATGCAGGTTGCAGCGGCTACGGCGCGGGCCTCGACGGATCGCGAGCGGGGGGTTGCGGGCTGGATGGGGCGGCGGTGGTTGGGCGAGGGTGCGGAGGCGGCCCATCCCCGCGTGTTACTGGGGCCATCGCCCAGAGTGGCCCGCTCAAGGGGGGAGGGGGCAGAATTCCGGATTCTCGCGACGGCGGTCATGGGCGAGCCTGCGCGGGACGGCGCATCACGAGCTTGCTACCTCGGTGGTGGTTTTTTTGCGCCAGGTGTCGACGGCCTGACGGACGGCGGAGGCAGCGAGGACGGAGCAATGGATTTTGGACTTGGGGAGGCCGCCGACGGCGTCGGCGTAGGCCTCGCGGGGGAGGGCGACGGCCTCGTCGAGTGGCTTGCCGGCGAGGAGTTCGGTGGCGGCGGAGGAGGTGGCGATGGAAGCGGGGCAGCCGGAGGAGAGGAACTGGGCGCGGGTGATATGACCGTCCTCGATCTTGAGGAAGAGGCGGAGGGAGTCGCCGCAGACGGGGTTGGTGACGTAGGCCTCGGCGTCGGCATCAGCCATGGCACCCACGTTGCGGGGGTGCTGGAAGTGCTCGATGACGAGCGGGCTGTAGTACTCGGACGAGACCATCGGAGTGTCCTCATTCCGGTGTCTGGTGGCTCCACTCACCCTGATCCTCCGCCAAGAAGGCGCAGGCCGAGGGTGAGCGGATAGCAGGCTCGTTTTTGTCGTGCACACTCATGATAAGCCGATTGGCACCGATCCGCCTTGCCGTGCGAACATAGGCGCATGGAAGAACTTCGCGTCCGGATCGCTGAGTTGCAGGCCCGCGTGCGGGATGTGCAGGTGCGACTTTGACCTCCCCAATCTTGAGCACGACCTAGTCAACGCCCGCGACGAAGCGGCCTCGCCCACCCTGTGGGACAACTCGCAACGCGCGCAGGAGACGATGAAGCGCGTCTCGCGCCTCGAAGGCGTCATCTCGACGTGGACGAAGTTGAGCGGTGCGATCGAAGACGCCGGTGGGATGCTCGCGCTGATCGGCGAGTCAGCCGAGGCCGAGCGCGAGGTACTGCTCGCAGACCTCGATCGCGACGTGAGGGCGCTGGAGGCGGAGTTCGCGGCGCTGGAGATCGGGCTCACGTTGAGCGGGCCGTACGACGACCACAACGCGGTGCTCGACATCCATGCCGGGGCGGGGGGCACCGAGGCGCAGGACTGGGTGGACATGCTGTTGCGCATGTATCTGCGGTGGGCGGAGCGGCGCGGCTTCCGTGCGGAGATCATCTCGCTGTTGGCGGGCGAGCAGGCGGGCATCAAAACCTGCTCGGTGCGCATCGATGGCGAGAACGCCTACGGGCTGTTGCGGTCGGAGCGCGGAGTGCACCGGCTGGTGCGCATCTCGCCGTTCGACGCGGCACACGCGCGGCACACCTCGTTTGCACTTGCGGAGGTGCTGCCGGAGGCGGACATGGCGGACCCGACGATCGAGGTGAAGCCGGACGACATCCGCATCGACACCTACAAGGCGGGCGGTCACGGCGGGCAGAACGTGCAGAAGAACGACACGGCAGTGCGGATCACGCACATCCCCACGGGCATTGTGGTCACCTGCCAGAATGAACGCTCGCAGGGCCAGAACCGCGAGATGGCGATGCGCGTACTCAAGTCACGGCTGTTGGCGAAGGAGATCGAGCGCCGGGAGACCGAGCGCGCGGTGATCAAGGGGCAGCATGTCGAAGCCGGCTGGGGCAACCAGATCCGCTCCTACGTGCTCCAGCCGTACAGAATGGTGAAAGACTTGCGGACGAACGCCGAGACGAGCGACACCACGGCCGTGCTGGACGGCGAGATCGATGAGTTCATCACCGCCTACCTGCGCAATCAGGTCGGCAGCGATACAGGCGAAGCAGGCGAAGCGGTCGCCACGGACGGAGCGAAGGCATGAACCAGACGCGGATGCGACTCGGTTCACTGGTAGGCGGCTTGATACTTGCTGCACTGTTCGGAGGGCCGATCGCGCTGTGGCCGGGGACGATACATGCGCAGACGCCGGAGACGGGTGTGACCTCAAAAGACCCTAGCACCATCGTATTCACGGTGCGGGCGACCGTGCCATCGGGGCTGAAGAGCGCGCGGCTGGACTACGCGGTCTCGAACCCCAACGGCGATGTAGGCGGCACGGGCGAGGGCACGGTCACTCCGGGGACACCGGCGGACGCCTCGTTCTCGCTTCAGGCCAACGGGGGCCAGCGGTACATCCCGGTCGGATCACTGATCAAGTACCACTGGATCCTCGAAGGCACGAACGGCGCGAGCATCACGACGCCCACGCAGGAATACCTGTTCCTCGACGGCCGGTACGAGTGGCGATCGCGTACGGACGGCATCGCGACCGTGTACTGGTACGGGCCGGACGAGACGCGACCGACCGGCGTGCTACGCGCCGCCAAGGAGGCGCTCACTCAGACCGGTGAGCTGCTCAAGGTCAGCGTCGACTACAAGATCCGGCTGATGGTGTGGCGCTCCGAGGACGAAGGACGCCTCGCGAAGCGGCCGACCAGTCCGACCTTCGACGCGCAGATCCAGACCGGCGGGCAGCGCGTCGCGCCCGATGTCGTCTTCGTGTTCGCGAACGACCTGGATGTGGTGCGGCATGAGGTCGCGCACATCGTCACGCACGTCGCGGGCACGGGCGCGTTCGGCAGCATTCCGTCATGGCTGGATGAGGGCACGGCGGTGTTCGTGCAGGAGTCGCCGGGCCCCGGTTACAGCGGAGACCTGCAGGGCGCGATCCGCGCCGACCGCACGCTCGTGCTGCGATCGATCCAAGCACCGGTGGGGCAGGCGCAACTGGTGAACGTGTTCTACGGCCAGTCGTGGTCGACGGTGAAGTTCATGGTGGACGAGTTCGGCCGTGAAAAGTTCGCGGAGTTGTACCGGGTGGTGAAGTCCGGCGCGCGCATCGATGATGCATTGCAGCAGGTCTACAAGCTGGACCAGGACAGCCTCTACAACGCGTGGCGGCAGAAAAACGGGCTGAAGCCGGTCGCGGCGGCGCAGATCGTGTCGCCGAACGTGCCTACCTCGCAAGCCACGCAGCCGCCACTGGGTATTCCGCAGGGCGGCGGCACGTTCTCCGGCCCGACGCCCGAGGCGTCCGGCGAGGGCGCACCGACGGCCTCGGGTGCTGGTGCGGCGAGCAGCGGGCCGAGCCGCACGATGGCCTACGCGGTGCTCGGCGGCACGGTGGTGCTAGCGGCGGCGCTGGGTGGCGGCGGGTTCATGCTGCTGCGGGGGCGGAAGAGCGAGTAGAGGGCGCACGGGCCGCCCGAGAACTCCTAGTTGACCCCAAGACTGGCCTCTTGAGGAAGATCGTTGATCTCAAACTCTGACGCCACCGATGGCGAGGCATGACACGCCTCGATCAAGTCCGGCTAGCAGCTTCTAGCGCCTCGATGCGGGGCTCCAGCTCCGTCTGCTCACGTAGCCGCGCACCAAGCTCCAGCACGGCTCTCGCCGCAACAAGCCGCACGTTCTCCGACACCGCGCTCTGGGCGAGCGCACAGAGCGCCTCAGCCGCGTCCGTGCTCGCTTCTGCGAGCGTCCCAACGGCACGGGCCAGTATCGCGCCACGCACCTGAAGAACTGCGGATGCCGTCCGAAATTCTTGATGATCTCGGTTGGAGCAGTGAATTCGTAACCGAGGTGGTAGGAATCGAGTTGGATATGGCCCGAGGCTCCGAGCGATTAAGTAACTCGCCTACGATCCACGCAGCCGAAAAGGCGTAGCACGACCACTTTGATACGGCATTAGCCCGGGAGGTAGAGGCCGCTCGGGGTCTGGGGTGGGACTTGTTCGGTCTCGGCGTTGGCGGCGGCCATGCGCTCGATGTCGGCCTCGGAGTAGTAGGGGGCGGTGACCTGCTGGGGGAGGGTGACGATGCCAGGGTCGCCCTGGGCGGTCATGGTGATCTGGCGGACGAGTGAGTCTTCATCCCAGACGCCGTTGAAGCGGAGCTGGCCGAGCATGGTCACCGGCACGGAGTCGATTTCGCGGGCGAGGGCGAGGGACGGAAACTCCACGAGTTCGGTGAACTGCACGCGCAGATGCCTCGACTCCACGGCGAGGGCACCGGCGTAGCGCATCATCTGTGCGGAGAGCTGGTCATAGATCGCGCCATACATCTCGATGTGGAGGTCGCTGCCGATCTTGGCGAGGGCGACCTTGTTCGGATCGCTGAAGGGGGTCTCCTCGCTTGAGAGGTAGGTGATCACGTCGACGACCGCAGGGAAAAGCGCGCCGGTCCAGAAGCCGACGATGCGCACGTCGCGGCCGTTGCGGCCCCGGAGCACAGTGACAGGCGCGCGGGTGATGCCTGCCTCGGCGGCTCGGCTGGCGTGGCGGTCGAGGTCGTAGAGCGTGACGGTGAGCGCGGGATGGAGCGAGGCGACGAGGCGTGCGAGGCGGATGACATCCTCGCTGTGCGGGCTTGGCTCGCGGTCGGGGCGGACGAGCACGGAGTCCTTTTGGGCCCATACCTCGATCGAGACGGGGATGTTCATCTTTTCGTCGAAGATGCTGCCGATGGCCTCTTGCTGCTCCCGGTTGAACGCGAACTCCATCGTCATGCCGGTGGCCCCTCTTGCAGTTTGCGCATCGCGATGGTGAGGCGCTGCGCCGCTGTGAGCGAGGTCAGCACGGCCAGCAGCCAGAGCGCAGG
>CANFFZ010000032.1 GCA_947446155.1 Chloroflexota bacterium | reverse complement strand
TCGCCTGCAAAGATATTGCCAAAGAGACGGAAGGTGAACGACACCACCCGGGACAACTCGGAGACGAACTCCAGAATGCCGACGAATACATCGATCAAGCCCATCGGGCCCTTCTTGAGGAGAGCACCGAAGGCGAAGAACTTCTTGAGGTAACCCGGCCCCAGCGATTGCAGGCCCCACATCTCCACAAAGACGAAGGAGAACATGGCGATGGCCAGCGGGGCGTTGATGTCCGTGTTTACGGAGCGGAAGTACGGCGCGAGCGCGCCCGAGAACGAGCCGTCAGTCGACCGATCGACCTCGTGCGGTTCCTCGGCCGTCGCAACGACTGCGGTTCCAGCACTCGATGTGACGTCAGCGACGAACGGCGCGGACGGTGCGCTCAGGTCGGCCGTGTGGCCGCCGGCGGGCGTAGCGGGCGTCCCGCCCGCGGGGGCCGCACCGTGACTGGCGTCGTACCCCTCAGGCAGGAGGGGATGGTCGCCGTCTTTGAGCTTGCGCTGCTCGAGGCCGTTCATCTTCAACGGGATGTAGGCGATCGGGCCAGCCTGTAGGAAGACGACCTGCGTCTCGCCGTGGTTCGGCTCGGGCTTGCCGATGACGTTGTTCATCGGCAGGAGGCCGAAGTAGTTGTAACAGACGACCGTAAAGAAAATCGTGCCGACGAGCGGGAAGAAGCGGCGACCGTTCACCTCGCCGGCGACCTGGACGACGATGCCGTAGAACGCGGCGACCATGCCCTCGACGAATCCGGAGAAGCCGCTCGGGACTTCCTTGATGCCACGGCCAGCAATGATCGCGGCCAGGGAGATCAGGGCGACGGCGGTCCAGCCCGTGATCATCGTGTTGGTGATCGGGATGCCGGCGATGGTGGTGATTTTTTCGGGGGCGACAACAATGACGGGGGAGACGCCGCCGACGAAGAGCACGCCAACCATGATGAGCGCAATGACGCCCGCCGCGATCAGCAGCTTCTTCACCCACGCCTCTTTCGTTCGATCCGGGTCATCACTGCCCTCAGCCGGCGGACTGCGTCCGCAAGTCCGATGGCGAGGCCCGCGCCCAGCAACAACAACGTCCACACCGGGTCTGTGTCGAACTTCGCATCGAGCCAGCGCCCGAGCAAGGTCCCGCCCACAATCCAGATAGCGAGTGAGAACCCGATACCCAGGAGGCCAAACGCCGGTGAAGTCAGCACAGTGGCCCATCCCCTCAAGGCGGGCCGCGCGGACAGTAGCATTCGCCCTAGTGGCGATCAACCGAGTTTGCGCGCCTTCGCACGACTGATCGCTGTCCTACGCGGGCCCTCCGAGATCGTCCAGATCGAGGCCTGAGACGAAGTCGCGGAACGCAGAGAGTTTCTCCAGTTCCTCGGTCGAAACGGGGGGCGGCTGGTCGGCTGCGGACTCGTTGTCGGCGACTTCCTCGCCGTCCTCGTCCAGCAAGATCCCAGCGCGCTCCAGCACTTCGTCCACGGCGTAGATCGGGACGCTCGCACGCACCGCGATGGCGATGGCGTCCGAGGGCCGCGAATCGATTTCCAGCAGTTGGCCATCCTTCTGGACCTGGATCGTCGCGTAGAAAGTGTCGTCTTTGAGGTTGTTCACGATCACGGCCTGGACCGAGCCGCCGAGTTCCTGCACCAGGCTCAGCATGAGGTCGTGGCTCTGGGGACGGGGGACTGAGACGTCCTGGAGGCGGAAGGCGATGGCGTCCGCGACGTCCGCTCCCACCCAGATCGTGAGGTAGCGCTCGGCTTCCTTCTCACGCAGGACGACGACTCGACGGTAGTGCCGGAGTCCAACACGGATCGAGTCGATGATCAGTTCTCGCACCGCGCGCCTCGCCTTCGCCATCGAGTGTACCGCGCCCCGCCGCAGTCACTCCGCGGGTGGCAGATTCGAGGCCAGCGGGTCACCCGGCAGGTCGCCGTACAGGGCGCGCTCGATCGCGGGGTCGAGAGGTGCGCCACGCTCAACGTAGGCGAGGGCGCGACGGCGCAGCGTCGGGCGGTCCATCAGGATGCGGTGCGAGCAGCCTCGACAGCGGAGGCCGATGTCCCCGCCGAGCCGGACGATCTCCCATTCGTGACTCCCACACGGGTGCTGCTTGCGCAAGCGCAGCACGTCACCCATGCGCAGGTCGAGGAGGTCGAGGGCGGCCACGGGTGTCGCTAGCGCGCGCGGGCGGCGTTGATCTGGTCGCGCAGCCTCGTCGCCGCCTCTCGCGAGGCGTCCGCCCAACCGCTTCGGGCACCACCAGTGCCGGCGTACAGGACACCGCGCGAGGCGTTCACCATGATCCCGGCACCGTGGGCGTCCATCCCAGCGCGCACGGCGGCCTCAAGGTCACCGTCTTGCGCACCGACGCCCGGCATCAGGAACAGCAGGTCCGGGCAAATCTCGCGGATACGGGCCGCTTCAGCGGGGTACGTCGCGCCGACGACGAGTCCCACGTTGCCTCGGGTGTTCCACTCGTTCGCGAGATAGGCGATGTGCTCGTAGAGCGGGTGGCCCTCGACCTGCAGATCCTGCACGTCGGCGGCACCGGGATTCGAGGTGCGGCAGAGCAGGAACGAGTGCCGGTCGGCGTAGCGCAGGAACGGCTCCACTCCATCGCGCCCGAGGTACGGGTTCAGCGTCACCGCGTCCGCGCCCATCGCGTCGAACACCGCGCGGGCGTAGGCCTCCGAGGTGTTGCCGATGTCGCCTCGCTTGGCGTCCAGCAACACTGGGACGTCGGGCGGGATGGCCGCGATGACCTCGTGCAGCATGTCGATGCCCTCACCGAGGTAGGGCTCAAAGAACGCGATGTTCGGCTTGTAGCAGGCGACGATGTCACTGGTGGCTTCCACGATCCCCATGAGGAAGTCGCGGACGGAGACACCGTCCGGGACCTTCGCCGGGTCAGGGTCGAGGCCGACACAGAGCAGCGAATGGTTGCGCTGAGCAGCAGCTTCGAAGCGGGTACGAAAGGTGGTCTGCGTCTCGACCTGCGGCACGGCAAGGCTCCTTCGTCAGGCGACCGGTCGAAGTACGCGCAGGGGAGGGAGCGCGGCACCGTCCTTGCGCAACCGCTCGATGGTTGCTTCAAAAGAGTCGGCGTCGCCGGTAGCGTAACAGAGGACTTCCTGCGCGGGGCCGGAGGGCACGACCTGACCCGCCTCCGCCATCACCGTCAGCACGCGCCGCGCCACGGGCTCTGCCGCGTCCAGGATCTCGACGCTCGCGGGGAGCAGCGAGGCGAGCGTGGGGCGCAGGAACCCATAGTGGGTGCAGCCGAGGGCGACCTCGTCGACACCACGGGCTACCGGCTCGCGCAGCGCGTCCGCGAGCATCGTGCGCACGCGCTCGCTGGAGGTCTCACCGGCCTCCACGAGGTCGGCGAGGCCGGGCATCGCGATGGTCGTGACGGTGGCGTCCCCGCTGTGCTTCTCGGTCAGCCTCGCGAGGCGCGCGCCGCTGACGGTGCCGACAGTAGCAAGGACCGCGATGGTACGGCTACGGCTGCGCTCCACGGCCGGCTTCACCGGAGGCTCCATCCCGACGACCGGGATCGTGAACTCTGCGCGCAACCGTTCGAGGGCAGCCGAGGAGGCGGTATTGCAGGCGACGACGATGACGGTGGCGCCACCCTCGATCAGCGTCCGGGCGAGCACGACGGCGCGGTCGGCGACTTCCTCGGCGGTGCGGTTGCCGTAGGGAAAGAAGGCGGTGTCGGCGAGATAGGAGATGGGAAGTGAGGGGGCAAGGCGGTGTAGCGCCTCAGCGACCGTGAGGCCGCCCACCCCGGAGTCGAAGATCCCGGCCCTGACCTGCATGCACCCTCCGCGGCACCCCCGCGAATACGGTCAGGCTACGACCGCCCCGAGCGCGCGGCAACCAGCCCCGCAGCCCGTAGGATTCGAGGATGCCCATCCGCTACGTTGATGTCGCCCTCGCGCCGGGGTTTGCCGAGCCCGCCGGGCGCACCTGCCTGGTCATCGACGTGCTGCGCGCCACCTCCGCGATGGCAGTCCTGCTCGGCCGTGGCGCGCGAGCCATCTACCCGGCAGCAACGGTCGAAGACGGCCTGGTGCTGCGCGCGCAGCTCGCCGCCGAGGGCATCGAGGCCGCGCTGTGCGGGGAGCGGGACGCGCTGCCGCCAGCGGGCTTCGACTTCGGCAACTCGCCGGGGGCGTTTATCGCCATCGACCATGTGCCCGAGATCGCCATCGTCGCCACGACCAACGGGACGCCTGCGCTGCTTGCCTGCCTCGAAGCTCCGCTCGCGATGACAGCGGCGCCGCTACACGTCAGCGCCGTCGTGCGGGCGACGATCGCGGCGGACCGGGACGTCCTCGTGGTGTGCTCCGGACTGCGACGCGAAGCCGCCGAGGACGACACCCTGGCCGCTGGGCTGTTCGTGGAGCGGCTGGTACTCGCCGGGGCGTCCGCCGGGCCGGAGGCGCTCTTCGCCCTCGAACGATTCGAGGCGGCACGATATGACTTCGGCGCCGCGCTCGCGCGATCGGAGCACGGGCAGCGACTGGTCAACCTCGGGTTTGCGGACGACGTGGCGCTCTGCGGGACGCTCGACTGGTACGACGTCGTTGGGGCGCTGGCCGTCGAGGCCGGTCGACCGGTGCTGCGCCCAACTTCAGACGGCGGGCGCTAGATCGGCATGTCGGGCGGGCGGTCGGGGCGCTCTTCGCCCGGAGCCGGCTTGCCTCGGGCGATGCGCTTCGCGGACTCGATGCTAAGCGCGAAGTCCTTCGCTTCCGGAAGCGGGATCGCGCCAGCCAGACGCTCGCGCAACTCGTTGGTCGCGGGCGTGGCGACCTCCCACGCTGAAAGTGAGACATCGAGGTCGGTAAGCGCCTGGGCGGTCGGCTGATGGCGGCCGTAGCGCAGGCGGTCGAAGACGCCAGCCACCGCGGGGAACGGCGCGGCCATCAGGTGCTCGGCGCGTTCGGCGAACTCCATGGCGGTCTCGCCCGACAGGCGGGAGAAGCCACGGTCGTCACCATCAACTTCCGCGCGGTGCCAGAGCATGTAGGCAGGGTGGCGGCGCTCCCACCCGTCCGGCCCTCGACGCCGGCCGCGCGGCAGGAGGTCGCGCAGGAACGAGCCGAGGCCGCCTGAGGAGGACGCATCACCGCGCACCTCCAGAACCGGACCTTCCCCCTGTGATCGGCGTGCCATGAGCGCCCGGGCGATCTTGTAGAGCGCCCAGGCGATCAACAACGCTGCGAGGAACTTCGCGCCGTTCGCGATCCAGTCCGGGAAGCCGCCACTGCCGCGTTCCTGCTGCTCGCGCAACTGATCGAAGTTCGCACCCACCCGCGCCAGGTTGTCGAAGATGCCGGTGACGCCGCGGGGAAGGAGCAGACGGAGAAAGAAGTCCATCACCAGATAGACAGGGGTGATGATGATGATCAACACGATCTCGATCACCCGAAGCGCGAAGCCGCCTACAGCCGCCAGCAGCACCTCCACGTGGAGGAGCACGGACAGGCCAAGCAGCGCCGCCATCGCGAGCAGCATCCCGATGGTGCCACCGACCGCGACGAGCCATGGCCCGGGCCGCATGGGGCCCTCGGTCGGCGCGGTCGCGCGCACATGGTTCGCCACCGCGAGGGCGATCACGCCACCAACGAACTGCACAATCACCCAGGGCGCGAGGCCGTTCACGTTGCCGAGCGCGGCGCCGATCATCGCAATGAGCGCGAACGCGAAGCCGCCCCCATAGGACCTCGTCATCCGCTCGACCGTGACCATCTGGCGCCCGGCCATCACGAAGCGGAACCAGATGATGCTCAGACCGATCATCGTGACTGAGATCGCCGCGCCGTGCGGCCCCACCAGATCGGGGCTCTCCACGAACCGCTGGATACTCAGCCCCCCGGAGAAGTACGTCTCCGGCTCCACGATGAAGCCGGCCACACCCGAGGTGTCCCAGAGGCGGAGGTCGCCCGCGATCACGAGGTGCGCCAGGACGTTCAGGCCTAGCACCGTTGCGAACAGCAGGACGAGCGCGCCGACGGAGCCGTCCATGCCCATCCGCGTCATCCCTCGGATCAGGTAGAAGCCGCCGAATGCCGTCAGCGCGACCAGCGGCCACGCGGGGCCGTGCGTCACCTGCTGGGCCGCGTCGATCGCAGCCAGCGCACGATCGACGGTGGCGACGTCGAAGAGGTCGTTCGTGTTGCGCTCGGCTTTGACGCGCTCAGCCAGGGACGTGAGGAAGGCCCGTTCGGCTAGCGTCGTGATCACTCGCAGCAGCATGAACCAGGTGACGGACTCAACGGTGATGTACAGCGCATCGAGCAGGTCGGTCCGCCAGGCCCGACGGCGGCCGGCCACCGCGTGCATCGCGTCGCCAGCCATCGAAGCGCTCACGGAGCGATCCCCCCCGGCCGTTCCATCCAGCCCGCAGCGACGGCCTCCGTCTCGAGGGCCTCGGCGGTGGCAGCGACGTCGACGACCGGGATGGGGGCAGGATCCACGTCCCAGATGCGGGTGCTGGTCTTCACAATGTGGATGCGGTGGCCGCGCGCCCTCAGCCGACGCAGCGTATCCACGATGTCGGCTGGCAGCACCGCCGCCACCAGGACGATGGTGGCCCCCGCTGGGATCGAGTGCGATGGGTCTTCGAGCGCCTCGGACATCTCGCCAGTCGTGAAGGAGGTGACCATCGCGAGGGCTTCGAGGACACGGTTCAACTGGTCGGGCCGCCGGCCGGCACCGATGTGGATGGTGCGGTCGGCGTCCGGGAACGAGCCATTCGCGACGAGGCCGATCGAAGCACCGGCGTCCGACGCCCACCGGGCGATCGAAGCGGCGACCGAGACACCGCGCTCCAGCAGCACCGGGTCGGAACCCTGCCATGAGTGATCGAACGTTGGGATGTTGAGCGCGATCACCATCGCCTGTGTGCGGCTCGGCTCATACAACTTCGACTGCGTACGCCCCAGACGTGCGGTCGCGTGCCAGTCAATGCGCTTCATCGGGTCACCCGGGAGGTAGTCGCGCACGCCGACCACGCGGCTGGGGTCCTCGTAGATGCGGGAGCCACCACGGTGGTCGCCGAAGGGACGCGCGCTGTCGAAGCCGAGGTCGCCGAGGGCGTAGGTATGCGGGTAGACCGTGATGCCATCGACGGGCCGCCCGACCTCCTCCTCACGCTCGAAGAAGCCGAACAGGTCGCCGGAGCGCAGGCGGGTCGGCCCCACACGGAAGTAGCCACGGCGTACGGCGCGCAGTTCGAGCGGCCAGTCGAGGCGGTCGTGCATGCCGAGGGCGGCGCCGCGCTGGAGCACCTGCGTGCCGGGCGTGCCGCCCGCGTGAGTGCGGACACCGGTCACCGGCATGCCTCGCGGGAGCGACTCGCGCACCTCGATCCAGGGGACGGGGAGCGGCTTGCGGTTCTCCAGCGTGATGGTCATGGCGGCGCGCTCGCCGACGAACAGACGGTGCTCCGTGAGGTGTCGCGCGTATACGACGCGCTCAAGGCATACGCGCTTCCACAGCCGAGCGAGTGCGCCCGTGCCAAACAGCAGCGCGCCGACGATCACCAGGGCAGCAGAGCCCGACGAGAATCCAATCAGCCCAAGGATGGCCGAGGCCAGTAGCCACGACTCCGTGATGATCGACTTCATGGCAGGGGACCTACGCCGGGTCGGCCACAGGGACGGGAGTGTCGCGCAGGATCTCGTCGAGCACGTCGTCCGCCGTGCGGCCTCGAAGGCGCGTATTGCTGGAAAGCAGCAGCCGATGCGCCAGCACCGGCTGCGCGAGGATCTTAACGTCATCCGGACGCACGTAGTCGCGACCGTCGATGGCGGCACGAGCGCGGGCAGCACGGAACAGCGCCAGCGAGGCGCGCGGGCTCGCGCCGAGCTCGAATGCGCCGTGCGCGCGTGTGGCTCGCACGATGGCCACGGCGTACTCCGCTACGTCGTCGTTCACGTGGATGTGGGGGAGTGCTTCACCGAGCGCGACGAGGTCAGCACCGGAGACGACCGGCCGCACATCCGACAGCGGCGAACGACCCGCGAAGCGGCGGAGGATGGCGACCTCGTTCTCCTCGGTCGGGTAGCCGACCTTCAGGCGGACGAGGAAGCGGTCGAGTTGGGCCTCGGGCAGCGGGAACGTGCCTTCGAGTTCGATCGGGTTCTGCGTCGCCAGCACGACAAACGGCGTGGGAAGGATGCGCGACTCGCCGTCGATCGTGACGGTGCGCTCCTCCATCGCTTCGAGGAGGGCGGACTGGGTGCGCGGGGTCGCGCGGTTGATCTCGTCCGCAAGGACCACGTTGGCCTCAATCGGACCAGGGCGAAACTCGAACCGCCCGGTGCCCTGCGAGTAGTAGTTGAGGCCGAGGACGTCGGCGGGCATCAGGTCAGGGGTGAACTGGATGCGGCGGAACGTCCCGCCGATTGAGGCCGCGAAGGTCCGTGCCATCAGGGTCTTGCCAGTGCCGGGGACGTCCTCGAGCAGCACATGGCCGCCCGCCAGGAGCGCGATGAGGACGAGGTCCACCGCCTCCTCTGCGCCCACCACCACCTGGCCCACGCTCGCGCGGAGGCGCTCGGCGGCCTGCTGAATCGTCGCAGCGGCGGTAGCGCCGTCTCGCGTTGCGGTCATCGAAGCCTCCTCGGGGCTGGTGGTGCCCGGCACGATAGCAGGCGTGCCCGACGGATAGCCGTCCCCTCGCGACCGGTACAATGAGCGCATGAGCGACGACGAGACCCGAGCCACTGCACTAGCGCGCGAATGGCGTGAGGTCCGAGGCGTGCTCCTCGGCCTCGCGGAGCAATTGCCGGAGACTCGCCTGGGAAAAGCCACGGAGCGCGCCGGGTGGACTGTCCGCCACGAACTCGCGCACCTCGCCGTCCTCGACCACGACATTACGCATGTCTTCGAGCGCGCTGCCGCGACTGCCACCGAGGCCTTCGACGAGGCGCGGGACGCCATCGTGCTGCGCCGGATGCGCGGCCAGGCGATGTTCGCCGCGCAGGAACTCCGGCTCACCCCGCTCCGCGCCCACCTCGCCGAGGCGGGGGAGCGAGCCGCCACCGCCATCGAGGCGCAGGCGGGGCTGCTCGGGCGCCCTGTCCGGCTGGCCGGCCGTGAGGCCGCGACGGTGGCGGAGCACCTCGACCACGTGCTCGCGCGAGCGCGGGAGAGCGTGGCGGCGCTGCGCGAAGCGATCAAGTAGGGCGTGCTGGGCATCTGATAACCTCTGCTTCGGTAGCAGGAGCGGAGCGCGCCCCGTGACATCCGACAATCCGACGAACCTGACGTTCGACCGCCTCGCGATCGCGCGCGTCACCGTGCCCAAGCAGAAGCCTGCCGACCGCGTCAAGAACTTCGACGAGACCTACCTCTCGTTGAACCTCGACGTCGCGATCGTCGAAGCGATGCGCTGCATCGACTGTCCCTCCGCGCCGTGCATGGAGGCGTGCCCTGTCCACAACGACATTCCCGCCGCGCTCAAGCGACTCGAGGACGGCAACATCCTGGGCGCAGCCGCCAAGTTCCGCGAGACCTCCACACTGCCCGAGATGTGCGGCCGCCTCTGCCCGCAGGAGTCGCTGTGCGAAGGCGCGTGTGTCGTCGGGTTCGCCATCCGGCCGGACGGCTCCTCCCAGCCCCCGGTGGCGATCGGGCGGCTGGAGTCCTTCATCACCGACAACCAGCGCAAGATGACCGGCGGTTTCCCCGTCCAGATGCGTCTACCCTCGACCGGCCGCCAGGTCGCGATCGTCGGCAGCGGGCCGGCCGGCCTGACCGTCGCCGAGGAACTGCAGATCCGCGGGCACAACTGCACCGTCTACGACCTGTGGCCCGAGGCCGGCGGAGTCCTCCGCTACGGCATCCCCTCGTTCAAGATGAGCAAGGAGATCCTCGAAGAGAAACTCCAGTCGCTCCGCGACATGGGGATCTCGTTCGTCCAGAACACGCGCATCGGCAAAGACGTCAGCCTCGAGGAACTCCACGACCGCGACGGCTTCGACGTGATCTTCGTCGGCACCGGCGCGGGCGTCGGCAACGCACTCCGCGTCCCCGGTGAAGAACTGGCGAACGTCTATCAGGCGACCGACTTCCTCGTGCGCGGCAACCTGTCGCCCGAAGAACTGCCCGAGGACAAGCGCGAGCGCCCCTACGTTGGCCAGCACGTGGTGGTCGTCGGTGGCGGGGACACCTCGATGGACTGCGTGCGCACGGCGATGCGCCTTGGCGCCGCCCACGTGACCTGCGTCTACCGCCGCACCGAGGCCGAGATGCTGGGCCGCGCGGAGGAGCGCACCCACGCCCGCGAGGAGGGCGTCGTCTTCTCCTACCTCACGACCCCGACGAAGTTCATGGGCAACGACAAGGGCGAGGCCGCCGCCGTCGAACTGATCAAGATGGAGCTCTCCGAGCCGGACGAGTCCGGCCGCCGCCGCCCCGTCACGATCCTCGGCTCCGAGTACACGATCCCTGCGGACGCCATCGTGATCGCCATCGGCTACAACGCCGACCAGGAGTTCGCCGACGACGCGCCGATCGAGACCGACCGCTGGGGCCTCGTGAAAGTGGACACGCGCACCGGCCAGACGAACATCCCGTACATCTTCGCCGGCGGCGATGTGGTGAACGGCGCCGACCTCGTCGTCACCGCCATCCGCGACGGCAAGCGCGCCGCAACCTGGGTACATCAGTACCTCAGCGGGTTGCGGGCAAAGAAGTAGCCCTACCTCGTCGCGGCGGCCTGCTGGATGGCGTGCGCGGTCCAGTAGTGGTGGTTCTTCGCGACCACGGTGATCACGGACTTCACCTCGTCCTTGAGGGTGAACAAGTTCGAGGCGGGGACGAGCAGGCGCTCCTCCTCGAACTTCGCTTCGACGTTTTCGAGGATGATCGTGGCGCACATCTACGCGGCCATCGCGCGCGAGCGGCAGGTGATCGTGAGCCAGCCGGGGTCAGCCTCGTCCGCCTCGGAGTAGAGGCCGCTGGTCATCCAGATGCCGCGGCGGATCTCGTCGACGGCGTCGAAGCCCTCGGTCGCGGGGGCGTCGGGTTCGGCGGCTTCGAGGACCGAGTCGGCGCCGCGGTGCGGGGGGCCACCGTAGAGCGCGAGTTCACAGAAGCCTTCCCACATCGAGCGCCAGTCCGGGCGTCCGGCTGGTAGACGAAGTCGGCGGAGGACATCGTGGCGGCCTGGGGCGGAGCGGGGGCCAGCACCTCGATCGGGGGGTCGGAGGGCGACGGCTCGGCGCCCATGCGCGTCGCCAACAGCGACTCCGGCCGCGCGAAGACGAACTCGACTGGCTCTTCGAGAAAAGTCGCGAAGGATGTCGCGAGTTCGCGACAGTCCTGGATGCGCTCGAACGGAACGGTGTTTTCGACGAGGATGAGCATGCGTGACACGGGCGGCCTCCGAGGGCGCTGACGGGCGTCCGAGCCCGCCTCCCTACAATGGCCGTTCCTGCGACTCCTCGCAAGACGATCCAGCGGACACGGACTCGATGCCGATCTACGCCTACCGCTGCCCCGCCTGCCAGGCCGACTTCGAGGTCTCGCGTCGCCTCGCGGACAGCACCGCGCCTACTTTCTGCCCGGCGGACGGCACCGAGGGTAAGCGGCTGCTGACGGTACCGAACGTGGGCGGTCTCGCCGCCGACCCCGCTGCAGGGCCAAGGATGCCCCATCCCGGCGATGTCCGCGCCAACAAGTGGAACCACTTCGGTCACAGTCACTCAGGTGGTGGTTCGCACTCGCACGGGGCACCGCCGACACCACCAGCCGCGCCGCCCGCCACCTGACCGAGGTGCCATCGGGTCATGAGGCCACGCGCGGTATCCTCCGGCCGTAGGCTTCGGAACGTCGAGGCTGGCGAGGGGGCGGGGATGCGCGCGGAAGTCCTGAGCATCGGCACCGAGATCATGTTCGGTGAGATCACCGACACGAACGCCGCATTCATTGCGGGCCAACTGCCGCAGTACGGCGTCGATCTTTTTTATGTCTCGCAGACCGGCGACAACCCGACGCGCATGCGCGAACTATTCGACCGCGCGTGGAGCCGCTCGGACTACATCTTTGTCACGGGCGGCCTCGGGCCCACGGAGGACGACATCACGCGCGAGATGATCGGGGAAATGCTCGGCGAGACGCTCGCCATCGACCCGGAACAGGAACGCGTCCTGCGCGCGCGTATGGAGGCCAATGGCCGCCGCATGCCCGAGCGCAACATCAAGCAGGCGATGCTCATCCCCTCCGCCCGCGCCCTCCCCAACCCTCGAGGTACCGCGCCCGGCTGGTGGGTGGAGCGCGACCGCAAGGTGATCATCGTGATGCCCGGGCCGCCCGCGGAGATGAACCGCATGTGGGAGCACGAGGTGGCACCAGAACTCGAGCGGCGCGCCGACTCAATCCTCGTCAGCCGCACGCTGAAGACAACCGGGCTCGGCGAGAGCGCCGTGGACGAGATGCTGTCGCCGCTGCTGAAGGGCACCAACCCCAGCATCGGCATCTACCACCGCGGCGACGGCGTCCACGCACGGATCGCCGCGAAGGCGGCCACCCGTGCCGAGGCGCAGCGGCTCATCGAGCCCGTCGAGGCGCAGGCACGCGAGATCCTCGGGCGCAACATCTGGGGCATCGACGAGGAGTCGCTGCCGGCAGCCGTCGGCAACATGCTGCGCGAGCAAGGCCTCACGATCGCGCTGATGGAGAGCGCCACCGGCGGCGCCATCGCCAGCGCGATCACCGACATCGACGGGTCGTCAGACTACTTCAAAGGCTCGCTCGTCACCTACGCGACCGAGGCGAAGCACGCCAACGGCGTCCCCATCGAGGTGACCACCACGCACGGCGTGATCTCGCGCGAAACCGCCGAAGCGATGGCCGCCGCCGCGCGCACGTGCCTCGGCGCCTCGTTGGGCCTCGGTATCACCGGCATCGCCGGCGGCAACGAAGTCGAGGGCCAGCCCCCCGGCACGATGCACATCGCGCTGACCGACGGCGAGCACACGGAGTATTCGCTGACCCGCTACTACCAGGGCCGCGACGCCGCAAAGAAGCGCGCCGTCCTCAACGCCCTCACCCTCGTCCGCAACTTCCTCATGGCCCGCGCCACCGAGGGCAAGTAGGCGCAGGCGAGTAGACCGGAGCCACCGTTGGATCTCGTACTTCGCAAGGGCTGGCACCGCCCGTCCGGGGACATGCCACTCTGGCGCTACCTCGATGTCACCCGACTGGCTCTGCTGCTCTCCGACAAGGAAATCTACTTCAGCCGCCTCGCCTTCCTCGCGGGCCTCGATCCGCGCGCGGCGGTTGAGGTCACGGACACCACCTACGTCTCGAACTGGCACCAGGCCGCCACGGAGTCGATGGCACGGTGGGACTCCTACGCGGCGCGCGGTGCGTACGTCGCGCTGAAGACACCGCTCGACCGCATCCAGTACGCCTTGAAGAATGTCGACACCGAGGTCACCGCCGGGAAGGTCGCTTACCGCGACTTCACGCTCTCCGGTGCACCCGTCGACCGTACCGACCTCGATGGCGCTCTGCTGTACAGCCGCCCCGCGCTCGCCCACGAGCAGGAGGTGCGTCTGTACGTGACCCAGCCGCCGAAGCAGAAGCGCGCTGGCCTCGGCGTCCGCGTTGACGTCTCGGATCTGCTGGACGAGATCATCATCTCCCCGCGCGCCGACCTCGCCACCCTCCGTGCCGTGCGCGCCCTCGGCACCACTTACGCCTCGAAGGTGCCCGTGCGGCCGAGTACGTTGCTGGATGGGGCGAGGTAGCACACAGCAAGACGCCGCGCCTAAAGCGCGGCGTCTTGTCTTCGTCCCAGGACGGCGTCGTAGCCGAGGCTAGACCTCGCCGACTGATGGGATCTTCTTCAACTCCTGGATGATCTCGCGGATCTGAGCCTCTTCGTCGGGGTTCTTCGGGTCGCCCGCGGCGAATGAGATCTGCGTGTTGATACCCGCGTACTTCTCGCGCATCTTCGCCGGCAATTCGTCCCACGTGCCGATGACGCAGAACTCTTCCATCATGTCGTCGGTGATGACGCCGACCATGTCGTCCCACTTGCCCTCGACCGAGAGACGGTGCAACTGCGCCGCCTCGTCGTCCCAGCCGTGGGTCGACATCACCCGCCCGTACGACCGCGTCGAGGCGTAGAACGAGATCTGGCGGCGCGACCGCTCCTTCGCCGCCGCAACCTCCTGCTCGTTCCGCCCGGTCACGATGAAACCGCCGCCGCGGATCTGGAGGTCCTTCGGCTGCTTCCCGGCGCGACGTGCGCCCTCGTGCACCGCGGGGATCAGCACTTCCTTGATGTACTTGAAGGTGCTGAACCCGTGGATCGCGATGCCGTCGCACACCTCGCCCGCGAGCCGCGCATTGAACGGGTTCACGGCGGCGATGATGATCGGGATGTTCGGGTGCTCGATCGGGCCAGGGTTAAAGAACGGGCTCGTCAACTTGTACTGGTAGTTCTCGCTCTCGAAGTTCGGCTTCGTGCCGTTCTGCCACGAGTCCCATACCGCGCGCACCATGTTCACGTAATCACGCATGTGCGGGCCCGGCGCCACCCACGGCACGCTGAACCGGCGCTCGTTGTGGCCTTTCACCTGCGTCCCGAGGCCGAGCACGAACCGTCCGTCCGAGAACTTCTGCATGTCCCACGCCATGTTCGCAGTGACGTACGGCGAACGCGGGAATGCGATCGCGAGCGAACTGAAGTGCATCCGCTCCGTGTGCTCCATGCCGATCAGCAGCGGGAGGAACGGGTCGTGCTGCGTCTCGCCGGTGCTGGCGATGTCATAGCCGAGGTGCTCGAGTTGTCGCGCTCGCTCCCCGGCACTCTTGAGATCGTTCGTCAGCCCTGCCCCTACGTCCATCCGACCCAGTCCTCTCTGCGGCCAGCCGAGGTTCCTCCGATAGAGGGCTACGTCCCTGCTTGCCGATGCTCCGTCCAAGCGGAATCCGTCCCGGATTGTAGTCGTGCGCTCGATCGACGCCGTGAAAACGTTCCGAGCAAACCTCGTGCGATAGAATCAGCCCGCTTCTCGCGTTAGACGGGCGTACGAGCCGATGACCCCACGCCCCCTCCATATCGCCGACAACACCCTGTGGCCCTTCCGTCTCGCAACCGGCGGGGTGCTGCTGGTCGACGCGGGGTGGGAGCCGGACGGAGATGTCGAGGCGTGGGGGAGCGTCGAGGCACAGGCCGCGAGTCTCGGATTCTCGGTGCGCGACGTGCGGGTCGTGGTGGTGACGCACGAGCACATCGACCACGCGGGGCTGGCGGCGCGGTGGGCGCGCGAGGGCGCGCGGATCGTGGCGGGTCGCGCGGGGATGGCGGCGCTGGCGGCCGGCTTCGAGGGGTTGCGGGCGCAGCGGCAGACGCGGGCGACGGAACTCGCGAGGCAAGGCGCGCCAGCCGAGGTGGTGGCGGGGCTGCTGGGGACGCGGACGGCGCGGCAGCGCTGGGAGCCGTGTCCCCTAGACGCAATCGACGCGGCCGAAGACTGCGGGCCGTGGGCGCTGGCGGACGGCCGCTCGCTACGCCTCGTGGCTGCGCCGGGGCATACGCCGGGGAACCTGGTCGCCGTCATCGAGGGACCGGACAGCCTCGATCTCTGCTCGGGCGACACGTTGCTGCCGACGACGATCCCGACGCCGGGGCTGCACTTCCCCGGGGCGCTCGATGGTGACCCAACTCGATGGCCGTCGCTGCCGCCGTTCCTGCGCTCGGTCGCGGCGCTGCGCGCGTTGCCGGTGACGCGCATCCTCCCCGGACACGGCGAGGTGGTGGACGAGCCATCGAGGCTGTTCGCGCAGTTCGAGGCGCACCACGCACGCCGCGGCGCTCGGGTGCGGGCGGCCCTCGCTGCCGCCGGCACGGCGACAGCGTTCGAGGTGACGCGTGCTGTGTTCCCGCGCCTACCCGATTCGCGCATCGGCCAGGCGATGACCGAGACGCTCGGGCACCTTGATCTCCTTGTGGAGCAGGGCGCAGCGCGTGCCGAAGTGGACGACGGCGGCGCGCGCGGCGTGTGGCGGTGGGGCCTTCCTTAGCGGACACAGAGAGTCGACACACAGAGATTCGTGCGTGTGCGCACGTGAGCGGTGTTTGCGCCCACTTTCACGAAACGCGAACTCAGTAGTGTGGTCTTCACGCAGAGACGTGCGAAGCGGACTCCACACCGCCTCGAACGTCGGGAAGCAACAGAGACGGAGGTCGCGATGAGCAAGACCATCGGCGGGCGCATCCTGGGGAAGACGCGGCACACTTCGGTCTAATGGAGGGTCACGCCATCGAAGTACCAACTGGCCGGTGACGAAGGCCGCCGGCAACTCCACTAGTACCTGTCACAACCTCAGCACTAGGACCACAACGGTCCACTGGCGCGGTCAACCGCGCACTTCGCGCCTGCGCATGGCGCATCCAGTCGACTTCTCGTCGCGCAGAAACCCCGCCGTCTGGCGGGGTTTCTGTTTGAGTGCGCACGAGGGGCTCGGCTAGTCGGCGGCGAGGTGGCGGTAGAGCGTCGGCAGGCGGCGTGGGAGCGACTCGATGTCGTCCACGACCTCGTAGCCGATGTCGTCGCACATCTGCTTGAGGTAGTCGTGGCCTTCCTTGTCGACGGTGATGAGGAACGGCGTGATGCCCAAGCGCTTCGCCTCGACCAGCGCCTGCTTCGTGTCGTGGACGGCGTATTCCTTCTCCGTCCGGTCACGGCCGTAGCCGTGGTCCTGCGGGCGGCCGTCCGAGACGAGGATGAGGATCTTCACCTTGGCGTCGTACTCATCGAGCTTGTGGATCGTGTGCCGCAGCGCCGGGCCCATGCGGGTCGAACGGATCGGCTCGATCTTGGAGATCCGACGCTCCACGCGTTCGGACATCTGCTCGTCCAGGTCCTTGATCACGTGGAACTCCACGTTGTCGCGACCGTACCCCGAGAAGCCGTAGATGCCGTACGAGTCACCGATGGCCTCGAGTGCCTCGACGATCAGCACCGTCGACTCTTTCTCGAGGTCGATGATGCGCTTCGGCGGCTCGACGAGGGCCTTCGCGCGGCGCGCGGCGAGCCACTGGAAGTAACGGCGCGGGTCGCCATCGAAGTTGTCGTCATCATCGTCGTCTTTGCCGGAGTGCTTAACCTTCTGCTTCTCGATCTCCTCGTCCGTAGACGCGGACATGTCGAGAAGGAATGCGACGGCGACGTCGCGCTCGATCTTGTTGCGGCGATTGTAGATGCGCGCTGTGGGGCCCGCGCCCGCCTTCTTGTCGACGTGGAACTCGATCGCCAGGTCGGTGTCGAGCTCGTCGCCGTCTTCGAGGCGCTTGATCTTCTTGAACGACTCCGGGCGCATCATCTCGAACTGCTTGCGCGTCTCCATGACGAGGCCGTGGTGCTTGCGCAGCGTCTCCTCGTAGAAGTCGCGGTCGCCCTCGGCGGAGATGCGCTCGCCGACGCGGGTCCAGCGCGGGCGGTAGTCACCAGCGCGGAAGTCCCACTCGTCGTAGTAGAACCACGTGACCTCGACGGGGAGTTCGCCGTCGTCTGGCCCTTCGCCGTTGCCGCCGTCGGCCGAGGCGTCGCCGTCCTTCTTTTCGCCCTTCTTGTCCCCGGCCGGCGTCCCCGCCTCCTTCTGGAGGTTGTCGAGGAACATGCCGAGGCTCTGGTCGAGGTCACCCTCAGCCCACTCGGAGATCGAGAGTTCGACGGAGTTCTGGAGCAGTTCCATCAACTGCTCCTTGGTGAGCGAGCCACCAGCGTCCGCGCCACCCTCCTGCTGCAACTTCAACTTCGCCATTAACTGGACGAGTTCCGGCTTGAAGTCACCGCGGAAGTCCGGCTGCGGCGGGTTCTCGAACGCCATCTCCTGCTGGTTCCCCGGCATGTCCGGGCCACCCTCGCCACCACCGGGCATCGAGGGGAGGACGTCCATCATTTCCTGAGACGCGCCGTCGAAGTCGAACTTGCCGTCCGGGTTCGGCATGCGCACGTTCGGGATCGAGGTTGCGATGTCGTAGAGCGCGCCCGCCACCTCGGCGCTGTCCTGTACGGTCGCGCCAGCCTGCTCGACCATGCGCAGCGCGGCGATGCCGTCCGTCATGTACTCGCGCAGCATGATCGGCCAGCGGATCGCCTCGGCCTGGCCCAGCGAGGCGCGCAGCAGGTTCTCCACGAACGCCTGACGCAGCGCCATCTCTTCGACCTTCGGGCGGCGCCCGACCTCGTGGTCCTGGAGACGCTTCAGCCAGCGCCGGATGCCGCCGTATTCGCGCGAGACGAGGGCGTCGACGCGCGTGTCCTCGACGACCGTGAACAGGCCGGCGATCAGGTTGCGGTCGTCAAAGCAGTTGAAAAGGCGCTGGACGGCGGTGACGGCCTCGGCCTTCGGGGCGGCGATGCCCTGCTCCTGACGGCGGAGCGCGGCGGCTACCTCACGTCGGGGGCCAGTCGCGGCGACGTGCGCGCCGGGCATGTCCCACGCGTAGTCGAACGAACCAAACTCCATGCGGCCGGTCTGGTGCGTCGTGAACACCTTGTAGACTTGGAAGTTCGCCTCTTGCTCCGGGAACGTGGCGACGTACGGCGGCAGGTAGATCGAGGAGCCCTCGGTGGAAGCGGCGGACTCCGTCACCCAGCCGATGCCTCGCTCCACGAGATCTTCCGCCGAGTGCACCGAGACGGGCTCACCTGACAGGGCCTTCGCGTACATGCGCAGCATCGAGTTGATCGAGGAGAGTTCGACGCGCGAGGAGAGCGCGCGCATGCGCTCCTCGGCCCGCGTGGACTCCAGACGGAAGTATGCCTCTACGCCCTCGGGGTTGTGTTCGACCGCGAGGATCTCGAGGCCTTCCTGTTCCCACAGCGAGCGCTGGTCGGGGTTGAGGCGCGTCGCGACGAACGGCGCGCTCTTCAGGTACTCCATGGCCGCCGTCGGGCTGCCGGTCGCGATCTTCGAGGCGAACGCGATGTACGCGCCGTGTTCCTCAGTCGCCATACCACCGAGGGCTTCCGCGGCGTCCGAGAACAGCGGGAAGCCCTGGCGTCCCACCTCGGTTGTCACGCGCCCGGCGAGGTCGAGGAAGGCGGCGCGTTGCGGTGCCTCGATCCGCTCGATGAGTTTGGGGCCGCGCTCGAAGTAGAGCCGCGTGTCAGCCCAGGAGGCGCGCGTGACGGCACGCGCGAAGCGGAGGAAGGGCTCGCGGTCGTGGCCGCTGAGGCTGGCGAAGATCTGCCCCGAGCCCTCAAGTGCTGTCGTCGCGAGTTCGTAGGAGCGCTCTGTCAGCTGGTCGATGACGTCCACGAGCCGGCCGACCGAGGACAATGAGAGCGAGCGGAACAGTGAGGGGCTGACCTGGAAATACAGCTGCGCGAGCGCGATCGACTTCCAGTTGCCGCGGCAGAGCCGGTCGCCCTGCTGCGCCCACTCCTCGAGGTCTTCCGGCTGCAGGACGGCCAGCGCCTCCGGCGTCGACTTGAGGAACTGCGCCGCGATCAGCGAGGAGCGCGACGAGAGTTCCGTCGCCTGGGCAGCCCACCGCGCGATGCCCTCGGTCCCGAGGCGTTCGACGATGTCCGCGCTGGCGCGGAAGTACTCGGCGGCGGCTTCCCAGGCACGGAGGCTGGAGTTGGCGAGTTCGATGCCCGCCTTCGCCCACGCCTCGATTTCCTCGTCAGAGAGGTGCGCGGACATCGCGCGGGCGCCGGTGGCGAAGTCATCCGGCAGCGCGGCGCCGAAGCCGCGCAGGTCGGCCGCGTAACGGGCAGTCAGGTCGTCGGCGATGCTCATCGCATCCCCCGTGCTCAAGGCACCGGCGGCATGCGGGCCGCCAGCACCGGTGGGTTAGT